>DATEGX010000409.1:0-44909 GCA_035279875.1 Binataceae bacterium (SeqCode)
ACCGACCCCCCAGAATTGAAGCCCACCTCTAAACTGAATGCCTATCTCTCCTGGTGGGACCACGGGCTCGACTCCGAACGGCAGCGGCGCCGTCACGAACCGGTTCACCCACATCGGACTCTGAGCCTCGTACCAGTCACCGAATGGCTGGTCGAAGAGTCCCGCCACCAGGGTCAGGTAGTCATTAAGCAGAAGCTGAAAGTCGGCGGTGGAGAGGTCAGTTCCAGTCCCGGTACTGCCAAACCCGGCGCTCAGTACGCCTTGAAACAGGATCCAGTCCAGCGGGCGGTATAGGACCATGGGTTCCCAGTCGACAAAGAAGGAGTTCTGGGAGGCATGATGAAGGTCGTCGAGGGCGCCGCTTTGCTGGTCGAAGATGAAGTTGCCGCCAGCCGCGCCGGTCACGGTAAATGTGTGCGAGCCGAGGTATCGGTCAAAAGCATCACCAAACTTAGACGACGCCATCGGTGAATCGATGGTAGTCTCCAGGGTTTCGATTTTCGTGCTGGTGTCGGTTCGGAGCTTCTGGTTGGCTTCTTTCAAATGCCGATTCTGCTCTTGAATCTGGTCCACTTTCTGCTCGAGGTCCTCGATTCTGCGTTCGTCCTGCTTCTTGTTCGCCTTCAGTTCCGCCACTTCCCGGATGATCCGCTCAAGTATCTGCGCCTGCGTTTCGGCGAGCGCATTTGATGGAAGAATTAGCGTGCTCATCAAGATCCAGACAACGGGCAGGGCCAATCTCGACCAGGTTACTCCGGCCATTGCTTTCCGGTCTTCGAACTGCGCTCTGATCAATGCCGCCTCATTGCCTGCTCGATCGAATGCCGCCGAACGGTCTCCGTGCTCGCGGGATTTTTAGGCAGCGAACGGTCAGATTCGACGACTCGCTTTCAAAACAGCGTCGTAGCTCCGGCAACCTGAAATCGAATGTCCGTTCAAAGCCCCCTGCTATCCAGAGGGAGCAATAATCGGACCGTCAACTCTACAGGAAGGGTGCGAGTATTTTCGTCCTGCTTATGATTGGCTAGTCACAACTTGGGTAACAGTAGTAGCGCCCCAGTCATCACCAGGTGAACTCATGCGTGACATATTTTTGACGCTCTCAGCCACCCAGATGCCCTGCGGGTCCGCTCGCAACTCACCAGGTGTCGGTCAGTAGCCAGGAACATATGTTGGCAGGGGCTTTGCGCCACCAAAGGCAAAGCGCCAATGCGCGAGAGGGGGAAGGAGTATTGGGCAGCGCTGTTGCAAGATGCCTAATAGTCACCGAGCACCGACGAAAGACGATCCATGCGTTCAAAAAAAAAGCGCAGATTTGGCAGCCCGGGCGCGATCGTAAGGGTCCCGTTGAGCGCGAAATAAACAAGCTGCCCGTAGAGCGCAAAGTCGGCGTAGCCGATGCGTCCGAGGATAAAGGCCCGCTCGCCCAGCGAGTCTTCCAGCGGCGCAAGCAGCGCGTGGGCATGCGCCAGGCGCGCGTCATGGTCGCGGGTCATTTGCTCGACAAACCCTGCGCCGTACTTGCGCTCGCGGATAAGGCGCCAGAGCGCTTCGCGATCCGGCCCCTGGCGCCGGAAATATGCGGCTTCATCGGGAATGGCCGCCCGAAACAGCGCGTCCTCCAGTTCGCCGTCGAAGTAACGTGCTAACGCAAGATGAACGCCGCGCCATTCAGGAGGAAAAATCGTCGGTGCCGGATAGCGCTGCTCCAGCACTGCCGCGATACGATCTGAATCCACGATGGTCTCGCCGCTCTCGAAGGTCAGTGCCGGCACCAGAATCTGGCCGGAGGCGAGGACCAATTCCTTTCGCTCAACGTAGTCAACTTCGACAATTTCGTAGTCGATTCCCTTGTAGTCGAGAATCTTGCGCACCTTCGCGCAAAACGGACTGGTGGCAAATTGATAAAGGCGCATCATCGGCGCAGCAGCATCTCGCGCATCGTGGTAGCGTTCATGATTCCGAAGTTGGCGTAACAGTTATTGAAGATCGCGAATGCCCGCCTGACTCCCGAGAGCTGTTTGAGCCGGCCGGCCCATTCGGCAAGCTCGCGCTCGGCGTACAGATACTTGAACCGTTCGGCGGCGCTGGTGCTGCGTTGGTACCAATTAGCGGCGTTGCGGCCGTGAAGGCGGATATACGCGTCATTGGCGGTCACTTCGAGGATCGTCGGAAGTCCGGTCACCGACGGCGTGTCGACCGAAACGTAGGCGAGCTGATGCTCACGCAGGAAGGCCATTGTCTCGGTCTGATGGCTGGGTTCGACCCAACTCGGATGACGGAATTCAACCGCGATCTCAGCGCCCGGCATCCGCTCCCGCAGCGACGCCAGGTAGTCGAAATTCGTCGGTTTGAAAGTAACATAGGGTGGCATCTGGAATAACACCCTTCCCAATTTGTGTGCCTTGCGCAACGGTTCAAGCGAACCCCAGAACATTTGAAACGCGAGGTCGAGCACGGAAGGAGGGGGAGTTTTGATTCGGGGGGCGTTTTTGAGCGCGGCGGGCAAGACTTCCTTGATCGCTTGCGGCAGACGCCGGACGTCAGCCGGATGCTGCGTGAGCCAGGCGAACGCTTTGACATTGAAGGTAAAGTCGGGCGGGGTGCGTTCGGCCCATAGCTGAGCAACCCGTTCGGAAAGGATCGCGTAAAAGGAGGAATCGACTTCGACCGTCGCGAAATGGCTCGCGTAAAAGCTCAGCCGCCGTTCCGCGGTATTAGCCTCCGGTGGGTAGAAAAGGTCCGATTTGACCAACGTGGGATCGGTCCATGACGCGGTGCCGACCAGGAATTGAGGAGAGTCAGTCAATCAGCGCGGCCACGCGTCGGGCGTATGCGGATGCACACGCCCGCCCGCGATCCAGACAATTCCGCTAAAACATCCGCGGCGGTTCCAGCCCAACCCCGAGGGTCTGCTTGAACAATTTGAAAATGTCGTCAATGTCCCACGGACCGTTGTTGATCAATACCCGCTCGGGCTTCATATGCGAATAGCGGGTAATCCGGTAGCCCGAGGCCCCAAAGCACTGGCCGGTGACTTCGGACGCTTCGTCGCTGCACAAGTAGACGATTATAGGCGGGACATTCGCCGGGTCGCGCGGCGTTCCGACTGAGGTAGCACTGTCGAATTCCCCCGCTCCGGGCATCCGCCCTGCCGGAATCGTGTCGGTCATGCGAGTTGCCGCACCGGGAAACATCGCGTTGCAGGTCACGCCGTACTTTTGCATCGCGTTGGCGGTGCTGTATGTCAGGCCAAGGATTCCCGCCTTAGCCGCTGCGTAGTTGGGCTGGCCAGGAGCCCCCTGCGCTGAGTTCGATGAGAAATTTATGATCCTGCCGAACTTGCGCTCGCGCATATGCGCGGTGGCCGGGCGCATCGTGCAGAAATGGCCTCGCAGATGCACCCGCACAACGGCGTCCCATTCCTCAATCGTCATATTGAAGATCATGCGGTCGCGGAGAATTCCTGCGACGTTCACCAGGATGTCGAGTTTGCCGAAGTCCTTGATCGCCTGGTTGACCAGCCCCTCGCCACCCTCGGGGGTGGAGATATCCATATGATTGGAGCTTGCGTTTCCGCCCGCGGCCTTGATTTCCTTGGCTGCATCGTCAGCCGGCGAAACCGTTTCTTTCTGGCCCGCTACCGTAACGCCGAGGTCATTGACCACGACCGCCGCGCCCTGACGGGCGAGCGCCTTGCTGACCTCGCGGCCGATTCCGCGTCCGCCGCCGGTTACCGCGGCAACTTTCCCTTCCAGATGACCAGCCATGATGACATCTCCTCGAGCGCGGCGGCCGCCGCCCCTAATCGTGTGGTTGTGATGCCCCGCTTATAGCGCAAAAGACCGCGCCCGGAACAGGAAAATCAGGGCACCGACAGGCAGCTTCAAGGTGCGATCAGCAGGCGGCGCACCAACTCGGGGGCGCGAGATTCATCGCGGGCATTCTCGCTCGGACGCGCTGAAAATTCGACCAGCGCGCCTGCGGGGGTGACCCGGCCGATCATCCCGTCCGGCTCGGTGAACCAGAGATTTCCGTCGGCTCCGGTCGCGATGAATCCCGGACGGGTGCGATCAGGCAGAAAAAACGCCTCCGCCCGCCCATCCCTGGCTACCTTACAAACCGCATGCGCATGCGGGACGGTCACCCAGACATTGCCGTCGGGGCCGGCCGTGATTCCCAGCGGCCGCCCCCTCACAGGCAACTCGTACTCGGCGACCTCGCCGCTGGTCAGGCGTCCGATCCGGTCGGTGGCAATCTCGGTGAACCAAATGCTGCCGTCCTGGGTGACAGTGAGGTCATTGGGACGCCGCACCGGGGTTGGCAACGGGAATTCGACGACCCGCCCGTCCATCGAAATTCGATCGATCCTGTTCCCTCCGTTCTCGGCGATATAAAACTCCCCGTCGGTTCCCTCGACGATTCCGGCCGGAGAGCCCTTATGCGGCAGCACGAACTCGGTCACGGTGCCAAGCGGCGTCACCCGGCCGACCCGGTTCGCCGCATGCTCCGTGAACCACAGGTTGCCATCGGTACCAAGGGTAATCCCCGCTGGACCGCTCTGCGGCGTCGGCAGCAGAACGTAGGCAGTCGCTCCGTCCATCCCAAGCCGCCCGAGCCGATTGCCGGCTGGATCGGTGAACCAAATCGCGTCGTCCGGCCCCCCGCTCAAGCGCTCGGGAAACCCGCCGCCACCCAACTCGAAGCTGCTGATCTCGCCCGACGGCGTGATGCTACCGATCCGGTTGGCGCGAAATTCCGTGAACCATATATTTCCGTCGGGCCCCGCTGCGATCTCGAAGGGCGCCAGCGTCGCCGGCAATCGCGGCGAAACCGGCGGTGCGAACGGCAGCCGTGCAGGAGGCGCTTCGTTCGAGGGCGGCAGCGCTCTCGCCTGACCCGTCCCGCCTGGCGATTGCGGCGGGCTGACGTTGGCGCATCCTGCCAGAAACAGCAGCGTCGCCATCAGCATCGGCAGCCACGGCACACGGCGGAGGCTTCGGCTGCCGGCCGAGCGCCGGCACGAAGCCCGGCTCGACGGCGCCCGAGTCAACCCGCCTATCCGCGTATCGAAAGGTCTCACGGGAAGTTCCGGTTATCGCGCGAATCGCTCATCAGCGGAACTCCGGGCAGATTCGCCGCCGATGAGCCAGCGCGCGCGAACAGTGCCGCGTCCCGATCGTGGTAGATCAAGCGCCAAGCCTTCTGCCGACTCATCAGCGGGAAAACTGCGGTCCTCGTGCCGATCAGCACATAGTCGTGGGGGTAGCCGTCGAGCACCTGCTTCCACCCGGGCACACCCGTATAGAACCGCAGGTAATTGACTAAGAGCCCCAGCGGATAGAGCGTCTCAAAACGCCCATCGATGAACACCTTGCTGCGCGGCTCGTGCCAGATCAGATAGCCGCCCCAATTGACATCATTGAGAATCCTGCCGCGCAGCGAGTTTCGCCGCATAAACGCAACCGCTTGCTCGGGATAGGCGATTGCGGTTGTCAGCCGATTCGAAAAGAAGCCTGTTTGCACGAGCAGAATAATCGCCAGCGCAGCCAGGGCGGCCTGATGCAACCTTGGCGCCCGCGTCTCTGCGCCAACCGTAAGCCCATAGCTCCGAACCCGCCATTGGCCGATATGATGACTTAATGGAGGCAGGATCGCGATCAAGGCGAGTGGAAGATTGCGCATCGAGAGAAACGCACCCGCGGTCAGCATCGCCGCGACTATCACGAGCGGCCAGTCATCTACCTTGGGGGCGGCCACCACCAGTAGCGCGAGCGCGGAACCCGACGAAAAAAGCGCCAAATAGAAGAATATCGTGGCGTGCGCTTCCTGCCACTGCTGCGCCATTGCGACAATCAGTGGCTCCCATTCCAGGATTGCCCCCCGCGCCGCCGGACTGGTGATTGAAACAGCGACGGTATACCAGCCGCGGCTGCCGTACGGCGTGAGACTGGTGGCCAGCATCGCCAGGCAAGCGATTGCGACAATGCGTCCGGCGCGGTTGATCGGCTGGCCTCGCCACAGATCCAGCAGCAGCCGCACGGTGCCATAGGCTCCGATAACGGCGACGCCGACCACGAACCCGCCGTGCAAATTGGCCCACAAGGCCAACCCGGGGATAACAGGCCAGAGCCGCGCCGGTCCTCGATATGTGTTCCGCGCGAGCAATAGCATCAGACTGCTAAGCATAACGTAGCTGAAAATCTGTGGACGAAACTGTATAAACGGCCCGAGCGCAACCGCCAGGCCCAGCAGCAGCCCCAGTTGGACCGGCCTCGACGCACCGGTTTCGGCCGCCGCCGAGGCCATCAGGATCACAATTGCGGCGGTCACCAGAAATTTAAATAGTTTAAGGCCGAATATCCCCAAGGCGTTGTAGAACGATGCAATGACGACATCGCCCAGCCAGGCATGATTCAGCCACGGATGACCCGCGACCGAGTATGAGTACGAATCGATCGTGGCCGGATGACCGCTGGCCAGAATCTGCTGGCCGACGCGAATTTGCCGCCACAAGTCGGGGTCGGCCAGCCGGCTCGCATCGGCTATCGCGATAATCAGCAGAATCAGGGCAGGTGAGTAGTAGAGCAGTCGCGCGCGCGGCGCATATCCAGCCTGTGCGCCATGCATCCGCTCGTCCGCGCCCGACACCTGCCTCTCGGCATTCACGGTTCACGCACGTCGCACGGGAGCCGGCCGGCCGAGCTGACTCTGCCTGCGATTATGGATGACTGCCCGACTGCTCGCGCACCGTCAATTTGACCGGGCACGTCCCAGGCTCTTCGCCGTAGCACAGATCGCTCACCACGCCCGTCGCGGGTTCGTCGCTTTCGCGCGCATTGCCGGGACAGATCCAATGGCCGCCAGAACGATAGAGTGCGACCGCGTACCACTGACCCGCTTCGAGCATCCCTTGCGCACGGGCATTGATACTATCCGTGGCGTAAACGGTGAATCCGTCGTGACCGCTACCGCCAGCCGGATCGAAGCGCATGAAGGTCATCAGCCAGCGTCCGCCACCGTGATTGACCGCCTGGTAACTCATCGGCTTGTTCGACGAGAAGACCGGTTTGTCACGGCAGAGCCACGGCCGCGCTTCGGCGGCAAACGCGCGCGAGCCGCACAGCCCCGCCATCGTTATGAAGACAATTGCCACACTCCAGCGTCTCATCGCACACTCACATTCCTTATATTCCGGCCGATGGGGATGGCGGCTTTCGCCGGTCTAAACCTTCACCGCTCGTCACCAACCGCGATAATCCGTTCGACAATCGCGCCGAGGTTCGAATCCTTGGGCGTGAATACGGCGCGCACGCCAAGCTCGAGCAAAGACTGACGATCGGCTTCCGGAATTATCCCGCCCATTACGAGTTTAACATCCGCCGCGCCATGGTGCTTCAGCAGCGCGAGGGTCTCCCGCGCAATCGAAAGATGAGCACCGGCAAGACTGCTGATCGCCAGAATATCCGCGTCCTCCTGCAGCGCCGTCTCGACCAACTGCGACGGGGTTTGCTTGAACCCCGCCAGGATAACCTCCATGCCCGCCTGCATACACGCATGGGCGAGGAGCTTGACCGCGTTGATATGGCCGTCGAGTCCCGCCTTGCCGAGCGCAATGCGGAGCTGGCGCTTCGCGGTCGGAACCTTGAATCCGCCAATCGGAGCGCCGCGATCGAGAATCGGCGGGACGTAGCGGCCGCGACTTGCGGTTTCGATAGTCGCCGCCCATTCGCCGACCGTGCCGCCGGCGCGCGCCAATTCGAGCGTGAGCTCGGTCAGTGGGCCCGATTCGGCGGCGGCGTGCCCCAGCCGTTCGCGCGCCTTAGCCACTTCGGCATGGCTACGCCGACCTCGCCATTGCGCGATCGCGGCGCGGCGCTCATGCTCGAGCGCCGAATAATCAGTTTCCGTTGCAGCGGCGGGGCCTGGCGTCAAGCCGATATCGCCCATAAACGCATTGACGCCGATCTGAACGGTCTCGCCGATTTCCAGCCGCCGCTGACGCTCGGCCAGCGAGCGGGTCAATTCCCCGGCGACGATCGAAATTGCGCGCGTGTAACCCGCCTCGCGCAGCCGTAAGGCGATCGCGCGCGCCTGCTCGCCGATCTCGCCGGTGAGCTTTTCGACCACCCGGCTGCCTTCGAAAATATCGCCATAGTTCGCGACCCCGGTTTCGTGCATCAGGACCTGCTGGGTACGCAGCCCAAGCAACTGCTCGGCTTCGTCCGGCAACGCCATCGCCTCGCGGAAACCGGGCAACTGGAGAGCGTTAACGCGAGCCTCCGCCGAAATCACCACTGGCAGAGCCTCATAAGCGATCCGGATAATATTTACTTCAGGCTGGCGTTCCGTCAGGGAGAGCGAGCGGACCTGGCAACCGGCGCGGAAGGCGACGGCCTCGATTCCGAACTGTTCGCGGCAGAGCTCGCTCCATAGTTTGAAGTAGGCGCGCACCTTGCAAATTTCGGGAACCAGCTCGATTCCGCTGTTGATAAAGAAAGAAAGCCGCCGGACCGTCTGCTCGAATGCGGCTGGAGCCAGATGCGGCCGCAAGGCGTCGAGAATCATCAGCGCGTTGCCGAAGGTATAGCCGATCTCTTCGGCCGGACCCGCGCCGCTTTCCATGTAGTGATAGCCGCAGCAGTTGATCGGATTCCAGTTTGGCACGCGCTCGACGGCAAACCGGATCAGGTCGGTCGAGAGACGGAGCGAAGTCTCGGGGTCGAAGATCGAGGTCCCGCGCGCGACGAACTCCTTCATCAGGTCGTTTTGCGTGGTGCCGCGCAGTTCGCTCCACGGCACCTTGTGGCGCTCGGCGACGACCAGATAAAGCGCGAATAGAAACGGGGCCGTCGCGTTGATTGTCATCGAGGTGTTGATTTGGTCGAGCGGAATCCCCTCGAGCAACTGCTCCATGTCGTGCCAATGGCAGATTGATACGCCGGCCTTGCCGACCTCGCCCGTGGCGACCGGCGCGTCGGGGTCGTAGCCGTTTTGGGTGGGCAGATCGAAGGCGATCGAGAGTCCGCGCTGGCCTTCTTTTAGGTTGCGCAGAAAACGCGTATTAGCCTGCTTTGCATCGCCAAAGCCAGCGTAAGTTCGAATAATCCAGGGATCACGCTTCGGCTTTGCGCCGCTTTGGCTCTTGATCGCGGACTCGGGCATCTATTCCTCCAGCCCTCAAAATCGGCGTACACAACCCTGATAGCGACGCTTTAAAGCCTAATTGCGCACGCCGCGCGATTCCAGCCAACGATCCTGTTGCATCAGGGCTGGTGACCCTGCGCCGCATCGACGGCCGCAATAGTGATTTTGGCGTCATGCACGAGCTGTCCAGCCAGTTCCGAGGCGAGTTCACGATTTGCCAGCCCGCGCCTATCGATAAGCTGGATAGTCGGCGTATTTATCTGCCGCGCGAGCAAGCCCAGGGCGCGCCGTTCGCGATTTCTTCGCTTGAGGTCTTTTCGGGCTATTTCCGCCAAAATCCCTGGATTTTTCAGGGCCTTGCCGCGCGCAGCACGGGTCAGCATTCTGGTAATATCGCTCGATTCGAAACCCCCAGCGGTCGAACGATTGAAGATGACCGCGGCCAATCCAAGCCCGAGGGCTTCGAGCGCGTGATGGATCTCGAGTGTTTCGGAAATTGCGAAGGCTTCGGCGGTCGTAACCGCGATTAGCGCGCATTTCGAGCGATCGCGGAAAAAAGCCGCTACCTGGCTCGCCTCACTGCCAACGATACTGTTGCCGAAGGTCTCATTCGCGACAAACGGCATTCTAATCATGCTAAGGGCCTGGCCGCTGGCGGGCGCGTCGACCACGATCAGGTCCCATGGCGGCAGGCTCTTCGAGCGACGCTCCACTTCATGGTAGATCTTGCCCATCATCGTCAGTTCGCGGATACCGGGCGCCGCGCTGACGAAATACTGATATAGCGAGCTGGCCCGGACCACTCGCAGAATCGCTCCAGGAACGGCCATGCCGAGGTAATCCTCAAGCGATTCCTGACCGCCCAGAAACAGCGCCCATAAATTGTGCGCCAAGGCGACCGGCTCGAGCCCCGGCTTCAGACCGTAGCCGGCCGCAATCGGCTGTTCGGGATCGGTTTCGATTATCAGCGCGCGCATCCCGCTGCCAGCGGCGACAAGTGCAATCGCGGCGCTAACGCTGGTGCGCCCGACTCCGCCCTTGCCGAGCGTGACGATTACGCGACGCTGGAGCAGGTTGCTGATTACGCCGGCCAAGCCTCAGAGAAACCGCCGGTTCTGGCGCTCGTCGGGGACGTCGAGCCCGAGTCCGCCGATCTTGCTATCGACATAGCTTTTGTAAGCCTGCCGGATCTCCGCGTTGCCGACACTCTTGAGACCCCAATTGATGAATTTCGGGGTATTAGGTGAATCCGAGCGTCCGAACATGTCCAATGCCGCCGAGTACCATTTTGGCAGCAGCGCTTGCGTGATCGCGCGTCCTTTCACGCTTTCGCAAGCTTCATGAAGAAAATGGTAGCCCATCTCGGAATGGCCGAATTCGTCGCGCTCGATCGTACGTGAAATTTTGCGCAGCGGAGTGTAGCTGGATTCGCGCCAGTCGCGCGCATGGAATGCGCCGTTCAAATCGATCAAAAAGTGGAAAAAGGCGTCGTCCACCCAGGTCTCGCGCGGCAAATGAAAGGCGTAGTGCGCATAGGGCACGTCGCGCAAAGCGAAGTCCGGGTCGAGTCCGACCGACAGACGATGAAACATGATGGCGTGCTTGAGCTCTTCGGCGAGGTACTCGGATTTGAGCAGACGCGCCTCGGAATTCGGGGCGAAGGTCTCGGCAACTTCGAGACAGGTGCCCATCAAGCCCAGGAAGCTCTTGTTGCCGGCCCGTTCGCCCTCATGCCGCAGCATTTTCATCAACAATGCGCGGTATTCCTCGGGTAATTCGTCGCCTTCGTCGAAGACATAGTCCGGCCGGCTGACCTTGCAGCTCAAATCGGGCAATGGGTCGCCCTGGGCATAGACGCGCGGCCAGAACGGCCACAGTCCGCCGCCGCGTTCCCGGCGCGGCTCGCTGGAAGCCTCGATTTCGTCGAATTCGCGTTCATTGAAGGCCACAGGTTGCTCTCCTTGCGGCGACTTTCCGGTCACTGCCCCAGCCGCGCACGGGCCGCCTCGGCGCGTGGGCCATCGATCGCCCGGGCGCGCTCCGCTTGATACCCGCATCTACATCCGAGCATGCCAGTCGCATAGAGGTCGAATTGTTCGCGCGTCATGGCTTCGGCCATGCCCGGCAAAAGTTTGTCACCGACAGTTCCGAGCAGACGCCCGCAGCGCCCGCATCGGATACGATAGTACGTGCCATAAGTCGCGGCGCCATCGATTTCGATACCAAACAATGCGTAGGCATCGCGTATTTCCTCGAGAATCGAGGTCATCGTTCGCCCGCCTCACCCTCGAGTTTGCGCCGGATCGCCTCGCGCAGGTCCTTCTTGGAGACCTTGCCGACGGCGGTAGTCGGAAAAGCGTCCACCACTTCGAGCCGCTCCGGCAACTTGAAGCGCGCGATCCTCTTTTGCTCCAGGAAGCCCACCAGCGTCTTCAGGTCCAGCGTAGCCTTTGAGCGCAGGATCGTATAGGCGCACGCCCGCTCGCCCATCACGGGGTCCGGCATCGACACTACCGCGGCATTCTGCACCGCGGGATGAGTCATGATGAGGTTTTCGATCTCTTCGGCGCTAATCTTTTCGCCGCCCCGATTGATCAGGTCTTTGCTGCGTCCCTCGACCACGAAGTTGCCGCTCGGATGCATCCTAACCATGTCGCCGGTGCGATAATACCCATCAGCAGTAAACGCCGTTCTATTATGATCGACGGCGTTGTAGTAGCCGCGAATCGTGTAAGGGCCGCGCGTAATCAGTTCGCCCAACTCGCCGGGCGCCACCTCGCGCAAGTCCTCGTCGACGATCCTGAATTCATCGGCCTCGGAAACCGGCCGGCCCTGGGTCTCGACGACCACCTCTTCAGGGTCGCCGGCTTGAGTCGAGCAGCACAACCCCTCGGCCATCCCGAATACCTGCGTTAACACCGGGCCGATTTCATCGAGCACCCGGCGCGCCGGACCGGGATTGAGCCGCGAACCTCCGACCGCCAGCGATCTCAGCGACGATAGGTCGGTGTGCTTGATCCGTGCGTCGTTGAGCCAGTTGACGACCATCGCAGGCACCGCGCAGACCCACGTGACCCGTTCCCGTTCGATCGAATCGAGCACCGTTTGAGGCTCCGGTCCCTGCGCCAGCACCACCTTCGCGCCGGTAAGCAATCCTGGCTGAATTGCGCCGGCCAGCGGAAAGTTATGCATCATCGGAATCGCGACCAAGGCGACGCCGTCGCGGTCGAAGCCCGATTTCGACGCGAGCAGGTATGAATTGTAGAGATAGTCATCATGGGTGCGCGGGATCACTTTGGGCAAGCCGGTGCTGCCGCCCGAAAGCTGGAAGACCGCCGGGCTGTCGGGCGCGGGGCTCAGCCGCGCCAGCGACGAAGGCGCCAGGCGCTGCTCGATTGGGTCTGCGAGCAGGTCGTCCAGCGAAGTGACGCCGTCGGCGGCGCCACCCAAAGCGATAATCTCGCGCATTGCGGGCAGGCCGTCGCGCAGTTCCCGGGCCATCGCAACGTAATCGAAACGGCGGTACTCCGACGGGATCAACCATGCGTAAGCGCCGGTGAAGCGTGCCAGGTGCTCGATCTCGCTATGGCGATGAGCGGGGAGGGCGGCTATCGGGATTGCCCCGGTCTTGAGGCAGGCGAAGTAGGCGACGGTGCATTCGAGCGAGTTAGGCAATTGGAAGACGATCCGGCGGCCGCCGCCCATGCCGCGGTCGGCGAAGTGCAGCGCCAGCCGCTCGACTATCGCGGCAAGCTGCGCGTAGGTCAGTCGCCGCTCACCATCGATTATCGCCTCGCGTTCGGCGTAACGGCGGACGGCGTCGTCGAAGACCTGGCCGATCGTGACGCCCTGCCAGTAGCCGCGGGCCCGATATCGCGCGGCAAATTCCGCCGGCCATGGCACCATCCCGTCGAACATCGCCAATCAGTGCAACTCCTTCAGGCGGGGGTAGACTTCCTTCGCCAGCAGGTCGATGCCGCGGACGGTTTCCTTATTGTCGAGGAAACCGGCCTGACCCATCACCAGCAGATGACCGAAGCCGCCGTTGTAGTCATACATGGTCTTGATCTGCTTGAAGACCGTGTCGGGATTCCCGGCGAAGACCACGCCCTGCGAGATCAAGCCTTCGAGGTTGGGTTTGTCGTACTTGTAAAGCGAGCCGCCGTTGCGCATCGCCTTGGCCGCGACTTCGGGCGGCACGTAGCCCGGCGGATTGATGAACTGTGGCGAGACGTGGTTCGACTCGATATACCACATCAGCTTGCGTGCGCCGGCGAAGCCTTCCTCATCGGTTTCCCCGGTGTAGACCAGCGCCGCGTAGGCGAAGCGGTCGTTGGGCGCCTCCCATCCGTTTTCGTGCGCCCGTTCGCGATAGGCGTTGAAAATCGCCTTCGAGCCGTCGAAGCCGGTCAGAAAGGTTCCGACCACGTAGCGCCGGTCGGCGATCGGCGCGATACTGCCCGGGCTCAGGGAGGTAATCCAGACCGGCGGATGCGGCTCCTGGTAGGGACGCGGCCAGATATTGACCTGGCGATGATGGAAGTAACGGCCCTCCCAACTGAACGGGCCGTCATGCGAGGTCCAGGCCTTCATGATCAGGTCATGGGCTTCCCAGAACCGCTCGGACATCCGCACCGGGCTCGAATTCATCGCCGAAATCTCGTACGGCACGCCGCGCACGAAGCCGCATTCGAGCCGCCCGCGCGAGAGGTTGTCGACCATCGCCATTTCCTCGGCGACCCGCACCGGCTGGCGGCGATTTGCGATGGGGTTGCCCAGGATCAGCAGCCGCGCCTTGCTGGTTTCGCGCGCCAGGATCGCGAGCATCAGCGGCGCCGCCGGGTCGAGGCAGGTGGCGGTCTGATGATGCTCGTTGAGCATAATGTCGAGGCCCGCCTCCTCGGCATGGAGCCATTCGTCGAGGTAGCGATGATAAAGCTCGGCGCCGACCCGCGGATTGAAGATCCGGTTCGGCAACACCACCCGAATCGACTCGTACTCGTCGGGCAAATAAGGATAAGCGGTTTCGGTAAAGAACCACGTCTTCATAGTTGCACCCGCCGCCGCCCGGTCTTCATGTGGACGCGAACGCGATAACCCGGCGCGCGAATTCCTCCGGCTGCTCGATCTGCGGCACGTGTCCGGCCTCGGCGATCGTTTCCAGCCGCGAACCGGGAATCAACGCCGCGTATGCCTCGGCATAGGCCGGGCTGATCAATCCGTCGCTTTGGCCACGTATCAGCAGAGCCGGAATCCGGATACGGCCGAGCCGATAGCGCAGCTTGGGATTGTGCATGTACGGCTCCCAGCTATAGAGCGCGAGCGACTCGCGGTTGCGCGCGATTATGCGCAGTTCGTCGTCGCTCATCGAGGAAAAGTCGAGCACAGCTTGCGCCGGATCGTGGAAAGTCAGTTTCGCGACGGTATCCGGCGAAAGCGCGAAAATGTCCGGGAGGTCGCGGGTCTCACGATCGCTGACCTTGATCCCCACCGGCCCCACCAGCACCAGCCGTTTCAGGCGATGGCTGCAGCGCACCGCGAGTTCCGCGGCGATCCATCCGCCGAGCGAAAAGCCCACCAGCGTTACCTCGCGAAGGTCGAGCGTGTCGAGCAAATCGAGGTAGAGATAGGCGAGATCGTCAACGCTGTCGAAGCGATCCGGCAGCGGCGAACGGCCGAATCCGGGATGCGACGGGGCGATAACCTCGAAACGCGCGGCCATCAGTTCGAGGAATTTCGCGCGATGGTCGAGGCCGCTACCGCCATGCAGTAGAAGCATCGGCGGGCCAACGCCCCGATGAAAAACCTCGAGCTCGAGGTCTCCTATCGTGAGCTTGCCGTCAGCGATCAGTCTGGTGGTCATTGAAACGCGGTCGATCCCGCCGCGGACCCAACCATCGCCCGATTCAGCCCAGTATGTAAAGCCGGGCCGTGGCTTACCAGCGCAGCAGGTTGGCGCCCCAGGTCAGCCCGCCGCCGCAGGCGTTGAGCATGATCAAATCGTTGTCGTGAATCCGGTTGGCTTCGAGCGCTTCGTCGAGCGCGATCGGGACCGAGGCGGCCGAGGTGTTGCCGTAGCGGTCGACGTTGGTGAAGACCTTCTCCGGCGGCAGGCCGAGGCGCTGGGCCACCGCGTTGATAATGCGCAGGTTGGCCTGATGCGGAACGATCAAGGCGATTTCGTCGAGCGCCACGCCGGCCCGCTCGGCGACCTGGGCGGAGACGTCCGCCATGCTCTTGACCGCTATCTTGAAGAGTTCCGGACCCTTCATTTTGATCGCGTCGTCATTTTCCCGGCGCGCCTCGGCGTCCATCGTGGTAAGCACGCCGCGATTGCGCACCGAAAGCAGCTGCCAATATTCGCCCGACGAACGCAGCAGGCTGGCGAGCACTCCACGCGAGTTGTTCTCCCTGACCAGCACCGCGGCACCCGCGCCGTCGCCAAACAGCACCGCGGTGCCGCGATCGTTCCAATCGACCATGGTCGAGAGCGCGTCGGCCCCAATCACCAGGACGCGCCGCCAGTCTCCGGCCCGCAGCGAGGAGTCCGCCACGCTGAGCGCGTAAATGAATCCCGAGCAGGCTGCGGCAACGTCGAAGGCCGGGATAGTGTCGAGCCCCAGTCGATGCTGCAACTGGCAGCCGAAAGACGGGAAGCCATAGTCCGACGAGACCGTGCCAACGACGATCGCCTCGATATCGCCGGGCTTCATCCCGGCGCGGGCAAGTGCGGTGCGGCTGGCCTCGGCAGCGAGGTCGACCAGCGATTCCCCGCTGCTCATCACGTAGCGCTGAACTATCCCGGTGCGGCTGCGCACCCATTCGTCGGAGGTGTCCATGCGCCGCGACAGATCTTGATTGCTGATGCAGGCACGGGGCGTAGCACGTCCCGTGGCGACGATTCTCGAACCCATCGATCGCGTCCGTTCAGTTATCGGCCGCCTGGCGGAAGGCCAGGGTCGTATTGGTGCCCCCGAACCCGAACGAGTTGTTGAGCGCCAGCCTGATCCTGGCCGGCCGGGCACGATTGGGCACGTAGTCCAGGTCGCACTCCGGATCGGAATGGTCCTGGTTGATGGTCGGCGGCAGCATGCCGCGGTTGATCGCCATGATGACGAAGACCGACTCGATCGCGCCAGCTGCCCCCAGCGTATGACCGGTCATCGATTTGGTCGAGCTAACCGGGATTTTCGCCGCATGTTCGCCGAAGACCTGCTTGATCGCCTGGGTCTCCGCCACGTCGCCTTGCGGGGTCGAGGTTCCATGAGCGTTGATGTAGTCCACCATCCCGGGGTCGATATCGCCGTCTTCGAGGCATAAGCGCATGCATCGGGCGGCGCCCTGACCTTCGGGCGCGGGCGAAGTAATGTGGTAGGCGTCGGAATTCGAGGCGTAACCAACGATTTCGCTCAAGATCTCGGCGCCGCGCGCCATCGCGGCCTCTCGCTCTTCAAGGATCAAGGCTCCGGCGCCTTCCGCCATCACGAACCCGTCACGGTCGCGATCGAAGGGGCGGCTGGCCGCGGCCGGGTCGTCGTTGCGCTCGGAAAGCGCGCGCATCACGATGAAGCCGCCGATGCCCAGGGAGGTCAGGGCTGCTTCGGTGCCGCCGGTAATCGCGGCGTCGAGGTAGCCGTGGCGAATCATGCGGTAGGCCTCGCCGATCGCGTGACTGCCGGAGGCGCAGGCGCTGGTGGTGGTGATATTTTCGCCGCGCGCGCCGAAGCGAATCGAAATTTGTCCGGGCGCCAGATTGCCAATCAACTTGGGGATAAAAAACGGGGTGATCCGCTTCAGGCGGGTCTGGAGGAAGATCAGATGATTTTCCTCGATGGTGCAGAGTCCGCCGATCCCGTTGCCGATCAGCACCCCGACGCGGTCTGCGTTGCTATCGTCGATCTTCAACCGCGAATGACGCATCGCCTGCTCGGCCGAGGCGACCGCGTACTGGATGAAGAGGTCCATCTTGCGGACGTCTTTTTTCTCGATCCAGTCCAGCGGGTCGAAGTCGTGTACCTCGCCCGCGATGCGGGTGGCAAAGTCGGTCACGTCGAACCGCGTGATGGGCCCGACTCCCGAGCGCCCCGCCATCAGCGCTTCCCAGTTCTTTTCGATCCCCGTCCCGAGCGGCGTAACCAAACCCATTCCGGTCACCACCACCCGCCGGTCAACGTTGCGTCTCATCGGGAACCCGCAGCCCTCCATCCTTCGACGTGGTAAACTCTATTATCAGAAGCAAGCGGCGAAAACATCGCCCCGGTTGGGGGCTGTGTTCCGACTCTGTTACCTCTGCCGGGATTCCGGGCCAATATAAGCCGCCAACCTTGATTGGCTCGCCCGATAAGTGAAACAATTTCTCTGTGCCTTTCGACGCTGCGACGCTCGATTCATTTCTCAAGTTGACCGACAGTTTGCGGGAACTTGAGATTACGATCGGGCCAAAAGCGCGTCCGGTAGTCGCCGAATTGCGGGCACGGCTGGCGGATGCCGCCTTGTTGCGTCAAACCGGCGATATTGCGGGCGCGCTGGTGAAGATTCGCGGCGCGATGGAGCGGATGGCATCGCTGGCCGGTGAACTCGACCCGGACGAAGCGATGCTGATGCGCATGCTGACCGATCGGTTCAGCGCCGCCCTCAGTCTCGGCGACAAACATACGGCGAAAGAGGCGGTCAATGCGATGCGACACAAAGCCGGCGATCCGAAGGACGATCCCAACGTAGACTGGTGATCGGGCGACTCGCCTCCGCTTTCGAGGCCGTTTTTCGACGCAAAAGCCTCAACGGACGCCATTCAAGGCTAGATTCGGCGTCACTGGTAGAGCTTTTCAAAGCATAAGCAAAGGAACCACACCTTGGCACTTGCACCCGAGAGTATGCTGTCGCCTTCAACGCTCGATCAGTCGTGCATCAATTCGATTCGCGTGCTCGCGATCGATGCGGTGCAAAAGGCCAATTCCGGCCATCCTGGCATGCCGATGGGCATGGCGCCGGTCGCTTATCTGCTCTTTACCCGCTTTATGCGGCATAATCCGCGCAATCCCAAATGGTACGGGCGCGACCGCTTCGTATTGTCGGCCGGACACGGCTCGATGCTGCTGTATTCAACGCTTTACTTGACCGGCTATGACCTGAGCCTCGACGACATCAAACATTTCCGGCAAGTCGATAGCAAAACCCCCGGCCATCCGGAGAATTACCTGACCGCGGGCGTGGAAACGACTACCGGACCGCTCGGACAGGGCTTCGGCAACGGGGTCGGGATGGCGATCGCCGCCAAGCATCTGGCGGCGCGCTTCGAGCGAGGGAATTCGCGGCTCTTCGATCACAATATTTTCGCGATTGTCAGCGATGGCGACCTGATGGAAGGCGTCTCGAGCGAGGCTGCCTCAATCGCGGGGCATCTCGGGCTCGGCAATCTCGTTTATCTGTACGACGACAATCACATTACCATCGACGGCAATACTAATCTCTCGTTTGCGACTGAAGACGTGTGTAAGCGCTTTGACGCTTACGGTTGGCATACTCAGGTGGTGGAAGACGCTAACGACCTCCAGGCGCTATCGCGGGCTATCGAGAATGGCATCGGCGAAACTGGCCGGCCCTCCCTGATCCGCGTGCGGAGCCATATCGGCTACGGTAGTCCGCATCGGCAAGACAGTTCCGAAGCCCACGGCAAGGCCCTGGGTGTCGAGGAGGTTAAGCTCACCAAGCAATTTTACGGATGGCCGACCGAGCCGGCCTTCTACGTGCCTGACGAGGCGCTTGCGGAATTTCGCAGATGCGTCGAGCGCGGCGCCGAACTCGAACAGGACTGGGATCGGCGCTTTGCGGACTACGCCAAGGCCAACTCGGCAGCCGCTGACGAGTTCCGGGCTACACTGGCGGGTGAACTACCCGAGGGCTGGGATAAAGATCTGCCGGTGTTCACGCCCAAGGATTCGCTGGCGACGCGCGAATCGGCTTCGCATGCCGAGCAGGCCATCGCCAAGCGGGTACCAGCGTTGATCGGGGGTGCGGCCGACCTCAACGAATCAACCTTCACCGATATCAAGGACGGCGGTGATTTCGAACGCGGCTCCTATACCGGACGCAACCTTCATTTCGGTATCCGCGAGCATGGAATGTGCTCTATCCTGAACGGTCTCGCGCTGCACGGCGGATTGGTCCCGCTGGGCTCGAGCTTCATGGTTTTCACCGACTATTGTCGCGGCTCGATTCGCCTGGCCGCGATTATGGGTGTGCACGTGATTTTCGTGTTTACCCACGACTCGATTGGCCTGGGTGAGGACGGCCCGACCCATCAGCCAATCGAGCATCTGACCAGCCTGCGTGCGATTCCAGACCTGACCCTGATTCGTCCGGCTGACGCCAACGAAGCGGTCGAAGCCTGGCGCGTGGCGATGCAGCACA
Source organism: Binataceae bacterium (SeqCode) (assembly GCA_035279875.1). Taxonomy (GTDB): domain Bacteria; phylum Desulfobacterota; class Binatia; order Binatales; family Binataceae; genus JAMXLL01. Next base: position 19,558 of record DATEGX010000409.1, read on the forward strand.
AGCACGGTCCGGTGATGTTCGCGCTCTCGCGGCAGAAATTGCCGACCTTCGATCGCACCCAGGTGGCGCCCGCGTCGGGCCTGGCACGCGGTGCATATGTGCTTTCGGAAACCGCGGGCAAGGCCGCGGACATCATTCTGATCGCGACAGGCTCTGAGGTGCAGCTTGCGATTGCGGCTAAGCCGGAGCTTGAGAAACGCGGGCACGCGGTGCGGGTGGTCAGCATGCCGAGCTTCGAGCTATTCGAGCAGCAGGACGCGGCTTATCGCGACTCGGTGTTGCCACCGTCGATTAAGCGGCGGCTGGCGATCGAGGCGGGGGCTCCGCTGTCATGGTACCGATGGGTCGGTCTCGAGGGCGACATCATCGGGATGACGCGGTTTGGCATGTCGGGACCTTCCGCCGAAGTGCTGAAATATTTCGGCTTCACCGTCGAGCACGTGGTCGAACGCGCTCTCAAGCTGCTCGGCCACTGAACTTCCCTACTGGCGCCTCCGCGCATCCGCCCGGAGGCAGGAGCTATGACCATGAGCAGTTCGGGCAATCCGCTGCGGCGGCTGGAGGATTTCGGGCAGAGTGTCTGGCTCGATTACATTCGGCGCCATCTGCTTTCGTCGCCGGAATTTCGCAAGATGATCGACGAGGACGGCCTCAAGGGCATGACGTCGAACCCGACCATCTTCGAAAAGGCTATCGGGGGCTCCACCGACTACGACAAGCAATTCGAAGGGCTGGTGCGTGACGGAAAAAGCGTCGACGAGCTCTACGAGGCGCTCACCACAGAGGACATCAAAACCGCCGCCGACGCGCTGCGTCCGCTCTACGACAGAACTCACGGCGGGGACGGCTTCGTCAGCTACGAGGTGTCGCCGCAACTGGCCAATGACACCGATGGCACGATTCAGGCTGCGCATCGATGCTTCGAGCTGATCAATCGGCCCAACCTTATGATCAAGGTTCCGGCCACGCCGGCTGGACTGCCCGCGATCGAACGGCTCATCAGCGAAGGCCACAACGTCAACATCACCCTGATGTTCTCGATGAAGCACTACGATGCGGTCGCCGAGGGTTATATTCGAGGACTCGAGAAGCGTGCAGCGGCGGGCCAGCCACTGGATAACGTCGCCTCGGTCGCCAGCGTATTCGTGAGCCGGGTTGAAACCCTGGTCGACCGCAAGCTCGAGGAAAAGCTCAAGGCCAAGCCCGACGAAGCGGCGGCGGCATTGCGCGGCAGCGCTGCGGTGGCGAACGCCCGGCTGATCTATCATCGCTTCAAGGAGATTTTCGGCAGTGAGCGATTCAAGCGGCTGGCTGCGAGGGGCGCTCATGTGCAACGCCCGCTGTGGGCCTCCACCGGAACCAAGAATCCCGCCTACAGCGATATCAAATATGTCCAGGAGCTGATCGGACCGGATACCGTCAACACGATGCCACCGGCGACGATGGACGCGTACCGCGATCACGGCCAGCCCGGCGCGACAATTGAGCGGGGCCTTGGCGATGCCCAGGAGACGGTCAAGCGTCTGGCAGCGCTCGGCATCGACCTCGACCAGGTGGGCGACGAACTGCAGCAGGAAGGCGTCGATTCGTTCGACAAATCGTTCGCCGACCTGCTGGCGACGATCAAAGGCCGCCGCGAGGCAATCGTCGCCGGTAGCGCGGATCGCCAGACAATCAGTGCCGGAGCTTACGAGCCGCAGGTCGCGGCGGCGCGTCAACAACTCGATAAGGAAGAGTTTGCGCAGCGTCTATGGCGCAAGGACGCGACCCTGTGGAAGAAGGATCCGCAGCATCAGGCGATAATCCGTAACGCGCTGGGCTGGCTGACCGTGCCCGAACTTATGGAGGAGCAGGTCGCGGTCCTGCGCGATTTTGCCGGCCAGGTCGTCAAGGAGCATTTCGGCGACGTGGTGCTGCTGGGGATGGGCGGTTCGAGCCTTTGTCCCGAAGTGTTCGGGCGAACGTTTTTCAGCGCGCAGGGTTATCCGCATCTTCACGTGCTCGATTCGACTGTTCCCGCGCAGATTCGCGCGGTCGAGAAGCGCATCGACGTGGCCCACACCCTGTTCCTGGTTTCGAGCAAATCGGGCGGGACGGTCGAGACCCTGTCTCATTGCGCCTACTTTTACGATCAGGTGAAAGCGCGCAACGGTATCCTGGCGGGGCGCAGTTTCGTTGCGATCACCGACCCCGGAACGTCGCTCGAAAAGCTCGCAAAGGAGCACGACTTCCGCCATACCTTTCTCAACCCGCATGATATCGGTGGCCGCTATTCGGCTTTGTCGTACTTCGGGCTCGTGCCTGCCGCGCTTATCGGGATGGATGTTGGGGCGCTGCTCGACCGCGCAGTTCGGATGCAGCATAGCTCGGCCGGCTATATTCGGACGGAAGCCAATCCCGCCGTGAGCCTCGGCGCCGCCTTAGGCGCGTTGCAAAAGGCTGGGCGCGACAAGGTGACGTTTGTGGTATCGCCGCCGATCGCGGCCTTCGGGCTGTGGGTCGAGCAATTGATCGCAGAGAGCACGGGAAAAGAGTCGACCGGCTTGATTCCGATCTGCGACGAACCTGTGGGTACGCCCGACAATTACGCCAGCGACCGCATCTTCGCCTATCTGCGGCTCGAAAACGGCGCCGACCCGGCCCAGGACAGCGCGGTCGAAGCGCTGCGCAATTCAGGTGCGCCCGTTGTGCAAATCGCAGTTGCGGACCGCATTGATCTCGGCGACGAATTCATGCGCTGGGAGATCGCGACCGCAACCGCCGGTTCAATCATGGGCATCGACGCGTTCGATCAGCCCAACGTTCAGGAGAGCAAGGACAACACCGGCCGTCTGCTCAAGGAATTCGAATCCAGCGGTGCGCTTCCGGCCGAAAGCCCAACCGCCGGGCATGGCGTCCTGTCGCTTTACTGCCCGCCGTCGACGCGCGACAAAATCGCAGGTGCGGCGGATTTTGACGAGCTGCTCAAGGGATTTTTCAAGCTCGCGAATAGCGGAGACTACTTCGCCATCATGGCCTACATGGCACCGGCGACGGCCGTCGACCGCGAGATCACCCGAATGCGCACGGCAGTCCGCAATCACCTGAAGATCGCGACGACTTTCGGTTATGGCCCGCGCTTTCTGCATTCAACCGGACAATTGCACAAGGGCGGGCCCAACAAGGGACTGTTCCTGCAAATAACCCAGGACCACGATGAAAACCCGGCGATCCCGGGCGCGCGGTACGGCTTCGCGACCCTGAATCAGGCGCAATATCTTGGCGACTACGAGTCGCTGCGCAATCATGGCCGCCGTGTGCTCCGCGTCCATCTGCATGGCGACCCCGAGACCGCGTTGGCAGGACTCCGGCACGCGGTCGTGGCGGCGCTCGGATGACCGCCGCGTTAACGACTTCCACGACATCCACCAGGGATAATGAGCGCTAACAAGATAATCGTGATGGATACGGCCGAGGCGCTTCATGTGCGCGCCGCCGAAGAAATTGCCCATGTCGCGGGCGAGTCGATTTGCACCCACGGCGAGTTCACTTTGGCTCTGACTGGCGGCTCGACACCCGCACCGACCTACGAACTGTTGGCGACACGGTTCCATCTGAGCGTCGATTGGAAAGAGGTCCAGTTCTTTTGGGGAGACGAGCGCTGCGTGCCGCCGGATGACCCCGCGAGCAATTACGGGATGGCCAACCGCACGATGCTCTCGAAGCTCGCACTGCGGCCCGAGCAGGTTCACCGGATACGGGGGGAGGATTCTCCTGCGCAGGCGGCGGAAGACTACGAGCGTGAACTGCGCCGCTGCTTCGGTTTGGACGGCTCGCCGGACGATTTTCCCTCTTTCAATCTCGTCCTGCTGGGGCTCGGTGACAACGCGCACGTGGCCTCACTCTTCCCGCGTCATCCGGCCCTGCTTGAAGCAAGTCGTCTGGCGGTCGCGGTCGAGGTTGAAGCCGAGCCCCCCAAGCGTGTGTCGCTGACGATGCCGGTGATCAATGCCGCTCAGCAGGTAATCTTGATAGTCAGCGGTGAGAAGAAGGCGGCGGCGGTCAGGAACGTGCTCCAGGGAACCGACGACCCGGAGCAATACCCGGCTCAATACGTCAAGGGTGGCGAAATCCTGTGGCTGCTCGATAAGCCCGCGGCGTCGATGCTCAAGTGACCGCGGTCGTCGCTGGGGCGGATCTTCCCCCGATGCGACTGCCTGCGGCACAATAGCGCGCATGGCTCGCTTCGCCCTTCGGCATTGGACGGCACTCTTGATTATCGTTGTAATCGCCGGATGGGCGATCTTTTACCTTCCAGGCACGCCCAGCTATGCAATCTACCAATTGAAGCAAACCATCGACGCGCGTAACGGCGGCGCCGCGGCCACTTATGTCGATTTCCCGCAGGTGGTCCGTAACGCCGGTTACGAAATGGTGCAGGACCAGGGCGGGGGCAGCAGCGATCCATCGAATGTGATCGGTCAGCTTTTCGGCAAGGGCGCGGTCGACCTGTTCTCGGGCCCGATGGCGGCGTTACTGCAGCAATGGGCGGTGCAACAGGTGAACAATGGGGCGCGAGAGGTGCAAATGCCGCCGGTAGGCGTGGTCGGCGCGATTTTGCTGCTCCATCACGATGGCGACGCCGCGTACACTCAGTGGACCGACCATAAGGGACAAATGTGGGAGGTTCGGATGGCGCGGGAAAACGGCGCCTGGAAAATTGTTCAGGTCAAGAACGTCAAGCAATTGCTCGAGAAATTGCAGCGCGACCAGCAGAAACAACTCGGCAGACCAAGCCCGTGATTCCCGGCGCACTGCCGGCCTCAGGCGCATGGCACTTTGTTCGTTGTCCGGGCGGACAGTACGTTTACACCACCTCACGCGATAGGTAGACTAGATTAGGCGCGGTCGAAAGGTCTTTGACGGCTCGGCCGCGCTTTAGATTGTCTACCAGCCAATGCGACGCCACGACATTCGTAACATAGCCATCGTTGCTCACGTCGACCATGGCAAGACCACTCTGGTGGACGCTTTGCTGCGTCAGTCCGGTGTTTTTCGCGCCAATGAGCAGTTGGTCGACCGCGTGATGGACTCGTTTGCGCTCGAACGCGAGCGCGGCATCACCATCATGGCCAAGAACACCTCGATCGCATGGGAGGGGGTTCGCATCAATATTGTCGACACGCCGGGCCATTCTGATTTCGGCGGCGAAGTCGAGCGGACACTCTCCATGGTCGACGGTATCCTGCTGCTGGTTGACGCCTGCGAGGGCCCGCTGCCGCAGACTCGGTTCGTTTTGAAGAAAGCGCTAGAGGCCCATCTACCCGCGGTCGTTTGCATCAACAAGATTGACCGTACCGACGCGCGGCCGGCGGAAGTGCTGGACGAAATTTACGACTTGTTCATCGACCTCGGCGCGCATGAGGACCTTCTCGAATTTCCCGTGCTATACACCAACGCCCGTGCCGGCAGCGCGACCACCCGGCTGGATCAGCCGGGAGCCGACTTGCGGCCGCTGTTCGAAGCGATAGGCAGCCATCTGCCGGGCCCGGAGGTCGATCCGGACGCATCGCTTCAATTCCAGGTCAATAACCTGGACTACGATGACTATGTCGGACGGCTGGCAGTCGGACGGATTATCGCCGGCTCGCTCGCTGCGGGCGGCAATTATTCTCTCTGCCACGAAGGCGGGCGCAGCGCGTGCAAGGTTGCCCGGCTATACGGCTGGCAAGGCCTCAAACGGGTCGAGCGCGAGGAAGCGCGCGCCGGCGATATCGTGATGGTCGCCGGTATCGAGAATATCGAGATTGGCGATACTGTCGCGGATTTCGACAACCCCCGGCCTTTGCCGCGTATTCAGATCGATGAACCCACGGTCGCGATGACCTTCTCGGTCAACAATTCGCCGTGGGCCGGCCGCGAGGGCACTTATGTGACCTCGCGTAAGCTGGGCGAACGCATCGATTTCGAATCGCGCCGCAACGTCAGCGTTCGCGTCGAGCAGATGAGCCCGGAATCGTGGCGTGTGATGGGCCGCGGCGAGTTGCAGCTTGCGGTTATACTCGAAACCATGCGTCGTGAAGGTTACGAATTGCAGGTCTCCAAGCCGACCGTACTGACCCGTCAGGCGGATGGCGAATTGCTCGAGCCGATGGAATTCCTGGTAATCGACATCCCGGAGGATTACATCGGCGTGATCACGCAACTGCTGTCCGCCCGCAAAGGTAAGATGCGCACGATGGAGACCCACGCCAGCGGACGCGTGCGGCTGGAGTACGATGTTCCGGCGCGCGGCCTTATCGGCTTCCGTGGGCGCTTCCTTGCCGAAACCCGCGGCCTCGGCGTGATGCATTCGATCTTCAATGGCTATGGCCCCTGGTGCGGCGCGATTCGCTCGCGGCAGAATGGCGCGATGATCTCGGACCGCGAGGGCGTCGCCAGCGGTTACGCGATCTTCCATCTGCAGGAGCGCGGGCGGTTTTTCGTCGGCGCGGGTGATCCGGTTTACGAGGGTATGATCGTTGGCGAGTACTCCCGCGAAACCAATCTGCCGGTCAACGTCTGCCGCGAAAAGAAGTTGACGAACATTCGCGCCGCGGGCCATGACGAAGCAATCCGCCTGACGACTCCTCGACCGATGGGCCTCGATTCGGCTTTGGAATGGATCGACGAGGAAGAATTGGTCGAGCTGACGCCCAAATCGGTGCGCATGCGCAATCGTATCCTGCGAACAGCTCTGCGCAGCAAGCATCGCGTGGGCTGGGCTGAAAATGCGCAGCCCCAAGTCGCCGAAGGCGACTGATCCTGGCACGCGGAAACCTTCCGCGGATGCGACCGGCCGGCTAACGGTGCATCCTTCCCTTTGATCGGATGAGATTCCTGCGGCTTCTCGCGATCGCAGTGATCCTGATACTTGCGTCGGTCGGCACCGCGCTCTGGTACGCGGTCGAGCATCAGACTCAACTCGTACAGTTGGTCCTCGCGCAACTTGGCCAACACACGGGCATGCAGATCGGGATTTCGGGCTCCCGACTTGGCTTCGGTGTGCGCTTCGTCGTCGTGCTCGAGCATCCGACCGTGAGGATCGATCAGCGCGAAGCCGCGAGACTGCAGGATATCCGCGCGGTGTTCAGCTACGGCGCAATTTTTCGCCACACCGGCTTGCCGCTCTATTCGCTGGTGCTGGAGCGGGGCACTATAGCGCTGCCGAGCGGCACTCCCGGTTTCGACTTGGCCTCGCCCGACGCGGTCCCGAATGCGATCGACGCCGTGGCGCGGAATCTCGAGAAAATGTCGACGATCGCTCGGCGTTTGGAGCTGGTCGATATCAGCTTGCTCGATCAGGACGGCCGCTCGCTCTTCGATCATCTGAGCGCCAGCGCGTATCGCCATCAGAACGCGGCCCGGAAGCCGTGGATAATCGCGTTCAATTGCGAGGCCACGCAAACGCCGCTCGCCGGCGCCAGACTTTCCGGCGATTTGAATTTAGACCCACGCCCGGTTGAAGGCGGCCAGCTCGCCTCAGGGCACCTATGGTTCGACCGCATCTCGCTTAACGATTTCCACGCTGCCAATTTGGCGGCCTCAGCCCACCTCTCTGGCGACGTAACTCTGACAATCTCCAGCGAGGCACAAATCAGCGGAGTTTTCGACCTGAATGCTCGCGACCTGGAACTTGGCGGTCAGGCCATGACCTCCACTTTGCGCCTCGGCGATTATTCGTCACACTCCAGCTTTCGCGTCACACAGGCACTCGCTGAATTGAGCGATTTTCAGGTGGTCCACAAGTCGTCCACCATACTACAGGCCGGCGTGTCGCTGACCGATCCCTACCAGGCAAGCCGCGCGATCGCGTTCTCTGTGAGCGGTATCGACCTGGAGTTACCCCACGCGGCGAATTGGCTACGGTCGTTTCGCGCTGTACCGGGCCGGCTGATCGATTTCGCCGAACGGTTCAGGTCCGGCAACCTCGTGCTGGCTCGCGTTGCACTCAAAACGCCTCAGCCGCTGAGTGGCCTGGATCTCGCGATACTGCGAAAGAACCTGGATGTCTCCGCGGCTCTAACCCGGGTTGGCTACATACCACCGCCGTTGTTTAAGCTTCCGCCGGTTTATCGATTCGATGCGCAGATGACCTATTCCGGCGGCATCGCGCAGCTCAGACAGGCGACCGGCCAGATCGGCAATTCCACGCTTGACGACGCCAGCGTAACCGCTGATCTGCGCAACGCGCCTGCAAAGATCCCTTATCAACTCAAGTTATCGAGCTGGCTCGACACTGAAGATCTATTTAATTCCTGCAGCGGTTTCATCAACCAGGTGGAACCACGCCTGCGCGGCCGTGTTGAGTGGGTTCACGGCCACGCGCCGATCGAACTTCAGGCGACCGATACACTGCGCGGACTCGCCCCAGCCGTACCGCAGGACTACCTGCTGAAAGTCGACTTGGGCGACGTACAATTCGCCCTCAACCAATTGCCGAACCCACTGTCGCTCAGCGGTGGCGCTCTGACAGTCAAGTCCGGGACCCTCCAAGTCGATCACGTGGTCGCCGTGCCACTAGGTCAACCTGGCAATGTCGTGCTCGATGGCGCGATGCGGTTCGGCACGCCATACGCGCACTTTCATGACTTCAGCGCCGATCTCCATCAGATTGCCAGCGCGCTATGGCTGCCGCTGATCATGGACCCGCAGCAACTCGCGGTTTCAGGTCCGCTAGGCGGAAAACTAATCGCCAACAGCCCGCCGAACAGTGATCAAATACCCACGGTCACGGGAAAACTGACGCTCGGTACCGGGACGATTGCTCTCGGCTTCATGCGCAATCCGATCAACATAATCCATTCCGCTACGCTGACGCTTGATGGCAAGGGATTGGTGCTCGACCTTCCAGCTTCGGTATTGGAAAGCGCACCGATGAACTTTCGCATGTCAATGGCGGACTTCAGCCAGCCCCAGCTCCGCATCGACGCACAAATCGCGCGGCTCGACTTTGAGGCGCTGCGTTTCATACGGTTGCCATGGTCGCCGAAGACTCCGCCGCGCTTCTTTCCTGTCCCGGTGGTCGGCCATATCGAGGCGAGCTCCGGCAATTTCGATAAGCTCGCAATGACGGACATCTCAACCGACTTCAGCCACGACAACGAGAATTGGCGAGCCTACAATTTCCGCGCAAAGGCCTTCAACGGTACCTTGGATTTGAACATTTCCGGACGCACGCGCGATGATTGGATCAACATCAACGGCGACATCGCGCAGATGGACGCAGGGCCGTTGTTCTTGCTCTCGGGCCAGAGCAAGCAAACGCCGATGATCGGCAAACTCTCCGCCAGCGCCAACTTGTGGGGCAATACCGATGTTGATTTTTTTCGCACCCTCGCCGGCGATGTCTCGCTTACCGTCACCGACGGCACGCTCGACCGCTTCACCCTGCTGCGACGCATCCTGGGGCTAGTCGATTTGAAAAACTGGCTGACCGCGGAAGTGCCTGATCCGCGCGAGTCGGGAATTCCTTTCAAAACGTTGACCGCCGACTTTCGCGGGAAAGGCGGTGACTTTTACACGGACAATCTGCGGCTCGATGGCCCGGTCATCGACATTACCGCGCGCGGCGACCTCAGCTTCGCCGACAACACGATGAATATGGAAATCGATCTGATTCCGTTTCGCACAGCGAATTGGATCGTCAACAAGATTCCGATCATCGGTTCACATCTGGCGGGCGGCAGCAAGGGCTGGGTGGGAGCCTATTTTCACGTATACGGACCGTTCAGCAACCCCGGAATCGTGCCCAAGCCAATCACCACCGTCACCGAGTTCGTGATTAAAACGCTGACCCTGCCTATCAACATTATTGCGCCTAATACCATCCGCTAGTGCCGCGCATGCCGGGCCGCCCAGCTATCATTGTTTTCACGCGCGAGCCCTTACCCGGTTCGAGCAAAACCCGTCTGGCCGCGCGGATTGGCGAGGAGAACGCCGCCGCACTCGCGGACGCCTTCAATCGTGACGCCCTTGCAAAGGCCCGAACTCTCAAACTTCCGTTGGTGATCGCTGGCAGTACCGTCGGCGACGCACGGCACAACCGCTACTTTAAATCGCTCGCACGACGCTTCGGCGCTCATCTCACCGACCAGGGACTTGGCAGCCTGGGCGCCCGGATGGCGCGGGCATTGGCGCCGCACGAGAGCGCCGGGGCGATTCTAATCGGCACCGACACACCTTCGCTGCCGCTTAAGATGCTGCAGCGCGGTGTCACAATTCTACGCCGCAATCGGGTCGTACTAGGCCCGAGCCTCGACGGGGGTTACTACCTGGTCGGGACCCGCGGCCCCATCCCCGACATGTTTACCGCCATTCGCTGGGGCGGGACTCGGGTTCTGGCGCAAACCGTCGCGCGGCTCCAGAAGGCGAAGGTCAGCTTCGCACTGGCGCCGGCGTGGTACGATGTCGACCGATGGAGTGATCTGATGTTGCTGGCCGAGCATCTACGGCGCGAACCCGCGCTAGCGGCCGCGTGTCCGGTCACCGCTCGTGCGCTGCGCCGGCTTGGCCTGCTTCCGACCGGCCGGTAAAGTACTTCGATGGCCGCGACGGCGGGAGCTTTCAGGATTGTGCTGGTGATGGCCGGCAGCGAAGAAGAAGCCGGCACGATTGCCCGCGCCGTCGTCGAGGATCGGCTGGCAGCTTGCGTTAATGTTGTCGGCCCCGTTCGCTCCACCTATAGATGGCGCGGCGCGATCGAAAGTGCGGCCGAATTCATGCTCATTATCAAGACCCGCGCCCGGAATATCGCCAGCCTGGAGCGCCGGGTACGCGAACTCCATAGCTACGAGGTCCCTGAGATTGTCGCCTTTGCGCTGGCGGCCGGCTCCCGCCCTTATCTCGAATGGCTTGCTGCATCGACGATGCCCACCAGCAAGGCCGTCGCCAAAAAGCCTCGCCGGCGCGCGTCGGCTTGACAGGTAGTCGACATGTTTCGTGAAGCGATCGAGCAAATGGCGCCCTACACACCGGGCGAGCAGCCGCGGCCCGGGCAGCGCCTGATCAAGCTCAACACCAACGAAAATCCTTACCCACCCTCGCCACTGGTGCGCCGCGCGATTGTCAAGGCGGCAGGCGCTTCCCTTCGGCTCTATCCGCCGCCCCGCGCGGACGAGTTCGTCGCTGCGGCCGCGCGTCTCTACCGCGTACCGCGCCAGATGATCCTGGCCGGTAACGGCTCCGACGAGTTGCTGGCGATGCTGTTTCGCGCCGTCCTGGAACCGGGCGACAAAGTCGCGTATGCGCTGCCGACCTACTCGCTCTACGATACGCTCGCGGCAATTCAGCAAGCGCGGGTCATCGCAACTCCGCTCGGGCCGGGTTTCGCGCAGCCGCTGGAAGCGCTGGCCCGGAAGCGCGCCGCACTGACTATCGTATGCAACCCCAATTCGCCTTGTGGCACCCCCGCCATGCCGGACGCCCTGGCCGAACTCGCCCGCGCCCTCGATGACCGGCTGCTCGCAATCGACGAAGCTTACGTGGATTTCGCCGAACAGAGCGCTCTTGCGCTGGTAAAGCGCCATCCGAACGTAATCGTGCTGCGCAGCTTCTCGAAATCATTCGCGCTGGCCGGGATGCGGCTCGGCCTTTGCTTCGCGCAACCTCCTGTTATTGAGCAGTTACTTAAAGTCAAGGACTCGTACAATCTATCGCGGCTGGCGGTGGTGGCTGGAGCGGCCGCGCTCGCCGACGTCGCCTGGATGCGGCACAACGTCGAACTGGTTAAGCGCACCCGGCGGATGACTGAGGCGCGGCTGCGCCGGATGGGCTTCGAAGTTCCACGCTCCCAGGCGAATTTTGTCCTGGCGCGCGTCGAAGGCCACGACATGGGCGCGGTCGCTGCGGGGCTGCGTCGCAAGGGCATCCTGGTACGGCACTTTCCGCAGTCCGTGTTTCGCGACGCGCTCCGGATTTCGATTGGCAAGCCCGCCGAGATGGGTGTCCTGTTCAAGGCGCTCGAGCCTTTGATTCGTCCGATTATCGCGGCGCGCAGCAACGGCCGCGTGCGCAAGTGAGCCGGCTGGGGCGGCTGTTCGGGAAATTCCGCCAGGCGCCTCATCCCGAATCCGGCGAGCCGGCGGCGGAGCAACCGCAGATTCGCTGGGTGATCGTCGGCCTCGGGAATCCCGGCGAGCAATATGCGCGCTCGCGCCATAATCTCGGCTTCATGACCGCTCGCCGCCTCGCCGCCCGGCACAGCATCGAGCTCGACCGGCGCAAATGGGGCGGCTTGTGCGGCGAGATACGCGGCGAAGATGCCACCGCGATCGTTGTCACTCCGCAAACTTACTACAACCGCAGCGGCGACTGCGCGAGCGCGATTCTCGGCTACTACAAGGTTCCTCCCGATCGGCTAATCGTGATTCACGACGAAATGGATCTTCCCGAGGGGCAGATAAGGCTCAAACGGGGAGGGGGCGACGCCGGCAACCGCGGCGTTCGCTCCATCGCTGAGGCGCTCGCCACCCCCGAATTTATCCGCCTGCGAATTGGTGTGGCTCATCCCTGCGGCGATCGGGAAAGCGTCGAATATTTGCTTAAGCCGCTCAGCGCCGAACAGATGCGCGGCTTCGAGCCGGTATGCGACCGCGCGGCCGACGCAGCCCTGTCGATTATGCGCGACGGCCTCGACCGCGCGCGCAACCTCTTCAATCAGCGCGTGTAAGAAGGTACGGCCTCACGCCGCATTCTGCTTCTGCGGTGGCGCCCCGATCCCACGATGACCCCAGATGCTGCCGGCCTGATGGTGCTGTACTTTCCAGGTCGCATCGTCGACCGTCCGCGCGCCGAAGCCGTACTCGATTTCGAAGCCCGACGGCGACCGCATATAGAACGACACCATGTGGTCGTTGGTATGTCGTCCGAGCGATCCCGAAATCGGAATCGCGCGGTCCTGCGCCAGGTACATCGTCGAGCAAACATCGTCGAGCGCCTTCGTCTGCAACATGAAATGCATCAGGCGCTTCTTCGCCGGAATTTCGCCGAAGGCAATCGAGTGATGGCGCGGGTTGCAGTGCATAAAGGCCAACGATAACGGCCGCCCGGCGCGCCCCATCGCCAGGTCGATGAAGTCGCTGACCCGCATGCCGAGGACGTCGCGGTAAAAATGCAGGCTCTTGGCGGCGTCGTCGACCCTGACCACGATGTGCCCGAGTCCCATCGTGCCTGTTTCGAAGCCCGCGAGCGGGCGTGGCGAGTTGAAGGGCTCGCGATAGTTCATCAGGGGCCCGAAATAGGCTTCGGTGGGAATTCCGCTCGGGTCCTTGAACTTGAGCAACCCGATGACACCGCGCGCCTTCGCGTCCTCGTCGGAGCCAGCCGTCGCCTCTACCCCATCGGCCTTAAGCTGGCGTCCGAGTTCCTCGAGCGTGCGCTGGTCGGCGACTTCCCAGCCGACGAATGCCACGTCATCGTCACCGCCGGCACGAACGACGAAACGGTGATGGTTTTCATCCATGCGCAGGAAAAAACCCTCGGGGGTTTTGTCGGCCACCTGCAGACCGAGCACTTCCGTGGCGAAGCGCTCCCATTCGCCGAGGTCGCTGACGTTCAGACCCAGGTAACCCAGTTGAGAGACACTCGCCATGAGCATTTTCCTCTTTGAGCCTCGCCGGCCGCGGCGTTCTCAGACAATGAATGTAAGATTATCGATGACCTCGTCGTTGTTCACAAGCACGGCCTTTTTGGCCGCGATTTTCCATCGTCCCTCTTCCAGCCGAACCTGGTGTTCGTAGCGGCCGGCGAAGATACGAGGTTTGCCCTGTCGCAGTTCGTACAAGATGAACGCCGAGACCACCTTCGCCCGGTCCTCTTCGACTTCGTCGATCTGTACGTTGGATACCAGCCGGCGGGTCTTCGAGGCCGGACTTTGCGCGTGCGCCATACCGCTGGCCAGCCGCGCGATACGGTCGCGCAGGCGCGCATGGTCGTCGTAAACCAGCGAGATTTCGCGATTAGGATCGACGCCCTCGCCATTGCAGGGCACCCAGTAACGGGCATCATCGGTCAGCGTCGCGAACCAATCCTCGTAGCGGCCGTCGTCGAGCGCTCGCGCCTCTTCGTAAAGGAATTCTTCGGCCTGCTGGCGGCTCAGAATTGCCATCGAATAGCCGGCGGAACAGCCTAGCCGCGCGCCGCGGGACGTGGCCGCAGTTCGCTCACATTCGCCGCCGCGCCGACCATCAGATTGCGCCACTGCTGATAAAACGCGCGTTGTGGCAATTCGTCGGAGATATGCGCCGCGCGGTTGCCGTCCTCGCCGCGATGCTCGCGCTCGAGGCCGCGCGACAACTCCAGCCATTCGGCACCCTTGACCCTCAGGCCCTGCGTGCAACGGTTGAACATTTCGACATCGTCGGGCGCACCTCCGCCGGCCGAACCGTAGAATGCCTCATGCGCCCGTAACCGCGCGACGTTGATTTCGTCGGGAACGCCTTTGAGCGTAGTCGGCGTCAAGTGAACGTCGGTGCGGCCAACGCCTACCGGGATGACGTTACGGAACTGAATGCCGATGATCAGCAGGTTGGGGAAGATCGCGAGATTGACGTTCGAACCGCCGAGAATTTCGCTGGTCCGGCTCTCGCCGTAGCGGCGCGTCAGGCTTTCGATATACGCTTCGTTGCTTTCCCTGGAAGTCGCACCGCGCAGGATGGTGTTGACCGGGCGGTGGCCCTTGCGCTTCGGCGCCATGTCGAGGATCGAATGGCCGTTGCCAAGGTCCTTGGTCTCGTAGGCGGAGCTCTCCGTGAACAGCTTCATCACGCGCCGCCCCAATTCCCGTCCCTGGATCTCGAAGAACGACTGATGCACGAAATTGGGATGATAGCCGTCGACGCCATTCTCCATCTGGAACTTCCAGTTGCCGTCGTAACCATACTTATGGGTGCCGCAGTGGGCCTCTACCGCACCCTCCGGCGACAAATCCATGAACAGGTCGATGAAATACTTCGCCCCCGCCAAATGTTCGCTGATTTCGGGGACGTCGGGATTGAGACTCGCGAACACCAGTCCGCGATAAATGCCCACCTTGGGCCTTAGCAGGGTGAATCTGCGGCGGTCGAAGCGCTTGCCATAACCGCCCGGATACGGCACGCCGATCAGTTCGCCCCGGTTGCTGTACGTCCAGCCGTGATACCAGCATCGGAAGTAGCTCGAATTGCCGCGCTGCTCCTGGCAAATCGTCGAGCCGCGATGCATACAACGATTCATCAGGACGTGGACGCCGCCGTCCTCGTCACGCGTCATGATCGCCGGCTGCAGGCCAATCGTCACCGTCTTGTAGTCTCCGGCGACGGCGACTTCACTCTCATGGCCGACGAAGACCCAGGTACGCTCGAAAATCCGCTCTATTTCGGCGTCGAAGACCTCGGTCTCGGTGTAGATCTTACGATGAACTCGAGTCTCCTGGACCAACTCGTCGAAGTTCAATTGCGGCGCCATGGTTCACCTCCGCAGGTATGCGGCCCTTGGCCGAGCTTCCGTTCCTTCCTTTGTGCGCCAAACGGAGGATTTCGGCAATACGTGACAGCGCGGGAAACGGAAGCCCCCAACGCAGAGACCGGCCGCGAGCTATTATGCCGGCGGCCGGTCTTGCAGAAACGGCTTCGGGGACATCGCGTCCAGGCGCGACGTCCCCGCGGAATTTCAGGCGCAGCGCACCAGTTTACCCGGATACGCCTTGGTATCTTTTCCGTCCTCGAAGGAAACCTCGCCATTGACCATGATCCAGCGATAGCCGCGCGGCCGCTGCACCAGCCGCGAATCGTTGTCTGGCGGCAGGTCATAGACCATCTCCGGTTCCTCGACTCCCAGCTTTTCGAAGTCGTAGACGAGCATATCGGCGGCCATCCCTTCGCGAATACAGCCGCGGTCTTTGAAACCGGCAACCCACGCGGGCATGTAGCTCAGGTGATAGTGAGCTTGCTCGAGCGTAATCGCCCCTGCGTCGCGCACGACCCGCGACAGCAGATCGGTCGGGAACATGCCCAGGGTCTGGAACTTCGCATGCGCTCCGCCGTCGGAAAAGCCCGCGACTGCGCGATGACCCAGCATCTCCTTGCAGTGATCCGGTCGCGAATTGAATGCCGGCGTCTGCCACTGGGTCTTCCAGCCGTCGGCGGCGGAGATATCCAGCAGCACGTCGATCACATGCCTGTTCTCGGTCTTGGCGATCTCGCCGGCGGTGCGATCCTGATAGCGCGCGCGCAGATCTTCGCGGCCGATCTTGCGGCAGATAAAATGCACCAGGTCGCCGACGCTGCGCGGCTGCTTGGTCTGATCGTAGATCTCCTTCATCCGCGCGCGCCGGACCGGATCGCTGAGTCGCCCGACCCGCTCCTCGTAAGTGCCCATCAGGGCTTCGCGCCATTCATCGACGTTGTCGAAGAAGGTCCACTTCTCACCGAAACAGCAGCGCAGATAGAGCGGCGCGGTCAGCGCGTGCGCCACCAGCGGAACGCCGCGCCGGTTGTAATCGTCGACCACCGCGAGTTGTCCGCGGAACACGTCGGGCCGCTTCTCGATCGGCACTACCGCGTTGAAGATGAGCGGGCGGTTAGCCGCCTCGGCCAGCCGGCCGGCGAAATCCATATCGCGCCGGGGCCCCTCGGCGCCCTCGTCGAGATTGCCCGAAGCCTGCGCGAACTGGATATGCCCGCGATCGTATTTGCGCAGCGCCCTGGCCAGGTCGAGGTAAAAGTCGTCCGGCATGATATCGGAGACCATCAGGGTGCCGTCGTAATCGCGTTGCACGGAGATATTGCCGAGCAGCCGCTGCGCCGCCCAGCCATTCGCACCCACCGCCATCGCTTGTTCGATGATGTTGACCATCGAAGCGACTTCTTTTTCGCTCGGCCGGCGGCTCTTGGCCTCTTCGTACCCGCCCATCACGTAGCTGACCAGCGGCGTGACCGGGACGAGCTGGATCATGTTGACCGCCTTGGGCAGGCGGTCGATCTCATCCATCCACTGGGGGAAGGTCTCCCAATTGAAGGGCATCGCCGCCTTCATGGCCTCGTACGGAATCGCCTCGTTGCGTTCCATCGAGAGCATCGAACGGTCGGCATCCTTGGCATGAACCGGCGCGAAGCCGAAGCCGCAGTTGCCGTTGGTGACCGAGGTGACGCCGTGCCAACTGCCGATCGAGCAGGCCGGGTCCCAGAACACCGGCGCGTCGTAGTGGCAATGCAGGTCGACCACGCCGGGCGCCACGATCAGGCCGGATGCGTCGAGAGTTTGTGAAGCGTCGCTGCTCTTGAGGTAACCGATCTTGACGATCTTGCCGCCCTTGATTCCAACGTCGGCCTTGTACGGGGGCGTCAGCGTGCCGTCAACGATCGTTCCACCCTTTACGACCTTGTCGAACTCTGGCATAAAGCCCTCCTTTTTGGCTTGGTCAAAGTTGTTACGTTTTGACCATTCCGTCACACTCGCGGCCAAGCTTGTCAAGGGCCGCTAGACTCTACCCGGTACAACCACCAGACTGTGCGGAGACATTGAACATCTCTCCGATGCCATATTATGCGCTTCGCGCCGGTCTTGAAGTCGGCCAAGGCCGCGGCCCGAGCGCCTCGCGGGCGCCGACGGGTCTTCATCGCGGATTGGAGATTTGCGCCGCTAGGTGGGTCTTTTTCGAATGCGTTGCCTGAATCGCACTTCGGCAGCCCAGCCCGGGCTGGAGGTGCAAAAGCGTGCCACGGGCTATCGCGATCGCGAGGGCTGGCCTGTTCTGCTCGCCATCGCGCTGGTCGCGGTGATTCTCAGACTGGGGCTGATATTTTCAGGCAGTACGGAAAGGGCCTTCGATCCGAGCGGAGACTCTGCCGCGTACGTCGAACTTGCGCAGGGCCTTCGTCACGGCTGCGGCTTCGCGAGACTCAGGAATGGAAGCTGCACCGGCGCCGAAGTGGACCGAACCCCCGGCTACCCCTTGTTCATCGCGGCGTTCCCGAATTTGCGCTCCGTCTTGATCGCCCAGGCTATCGTGGGCGCTGTGATAGTTCTCGTGGTCGGCTGGTTCGTCATGGTCAATTGGGGAGTTGCGGCCGCGATAGTGTCATCGACGCTCGTCGCACTGGATATTCCGAGTATCGTTTACTCGGCCGAACTGATGACCGAGACGATATTCACGTCGTGCTTCGTGCTCGGGACCATAATCGCATTGTACGCTCTCAATGGCGCGCGCCGTGAAGCGATGTCGCGGCCGCTTCTGATTCTGTTCGCCGCTGCGCTTTTCGGCTTCGGGATCCTGACCCGCCCGATCGGCGAATTTGTCCTGCCGGTTGCGGCTGTCCTGGTGCTCATTGTCGGCTCGCGTCCATTGCGGCAGAAAATTGCTCTTCAACTCCTGCTGCTTTCGCTTCCACTGGTCGTGATAGCGGGATGGGCCGCGCGCAATGACCGGGTGGCTGGAGTAGCCGCGCCGTCGAGCGTCGGTGCCGTCAATCTTTTCTACTATCGCGGTGGTGGTACGCTGGCGTTCTTGTCGGGAGGTAAATGGTTCGGAGCCTTGAAGCAAATCGGCTCGCGTCCGCAAAATGAGTTAACCGGCAGTGCGTTCTCGATAATCGAGCATCATCCGGTCGCTTTCGCCGAAATGACAGCCTGGAGCCTGCTCTTCGTTTCTTTGGCTCCGCTACGTACTCCGCTGAGTCACATCCTCGGGATACAAAGCTCATTTCCCATTGAAGACCCCGGCTCGATGCGCTTGCGCGAGGCGCTCTCGGGCATTTGGGCATCACCCCGCGCTGCCTTCACCGCCATATACCGGACCGAATTCAACTCGTCACCGACAATGGCGATGCTGACTATCCTGCAGATCGCGTTGGTGGTTGTTCTATGGGTCGGGGTCGCCGCCAGCTTGAGGCTGGTTTCGACGCGTTCCTACCAGGGCGCGTGTCTCCTGATCTTTGCCGGCACTGCGTTCGTGCTTCTGCTGCTCGCGGCAGGGCCCGAAGGTACCGCGCGTCTGCGGATTCCGGCGCAGCCATTCCTGGCTGCACTGTCCGGCATCGGATGGGTAAGCATCGGGCAGGCGATTCTACCTGCGCACTGGGTAGTAGCACCGAGACGCTTCTAGTTCGCGCTATTTTTTTGCGGATGGAGCAGCGTATCGCCGTCCTGCGGATCTGGCGCGCCGAATTTGCTCCGCAGCCACCGCTCGCTGATCTGCAGACCCCGGTCAATCAGCGGCCCAAGCCCTTCCGCAAGCTGCGCGAGGTCTTCGATCTGCGTGAAATCCATGCGAATTTTCGGATAACGTCGCCGCGGCCCGCGATTCAGGTCGATTACCGGCTTGACCAGGTCGCGATTGAGGGTCGCGCAGACCCGGCGCGCGTCGTCGGTCGCGATATCGCGCCGCACTACGTCGTGCACTTCGGCGGCCGCCCGTGAACCGCCGCCATGTGGCAGTTGAGTAGTCAATTCCTGGCCGAGCACTCCAATAGTCACTTGACGGTCGATATAGCCGCAGAGTTTTTCGTAGAGATCGGCGGAGGCGGAGCTCTGCTGATTGCCGACGAACTCGACCGCCATCGACTCCGGAATAATCGCCGCTGCGTCGGTGCCGATGTTGGTCACCGCGCGCAGCAGCGCCGCCTTGTCGTTCTCGGTCGCCCCCGGGCCATAGCGGCCAAGCCTGAGCGGCTGGCCGTAGACCTCGGCAAAGACTACCCAATCCTTGAGTACGTAGTTCTTGAATAGATAGGACCAGATCGCAATTCGCGCGAGTCCGCCGCGAATCGGCAGGCCCGCCTTGGCGCGAGTGATGTGAGTTAGAAACTTGAAGGGCGCCAGAGGTTGCGTGGCGGGTTGGATTCCGACCTCGTGTGCGCCATCGGCACGAATTCTCAGGTTCATGGGTGATAAGCGCGAGTCCCACGAATCCGGGCCGACCGGGATTTGCGGGCCATCGGTGCGCAGCGTCCGCACCAGGATTTCCTCGCCGGATATCCAGTCGAACATGAACCATCGCGGATCGCGCCACTTGAGCTGCGCCGGTATCCATTCGGGCCGCCCGCTGATCAGATTGCGGCCGTTGGTGTCCCATACGATCTCGGTGCAGCTGAAGCCCTTGCCCAGCGAGTCGAGCATCTCGAATATGACGTCATGCAGGTCGACCGGCCCGTCGATCAGCAACGCGCGCACGTAATCGGCGTCGGCCAGGGCCTCGGCATCCTCGCCGGCGGCCTGCACACCGATCTCGAGCTGCGACACCGCCATCTTTCGAGTGTGCAAGACTCCCTGATAGAGCAGGTCTTTCTCCTCGATCCGCTCCGCCAATTCCAGGAAGAGCCAGGGATCGCCGAATTCGGCCGTGCGCAGAATACCGGAGATCTTCTCGGGCGTCAGTCCGATCGAATCGTCGATCACCGAATAGATGTTGCGGATTCCGGCAAGAGTCGGCGCCGCTTGCTCTTCCGTCAGGGCTTCCAGGACGATCGGACGGCCGTATGCGTCAAGGAGCTGGGATTCTCGGGTCATACTCGGCCCCCGGGTTTGGAATGGCACGCCAGTGGAGCGCCGTTCGCCGCGTGCAGCGGGCAAACGCGTCTGCCCTCAGGCGAACGGAGTGAGCCGAGCAAACGAGTCTGCGAGTTGCGCTCAGCAAAAGGTGCGCACAGCGGCGCGGCGGCGCCGCGATTATCGATTAGTATGCGCATATCCACGAGCCGTTGAGACCGTCCGCGAATGCCCCGCTCCTCGCGCCGCTATGCGTGCACGCCACCGGCGGATTGGTCGGCGGATCGCAGTCGCTGCAGAAGATTCGCGCGCCGTTGACCGGCGTCGTTGGCAGATTTGCGAAGGTTACGCCGGTGCTGAGCAGGACGCCGCCCGAGACGTCACCGGTGGTGTTGCGGAGTGGCGCAACGTAGGCGCTGGTGGACTGGCCGACGTCGTCGAACGCGGTCGGCGCCGCCGCGAGATTGGTCGCCAGCGAAGTGCTGATATTGCCCTTCAGCAAATCCCAACTATAGCAGCCGGTTTCGCCCGTCCAGGCGATATGGATATGGTTGCTGCTGTTGAGCGTCGCGGGGCCGTTGGTCACCGTGTTCGAGCCGGTTGAATAGAGTGTGCTGCCGCCGTTGTCGTCGTGGCAAACCACGTAGTAGGGGCCATAGCTGGTCGACCCGGTGGTTCCCACCACCGAGATCGCCGGTGCGGCGGGATTCGCCAGGTAATTGACCTGGAGATGCGTCATGCCCTGCAACAGCGTCGGCGGCTGCCCGAGCGACAGATAGCTGGCGGTGACGCTCTGCAGGTTGGTGGTCGTGGTGCCGCCGACCGTCTCGACGTGCGGATTGCCCGATTCGTTGGAGAGCGGGACGCCGGCCGGCACCGTTACATTCACCAGCGTATCGGGCGCGGCCGGATCGCTGAGCAAATCGACGACCTCGGCGGCTGCCATGTTCTGGGCGAAGGTTTGGAAGGCCGTGCCGGTGAAGACCATCGGCGGCCCGCCGGCGGCGTCCTGAATCACGAAGGGCGCGCCGTTGTAAGTGTTGAACTCGCCGCCGACAAACGTGTCCGGCGCATCGTTGCCGGCGCTGTTGTCATAGATTGCCGCGACCCACGGCGGGTCGCCGCCCTCGTTGTCGATGAAGGACGAGGTCCAGACCCCCTGGGTGCCCTTGATAATCCAGCCATAGCCCATCGCGCCGAAGGTCGAGCATTTCTCACCGTGCGCATCGACCCCGTCTTGAGCGCCGATATAGTCGAAGCAAACCAGGGATGAGTTGGCGTGCAGATTGTTCGTGATCGGATGGTTAGTCGCGCCGCCAAACTCAAAACCAACCGTCGCCCCGTTCTCGTCGAGATTGTCGAAGCGGTCTTCCCAGTCGTTATTGTAGAAGTTGAACGCGGTGCCGCCGACGCCGAAGCTGTAGAGGTTGCGCCAGAGCGATTGCGGCGTCCAAATCGCGAGCAGGCCCTGACAATCCGCGCTGTTCACGCAAATGTCGAAGTCATGAACATTCAGGCCGTTGATGTGGTTTTCGTTCGAGCCGCGGATTCCCAGCCAGATCGGCACACCGCTCGAGCGCTCGGCGTATTGCGCGAACGCGCCCGAGGCGTTTTCGATACAGTACTGCGAACCGTCGGCGCATCCGCGAAAAGTGATTAGCAAGTCAGTATGGTTGTCGTCGGTAAATTTCGACGAGGGGGCGCCGGGGCAGGCGTTGCCATTGGCCGCATAACGCGATTCGTTGGAAAAGCGGATGTTGTCGATCGTCGCCGGCATGTTGAAGGGCGCCGAGTTGGGCTGGTCGGGAAAGGACATCCCGTTGCCAGCGACGTCGGGCAGAGCGATCGCGCCGTAGGGCGACTGCACCAGCGTGCCCGATTGCGAGTTGCTGCCCTTGAGGCTGCCGTTCTGGCAGATGCGCGTCGTGGTGCCGTCGTAATCCAGGTCGAAGCTTTGCGTCGAGCCCGCGGGCAGGCTGCTGGCCGAGGCGTTAACCTGGACGATACCGGAGTTGGTGGTGTCGAGCAGGAAGACCAGATGGCCGCTGGTGCCGGAATCGTAGAAGTACTCCGCGTCGAACACGTCGCGCGCCAGGTTCGCGTAAGGCTGGGGCAGAATCGAGCGGAGTATCGGGAAGTTGCCGCCCACCGTGTTTTGCACGTTGATCGTGAACTCGAGCGAAAATGCGCTGTGGCCGTTGAGCTTGCCGCGCAGGTAATCCGAAAGCATCGCGAAACCACAGGTATTCCCCGAGCATCCGTTGAGCTTGAGCGCATTGCCGGGACCGCTCAGCAGCGACGATACCAACTGAAGCTGATTGCCGAGACCGTTGGTGCCGGTCGGTACAGAGCCGGCGATCAGGCTGTTGCCATTGAATACGGTGCTGAGCGCGCTGGTGGTGCGGCCGGCACCATAGAACTCCAGGTTGCCGCATGGAATCACGATCGGCTTGCATAGCGCGTAGGAATTGTCCGGGGTAGGGGGGAGGTAGACCGAGCGGATCGTATTGTTGATGAAGTTGGAGTTGTCCCGGCACACCAGGTTTACCGCAGCCTGAATCGCGGCGTCGTCGCAAGTCGCGCCGTCGCCCATCGCGCCAAAGGCCTTGACGTTCTCGACCCCTCCAATCGAGTAGTTACTGATCTTGTTCGAACCGTCACCGGCCGTTCCCGTCATCGAATGCGGTCCCACATCGCTACCGATGGTGGCGGCGAGTTGCGAGGTTGGCGCGCCCTCGATCAGCACCTCCGAGGCAGCTATCCCGCTGGCGCTATTGGTCAAGGTCAATGGCACCGCGATCCCGCTCGCAGTAGTTAGCGGAATCGTGAAACCGTTGGATCCCCAGCTTGTGAACTGTACGTTGTTCCACGCCCAACGAATTCCCGCCACGCCGGCGCCAAGGCCGGTCCCTATGCCGTTACCCGTGCTCGCCGCGACGAGCGCGAGTTCGCCGCCGCTGGTGGCGGGCGTCAGCGGACTGATCGTAAAACTGGAACCGCTCGTACTGCCGTTTACGCTGGTATCGATCGGCGTGGCAGGGTTGACGTGGCCGAGCAAAACGATTTCCCCCGACATGTAAACGCTGGCCGAGGACGTCCACGCATAGCTCGCCGGCTCACTCCCGACGACTTTGTAGTCGACGCGATGGCAATTGGTGCCCTGGCAGGCCGTTGCGCCGCTGATATTTGTCCAGCCCGAGGGCATCGTGAACGAAGGGCTGCCCTGATAGGAAATAACCGCGAGTTCGATCTGATTCGTTCCGGTCAGGCCGGATGGCGCCGAAATAGTTAGGGTCGTGCCGGTGAGGGCAGGGGCGGACTGCACGGAAAGGACCGAAGGTATCGTCACGGAAGTCAGTTGGCCGCCGGCCTGCCCATGAACCAACGGCTGCCCTGCGGCGGCGCTGGGCGGGAGCCCGGTCAAGGTGTGATTCGCCATCGCGAAGTTCGCGCTCGGCGATGCCAGTGAGTTCAGCGAGCTTTGACCGCGCGATAGGGCATCGCCGTTAACGCTGTCAGCGGCGAGATTGGTGGCCCGCTGGGTGTTGAAGCTGACCGGTCCGGTTGGCGCAGGCAAGGCGTTCATCGAGGCGGCGCCCGGCGCGCAGCTCCACTGTCCGTTCTCGCCGAAGGCGAAGGCTCCGTTTCCGCCACCCGCACACGTCACTGACTTCTGGCAATCGCGGCACCAGTAGAGCGCACCGTCGTGTTCAGCCGGCAGCGCCGAGAAACTAAGCGGCACCAGCGTCGGCGAGATAGGTTCGCTGCCGGAAAGCCGCGCGTTGACAGCCGAGCGAAACTGGCCGCCGGCGCCGGTGCCGATAAAGTTGGGGATTTGTTGATACTGCGCAAGGGCCGGGACCGCGCGAAAGCCCGCCACGATCAGCGCAGCTGCTACCACCCACTTCAACCGCATATTGGAACCTTTCTGGTCGTCATCGTTTGATCACTTGTCATGCCCATTTGCGATGGCGCAGCTTCGGCAGCCTTTTTGCTCATTACTCATATGCTAACTCGGACTTCGGTACGTGAAGATGCATCAATAGCCAATTGCCAGCCAGTAAAATCCTGGCATGTTCTTGTTTCCTGCGGTGCCCCCGATGTAATCGACGAAGAAAATGCCGCTGTTCCGACTGAAGGAAACGACTTCAATCTGCGCCTGGCCGTAACCCGAATTCGAAGCCGGATTGGCCGCGGTTGCGCCGGCCCAAAGGCAGGCGTTGCTGAAAGCGGTTGGCCACGCAATCGCATAGGGCGTATCCGAGGTCAAATCGCTGCCGATACTATACTGGCCCCACTGCACAGTTACCGCGATCAGGCCGCGCACGGTATCCTGGCACCCAATTCTGATGAAGCCGTTGGGCCCAACCGTGCCGGCAAAGGCCGCCGCGAACGCCTGTAGCGAAGCTATATTCTCTTCGTCGACTACCTGCTTGCCGTGAGTGAACTGGATTTTGTTGAGTAATAGCTGATGCGGTTGATTGTCGACGCCGAGCCCGCTGAAACTTGCACCGGCCGCCGCACCCTCCTGCGCATCAGTCTGAGCAATCTCGTAAACGTCACCGTCTGTCCAGAGATAGCCGGAGTTAGCCGTTAAATAGATGGTACCGGTTGGATTACTCATTATGCTAGCTGAGCCTCATGGCAAAAACGCGGCTGCCTGGAAGCGACAAGCTCGGTGCGCGCCTTTTATGTTTCACGGCCGCGCGAGAGAATCAGTTCATTGAAACCGTCCATGAATCGATCATCACATCGAGATCGTCCAGGTACCGGAATAATTGCCTCCCCCACTGTACGGAAAAGCGGGAACGGTGACATGGGCGATCATCGGGGTCGGCGCTGTGTGTAAGGCCACCAGAGTCCAGGTAACA
>DATEGX010000410.1:0-3293 GCA_035279875.1 Binataceae bacterium (SeqCode)
GGTTGCTCGCCCAATACCGGAGCCGGCGCCGGTTATCAATGCGACCTTTTGGTCTAAAATTCCTGCCACGTCTTTGGTCCCTCCGTTGGCTTGAGACCACGGCACAATAGCGTGAAGTAGCGAGCGAAATACAACTCGCGCGGCGCTCGTTGGCGGCCTTTACGTGCGGCGGTCCGGTCGCGCGATTGCCCTGTACGCACTATCCGGCGACTGCTTCGAGCGTGGCTTAGCCTGAAGCAGCGTCGATCCGGAGGGTCTACCGCAGTGCGACAATCAGGAAATGTTTTCGAAGATTGAGAACTTGCTGATTTCTAGCGGAATTGGTGAGGTGCGGCCGTCGAGACGATTGTCTAGGGTTTTTACTTAGTCGATTGACTATTGCACTGAATCATAGCGAGACAAATCCGGCCCCCTACGCAAGCTCGGTTGCGTCAGCCCCATTTGGATAAACGGCTGCGCAGATTGAACAGGACGGCCGGGCCTGATCGTATCAAGCCCGGCCGTTTGTCTATTGTGAGTAATTACGGAGCGGTATTAGTGTCGCCGCTGCCCGTGGAGTTGCTTCCGGCCGGGCTGCTGCTGCTTGCCGGCGCCGAATTCGCCGCACCACTCGACGACGAATTGGAATTGGGGCTGGTGGCTGCGCCGCTCGAGCCGCTAATCGGCCCCGACGGTGAAGTTACGCCGCCCGTGCTATTGCTGCTCCCCATGCTGCTCGAACCCATACTGCTCGAGCCCATGCTATTGCCCGAGCTATCGGCGCTTGGGGCAGTACTGGTCGTGCCGCCGGCACTGCTACCAGCACTCTGCGCGAACGCGGCAGGGGCGAAAGCGGACACGGACAGAGCCAGCCCGGCGCCCAGAAAATAGGTCGTCAGTCGTTTCATAGATTGCATACACATTCCTCCAATAAGGGGTCTACGGATGCGAACACTCCGTCAGGTTGGCTGCCTGACGGCGATACCCAAAAGCGTTGGCAAACCTCCTTCAAAAGAATTAACCAATTCGATGCCGCGGCATCCCGGAATTCCGTTCGTCGCCAACTGCTCCGAGTTATGCGCAACCCCCATGCCACATCAAATCGGTTCAACCAGCGGCCATTTGCTGCACTCCGCTAGAATTTGCGCGGGCCCTCGCCCTACGAAAATGTGAATCGATTACACGGTATCGTATAGAGGCGAATCCGCGGCGAAGTTGGCGATACAGGTCAAGCTGCTTCGCTGCCGCTCGCGCGGTCCGCTTTATTAATCTTGTGTTGCTGGCGATAATGAGCCGCGGAGTGCGCCTGGTGATGCGGTTCACACTCAGCATCTGGCAAGGGCGAGTCGCCGCCGAAACGGCCCCATGTCGGCCTGTTCGGACGCCTCCGACGAGCCCAACGGAGTCCGGGCGCAAGCATTCTGATCAAGATGTCGCGAGCAACGGCTCCCGAAAACCTCGTACCACAAGAGCATATTGCCGCGCCGCCAGCTCACCGGCCGGACGCCGGCAAATGGCTGGTTGCGGCCTCGGTCCTGACCGGCACCTTCCTCTCGGTGATGGACGTGAGCGTGGTCAATGTGGCGATGCCGCATATGATGGGCAGTTTCGGCCAGGACCTGCTGACCATCACCTGGGTTTCGACCGCTTACAGCATCGCCGAAATCATCATGATCACGATGACGGCGTTCTGGAGCACCCTGCTCGGACGCAAACGACTTTACCTGCTTTCGATGACGATCTTCATCGTCGGTTCGATTTTGGCCGGCACCTCCCAGACGTTCGGCCAGATGCTCTTCTACCGCGTCATCCAGGGGGCTGGCGGCGGTACGCTGATTCCCGCCTCGCAGGCGATTACCCGCGAGAAATTCCCGCCCGCCGAGCAGGGAATGGCGATGGCGCTGTACAGCATGGGTGTGATGCTGGCGCCGACGATCGGTCCGATCGTCGGCGGATGGCTGGTAGATAACTGGGGATGGCGCTGGATCTTTTACGTCAACGTACCGTTCGCTGCCGTCGGCCTGCTGATGGTCAGCGCGTTCGTGCAGGATCCGCCCTATCTGAAGCGCGGCTTCCAACGCATCGATTGGGGCGGTATCGGATTGCTGAGCGTCGGCTTGACCGCGCTACAGGTGGTGCTCGAACGCGGTCAGGAAGTGGACTGGTTCGCGTCGAGCTGGATCGTCTTCGGCACAATTGTCGCCGTCGCGGCGATCGCCGCGATGCTGGTGTGGGAGTTCACGCGCGACGAGCCGATCATCAACTTCAGGCTGTTCCGCAACGTTCGTTTGAGCGCGGGTTCGGGAATGGGCACGGTGATTGGATTCGCGCTCTTCGGCTCGACCTTCCTCTTGCCCCAGATGACGCAAGACCTGCTCGGTTACCCGGCCTACCAGGCCGGCCTGGTCCTGTTTCCACGCGCCGCCGCGATGTTTTGCGTTATGCCGATTGTCGGACGCATCTATAACTTCGTCAGTCCGCGCATATTGATCGCCTTTGGTATGGCGGTGCTGGCTATCGCCTATTGGGGGCTCGGACATCTGTCGCTTGGCATCAGTATCTGGAGCTTGATTCCGCTGCTGATCGAGACCGGCATCGGCGTAGGCTGTTCGATGGTCATCCTGAGCACGGTTTCATTGAGTTCGATGCCGCGGGCCAACATGACCGCTGCGGCCGGCCTCTATACGCTGGTCCGGCGCGTATCAGGAAATATTGCCTATGCGGTGCTGGCCACTCTGATCCAGCGCCGCACGCAGATCCATCGGTCCAACCTCGACGCGAATATCACCAGCTTCAATCACGCCCTCAATCAATTCGATACCGGTGCCAACGGCCGGCTGACAGCCTTTGGCTACGGCTCACCGACTTTCAGGACACGCGACCTCGCAATGGTCAACGGAATCCTCAACCGCCAGGCTACGATGATGGCCTACAACGATACTTACACGCTGTTGTCATGGCTCTTCGTCGCGGCGCTGCCGCTGACACTGCTGCTGCCACGCCGCGGAGTGCCGGTCGAAGCAGCGGCGGCCGAAGCTGAGGAATAAACGGCGCGATCAAGGGTGCGGCATTTGCCGCAGCCCGCTAGACTCCGCGCCCTGGGTATACGCTGAATGCTGCCGCTTCGGCCGGACGCCGAAGCGGCATTGCGATACCAGTGGGCCCAATCTCTTAGACGTGGGACCTGAGCGGCAGCTTGCGTGACCGATTCGCGGGACGGGGATACGTCCGCGGAGGCTGACGCCGCGTCACCACCGCCTGCGCGGCATGTGCCGCTCGCCTCGGCATAGGAATCTCGGGCGTTTCGAATCCCG
>DATEGX010000411.1:0-6813 GCA_035279875.1 Binataceae bacterium (SeqCode)
GGATATTCTTTTGAATCTCGCTGGTTCCGCCCGCGATTGTATACTGGCGCGAACTCAGCACCCGCTGAAGCCATCGCGGCGCATCGGGAACGGCCGCGGTCGCCTCGCCCAGCAACGCGTATTGGCCCAATAGTTCGCTGACGAAGCGCGCGATCCGCACTCCCAACTCGGAGCCGTAAAGCTTGAGAATCGAACCCTCGGGTCCTGGTGGCAGGCCCTTAAGGATGCGCGTGAGGGAGCGCAAGCGCGTATACTTTCCGGCCTCGCATTCGATCATGAATTGCGCGAGTTCCTGGCGGACCCATTCGTGATCCCAGGCTGGACGCCCGTCGAATTTAACCGCTTTCGACAATTCGGCGAGCCGCCGGACCTGCGCCGAATGACCACCGCCGCCCGCCATGCCGCGCTCGAAGGCCAGCGTCGTCACGGCGACTTTCCAGCCCTCGTTCATCGGGCCGAGCAGATTTTCGCGCGGAATCCGCACGTTGTCGAAAAACACCTCATTGAAGTGGTGATGCCCGTTCATCACGACCAGGGGACGCACTTCGACCCCGGCTGTACGCATGTCGTCGAGCAACAGGTAGCTGATTCCCTTGTGTTTGGGCGCGTCGGGATCGGTGCGGGTAAGCAGGAACATCCGATCCGCGTATTGCGCGCCGGAGGTCCAGACCTTCTGGCCGTTGACGACAAAGTAGTCGCCTTTCAATTCTGCACGGGTCTGCAGTCCGGCGAGGTCAGAGCCGGCCCCCGGCTCGGAATATCCCTGGCACCAGATATCGTCGCCGGGCAGGATACGCGGCAGGTACTTCTTTTTCTGCTCGTCGGTGCCCCAATGCATCAGGGTGGGCCCGAGAAGTCCCACACCGGAGTAACCCGGCAGAATTGGCGCGCGAGCGCGGAAGTATTCCTCGTCGAAGATTATCTGCTCGAGCAGCGTCGCCTGGCGTCCGCCATATTGCTTGGGCCATGACAATCCGACCCAGCCGCCTGCAGCAAGCTTCTGCTGCCATGTCCTGCGCTTCTCGAAGACCAGCTGGTTGGGCGCGATACGCTCGTCCATCGGGTCATCGATGCACAACTCGGGCGGCAGATTCTTCGCCAGCCATTCGCGCACCTCGGCGCGAAACGCCTCCTGCTCGGGCGTGTACTCAAAATCCATTTCGACCTCGCCTGACCGCGGACAGCATGAGCACCGTCCGCGCCACGCTAACTACGGCTAGTTCAGGTTGAACCAGCGAGCGGCGTTGTCCCAGAGGATCTTGCGCTTGGCCTCCTGGGGAATCGGTTGCTTGAGCATCGCGTCGACGCCCCACGGATAGGTGCCATCGGGATGCGGATAGTCGGTGTCCCATGAAAAATTGCCATCGCCGACCAGTTCGACCGCTGCCTTGAGGGTCGGCTCGTCGCCACGAAAGGCCACGCAGATATTGCTCTTGAAGTATTCGGTAGGCCGCTTGGTCAAATATTCATGCTCGGCGTTGCCGCTGAAGCTCCAATGCTGCTCCATGCGCTGCAGCCAGTAGGGCACCCAGCCGCCGTCGGCCTCGACATGGACAACCTTGAGGCTCGGAAATTTTTCGAAAATCCCGTACCAGATGAGCCCGGCCATCGCCGCCATCGCTTCGAACGGATGCGACAGGATATGGCCGCTGGTATGGGTGTCCATCCGATCGCCGAACGAAGGTACCGACGACGAAGCCGAATCGTGGGTCGAGATTGGCCGGCCGAGGTGTTCGATTTCCGACCATAGGGGCAGGTAGTCGTCGTGCCAGAGCGAGCGCCCGCCTACCGGGTTGGGCCGCATGTAGTAGCTGACACAGCCCATTTTCGCCGTGCGTTCGGCCTCTTTGATTGCCTCTTCGACGTCCTGCATCGGCAGCGCGGCCGCCCAACGCAGACGCTCGGGCGCGGCCGAGGCATAGTCGCATGCCCAGTTGTTATAGGCGCGAACGCAGGCCGCGAGCAGCTTGGTGTCATTGAATTGACGGCCGAGCATCTGACCGGTCGAGGTCGGATAGAGCACCTGAACGTCGACCCCCTGCTCGTCCATGTCATGGAGCCGGCTTTGCGCACTGAACCCGGTCTTTCTTGCGCTATCGAACCGATCCATCGCCTTGGTAGCGGCTAGCAGGAAAGCCTTCGCAGCCATCGGGTACTTGCCCTTCTCGCGTGTAAAGGACTCGCCTTCGACCAAAAATGCGCGGCGGCCGGAATCCGGCACCTTGCCCATTTTCGGCGCCTGCGACTTGTAGCCGTCCTCCATGTAGCGCTCCCACAACCATTCCGGCTCCATCATGTGAGAATCCGTGTCGACGATTTTGAATCCGTCCCGCATTGCCGTCACCTCAATTGATGCGTGATCTTACCGCCGATTATAGTCCCGCGGGCAGGCAAAATTCAGCCGTCACTCGGGACGCGGCAGAATCAGCGCCTTGACTCCCTGTTTGTTGTGCAGCAGCTCGAAGGCCTCGATGCCATGGTCAAGGTCGAAGCGATGGGTAACCATCGGCTTGAGATCGACGAGACCGCCCGCGACCAAGGCGATTGCCCGTCGCCAGGTCTGCGGCACCCGCACCCGCGACGGGATTATCTTCACTCCGTGAAAGAACAGCGCGCGCATTTCGGCGTTCGGGATGTCGCGCGCCGGCCATCCTACTTCGACCAGCTCGCCGTTGCGCCGAACTATGTGGCGCACCGAATCGAGAAAACCCGCCGCGTCGAACACCACGTCGGCACCGTCCCCGGGCATCAGCGCGCGGACCTGCTCGGTCCAATCGCTGTCCGAGGCGCATACCGTCTTGAAGCCCATCTTGCGCGCGAGCGCGAGCCGCTCCTCGTCCTGTTTGAGCCCGGTCATCACGATCGTCGTGACGCCGAGCGCGCGCGCGGCCAGCGCGACCGAGAGCCCAATCGGCCCAGGCCCTTCAACGACGCAGCTATCGCCGGCACGCAGGGTCGACTCCTCGACCGCATGAACGCCGGTCGCGAACGGCTCGAGCAGCGCGACCTGTTCGAGATCCATCGCCTTTGGCACCAGCCAGGCATTCTGCACGGAAGCCACGCAATACTCGGCAAAGGCGCCGCCGAGGCGCCCCGGATTCAGGCAGAAATTGAAACGCCCGCTTTGGCAAACCGTGCAGCGGCCGCACGGGCCGAACGGATCGAGCGCAACGTGATCGCCGACTTTGAATTCGGTCACCCCAGCGCCTAGCTCGACCACTTCGCCGGCCGGTTCATGCCCGATTACCGCGGGCATCCCGGAAAGGGCGCGATCGGCGCCGAGTTCCCAGAGGTAGATATGCAGGTCGGAGCCGCAGATTCCGCACGCGGCCACCTTGACGAGGATCTGATTCGGGCCGGGCTTGGGCACAGGTACGTCGATAACCTCGACCCCCGGCGCGGGCCGGGTCTTGGCGATTGCTTTCATGATGGCCGCCTCCGAAGCCTATTAATACGACCTGAGCCGCCGCCGCGTCAAAAACTCGCAGCACTTTTGCGCCGCTCGGGTTTCCGCTATCCATTAGTTCGCCGGTGGACGGCGCTGCCTCGATGCCCGAGACGATCAAATTCTATTACGACTACAAGAGCCCGTTTACCTATCTGGCGTTCGCGCCGACGCTTGCCCTCACGACGAGCCACGATGTGCACCTGCGCTTTATCCCACACGAACTCGATGTCCGCGGGGCCTATGGCGGCGAGTTGGGCCAGCGACCCGAGCGCGACTGGTTCAAGGTCCGCTACCTCTACGCCGACGCGCGCCGCTTCGCCAATCAGCGCGGCTTGACCATCCGCGGTCCGCAGAAAATCTTCGATTCAAGGCTTGCCTTGATGAGCGGTCTCTACGCCGATAACGCGGGCAGTTTTCGCGAGTATTCGGCGCGGGTCTTCGAGCGCTTCTTCAAACGCGAACTCGACCTCGAGGACTTCGCTGCGCTCGAGGCCGTGCTAAGCGAAAGCGGGCTTGATCCTGCCGATTTCCGCCGCTATGTCGCGGGCGAGGGGCAAACGGCGCTGCAGGCGGCGCGAGAGGAAGCCGATCAAGACGGGGTTTTCGGGGTGCCGAGCATCATCGTCGCGGGCGAGATGTTCTGGGGCAACGATCGGATGGAGTGGATCATCAAGAAGCTTGACAAGATGGGACTTGGAAAAACGGCCGAACCCCGTTGAAGGGACGGTCGATAGGCGAACCCAAGCCAGAGGCGCAAGAGGTAATATTCGATGCGGCAAGTTCCGGTTGGATCGAAAGGTAAATATGAATTCACGGTCGCGGCCAAAGATCTGGCCGGGACCATGGAGCCATCGTTGCCGCCGGTGCTGGCGACCGCGATGATGAGCCTCGCAATGGAAATGGCCGCAATCGACGCACTAAAGCCCTACCTCGACGCAGGTGAAATGTCAGTCGGCGTGGTCGTCAGCGTGACCCATACCGCCGCCACTCCCGAGGGATGGAAGGTCCGCGCCGAGGCCGAAGTCACGGCGGCCGAGGGCCGTCGGGTCGAGTACGTCGTGCGCGCGTTCGATGAAAAAGAGCAGATAGGCAACGGTACCCATACCCGGGCAGTGGTCGAACGCGCGAAATTTGATCAGCGGTTCGAGGCCAAGGTGAAATCCAAATAGCAGTTTAGCGCGGCGAGATGGAGAAAAGCGATGAGCGCCGAGATTTTCAGGCCGAATGAAATTTACGTCGGGCGCGATTTCGACGGCTTCGACTTCGATATAGACAGCGCGGCGATCGAGAACTATATCGCCGGCACCGGCGACGATAACCCCTGGTATCATGGCGGTTCCCCGCTCGGCGGCGCGCTCGCCCCCGCTCTGATCTTGCACTCGGCGGCGTTTCGGCGCCGTGAATGGTACCTTCCGAATATCTTCGGCAACCTACACGCGCGCCAGGAATGGGCGGGGTTCGCCCCGATTCTGCCCGGCGACAAATTGCATTCGCGCTCAGTCATCGTCGATCGTTACATCCGCCGCGACCGTGAATACGTGGTCAACGAATGCCTGATCTTCGATCGCGGCGGCCGTGTGGTGCAGCGCAGCCGCACCCATCAGAGCTTTCTGATGGCCAAGGGCGGCGGCGATACTTTCGCGGTCGACCGCTCGCGTGAAAAATCCGGCGCGCGAGTCTTTAATGTCGGCCAGAGCGGCGGCGAGGCGCTCGAAACCCCGATGCGCCGGGTGTCGCAGGCAATGTGCATGGCGTTTTCCGGCCCTGTGCTCAATTACCATACCGACGCCGGGGAGGCGCGCAAGCTCGGTTTTCCCGAAATTGTGGTCCAGGGAATGCTCTCGGTGTGCATGATCGCTGAAATGATGACGCGCCGTTTCGGTCTCGGCTTCATCGTCGGCGGCAAGATGGATCTGCGGCTGGTCAATGTGCTGTGGGCAGAAGAAGTCACCGGCGCCAAGGGCCGCATCGTCGAACGTCATCCCGAAGGCGAGCGAACCCGCGCTGATGTCGAGGTATGGTGCGAGAAGGCCGACGGTACCAAGACTATCGTCGGCTCCGCTTCCGCCCTGGAACTTTAGGGCCGCGCGAATCGTCTAGCCGGCGTTTGAATCGGCTCCCGCGGTGGTCAGTGCTTCAACCTCGGCCACCGTTTTCGCGATTGCCGCCGTCATTACTTCGTGGCCGTCAGCGGTGACCAGCACATCGTCCTCGATGCGGATGCCGATGCCGCGGAATTCTTCGGGCGCCGCGTCGTCGTCCGGCGCGATGTAGATTCCGGGCTCGGCGGTCAGCACCATCCCCGGTTCGAGCGTGCGCGACTGCCCGCTGACCCGATAGATTCCTACGTCGTGAACGTCCATGCCGAGCCAATGGCTGGTGCGATGCATGTAGTAGCGGCGATATGAGCCAGTGCGCATCGCCTCGTCGGCTGGCCCCTTGAGCAGACCAAGATTGCACATACCCTCGACCAGCACGCGCAGCGATGCGTCGTGCGGATCGTCGAACCTGACGCCGGGCTTGATCGTTTCGATCGCCTTCAGTTGCGCGGCCAGCACCACCTGGTAAAGGTCGCGCTGCAAGGGGCTGAAGCGTCCACCCACCGGAAACGTGCGGGTCACGTCGGAGGCGTAAAAGTCATATTCGCAGCCCGCGTCGATCAGCAGGAGCTCGCCGGCGCGCATTTCGCGGTCATTGTTGATGTAGTGCAAAGTCGCCGCGTTGGGGCCCGAGGCGATTATCGAGGGATAGCTGGGGCCGGCCGCACCGCGCTTGCGGAAATTGTAATCGACCAGCGCCTCGATCTCCCATTCCATCGCGCCGCCGCGAGCGTTTCGCATCGCGGCGCGATGCGCTTCGGCCGAAATCGCGATCGCGCGGCGCATCGTCTCGAGTTCCTCGGGATGTTTGAAGAGCCGGCTTTCGTGCAGGATTTCCCGCGGATCGAGCAGCGCGTGCGGCCCCGATCCGACCCGCGGACGCATCACGGCGGCGTACTTGAGCATCTCGAGCAGCCGAGCATCGATCCGCTCATTGAGCCCGAGCGGATAGTAGACCTGCTCGGCCTTCTCGAGATGGCGCGGCGCGATTCGCTGGAACTCATCGATCGTGTAGGACTTGTCCGCCCCATAAGTCAGCATCGCGCCTTCGACCCCGGCGCGCCGCCCGGTCCAGGTCTCGCGTTCCTTGTCGCGCGGCCGCACGAACAGGACGAAGGCCTCTTTCTCGCCGGGCGCGAATAGGGCGATCGATTCCGGCTCTGCAAAACCGGTCAAATAGTAGAAATCGTTGTCTTGCCGGTAGTTGAACTCGACATCCGCCGAACGCACCGCGACCGGTGCACTGGGCAGGATCGCAACCGCAAT
>DATEGX010000412.1:0-17421 GCA_035279875.1 Binataceae bacterium (SeqCode)
AATCCTCAATTGTTAGGGCACTGACTAAGCGCTAGTTTGAAGCCGCTTAGCCGCTTTGAGAGGGAACCTGTATGAGCGACATACCACGGCATGTACTCGACGGCTACAAAGTTCTCGACTTCACGCAGATCGTCGCGGGTCCGACCTGCACCCTTATGCTGGCCGAGATGGGAGCTGAAGTGATCAAGGTCGAATTCGCGCCTCTCGGCGATCCGTCCCGTGGCGGACCCTTCATTGCTGATAACCGCAGCGGTTATTTCGTGCAGCACAACCGGGGCAAGAAGGATCTATGCATCGACCTCAAGCATCCCGAGGCGCACGAGATTATCAAGGGTTTGATCCAAAAGATGGACGTGGTCGTCGAGAATTTTGCGCCTGGAGTCATTGGCCGGCTCGGTTTTGGCTATCAAGTGGTTAGCTCGATCAACCCCGCGATCGTAATGTGCTCGATCTCGGCATTTGGCCAGAAGGGACCACTGGCTAGCGAGCCCGGCTATGACTATCTTGGCGCGGCCTACTCAGGGATAGTCTCGATGTGCGGCGAGCCCGGCGGAGCACCTTATGTACCGATGGTGGCGCTGGGAGACGTGAGCACCGGTGCGCATGCGATGGGCGCCATTTGCGCTGCGTTGCTCGGACGCGCGCGCACGGGCCGCGGGCAGCATCTGGATATTTCGCTACTCGATACGTACGTGCATTACCACGAGTGTGGCATCGAGACGCACGCACTGAGTAAAGGCGAGATCGTACCGACTCGCTCGGGGCTTCATTCCTGGTACGCCGTTCCGGCCGGAATCTTCAAAGCGCGCGACCATTATATGATTATTATTTCGCCGCTCGACCATCAATTCGCAGCTCTCTGCAAGGCGATGGGGCGGCCGCAGATGGCCGAGGACGCGCGCTTTAAGGTCAACGCCGATCGGCTCGTTAACTTGAAGGAACTCGTTTCCATCATGGAGGAATGGCTTCAATCAGTAGGTGACGACGCGGCGATGGCGTCGATGAAGGAATACCGCGTGCCTCACGCGCCGGTGCTGTCGGTCGCCGAAGCCAGGCAGCATCCGCATCTCCGCGAGCGCGGCACCATCCGAACCGTGCACGATCGCATACTCGGTGATTTCGACGTTCCGGGATTCGCTCTACGGTTTTCGGATTATCCGACGCGGCTCGAACTCGAAGCGCCGCTGCTCGGCGAGCATAACGAGGAGATTCTCACTCGCTATCTTGGCTATTCCGCGTCGCGAGTCCGTGAGCTTCACGGCAAAGGAGTATTGCGCGACGGTCCAGTTTAGCCTCCGGACCGGGCAAGAGTCTCAGAAACCGATCTGGCTGAAGAACGGTCTCAACGAA
The DNA here is from genome assembly GCA_035279875.1 of Binataceae bacterium (SeqCode). Taxonomy (GTDB): domain Bacteria; phylum Desulfobacterota; class Binatia; order Binatales; family Binataceae; genus JAMXLL01. The sequence goes on from DATEGX010000412.1 coordinate 1,351, forward strand.
TCCAGCAGGCCACGCGGATTATCGCCCTGGATCGTATGGCCCGCGTTCGGCACACGTATCCAACGTCCGTTCGGAAGCGCGCTGGCGAATTTTTCCGCATTCTCGTCCGTGAAGACGTCACTGCGCGCGCCGCGCAACACCAGCGTTGGGCACGTAATGCGATGGACCTCGGCTAGTATCGTCTTGGCGCGTTGTTCCCGCTCGAGCGCGAAATCCGGCGAATGACGGTTGGGGTCGTGCTTCCAGGTCCATTTGCCATTGGGCAGTTGGCGCAGGTTGTGTAACAAGCTTCGTCGGAGCAGCGCGGGATTACGCATCGGATTGAAGGCCATTGCCCGCTGAACGAACTCATCGACCGAATCCAGCACCCGGTCCTGGCTGATAAACTCGCGGATACGTTTGGCGCCGTCCATACTCAATTCGGGACCCACGTCGACCAGCGTCAACCCCGCCATCTTGTCGGCATGGCGCATGGCGTAACCCATCGCGGCGAACCCACCCATCGAATGGCCAATAAGTAAAGGGCGCCGCAGACCTAGATGTTCGACGAAGCCTTCGATATCGCGAATCTGGCTATCGAAACTGTAGTCCGCCGTTGGCTCCCATTCGCTGTCGCCATGACCACGTTGGTCGAGCGCAAAGCAATTATAAGCATGCCTGAGCATCAGGCAGACCACGTCCCAGGTGTGTGCGTTCAATCCACCGCCATGCAGGAAGACAATCGGCGGGCAGCGTTCGGTTCCCCAATCGAGGTAGTGAAGCCGCATACGATGAACGACGATATGGTGCGAGCGCGGCAGGATTATTTCCGGCAGGTCGAGTCCGGCGATATTGGCCGCCAACTTGAGGTGTTCAATTTGTTCAGATTCAGTCAACACGATCGACGCTCCTGGTCTGTTCCGCAAGGATAACAGCCACGCAGTTCAACAATCTCCAATCGCAGGCGTGCGAGGCGAGACGGAATAATTCGCCATCATTCATTATTTCGAAACCTGGCGGCCATAAATCGGCGCCCAACGCTTTTGGCGATGCCCCGCAGTCAATCATCGCAGCGAAAGGAGAGGGTCAAATGCGAAAGGTCACGGGTGAAACTGGGCAAAAGCGAAAGGCGGGTCGCGAAGACCCGCCATATTCGTCTGGTGCTGAAATTACCAACGGCGATTTCCGCCCCCTCCGCCCGGGCCTCGCCCTCCGCCGGCACCGCCGCCACCACCGCGGCGATCACGCCCGCCGCCGCCTCCGCCACCACCGCCAAAACCGCCACCCCTGGAGCCACCCTCGCGAGGGCGAGCCTCGTTGACTCGGATGCTGCGGCCTTTGAGTTCGGTTTCGTTGAATTCCTCAATCGCGCGCGCCGCTTCGTTCGAATCCGCCATTTCGACGAACCCGAAGCCACGTGACTGACCGGAGAACTTGTCCACCACCACGACCGCACTGTCGACCTTACCTGCCTGCGAGAAAAGCGCTTCCAGGTCTTCGTTGGTAACCGCGTAGGCGAGGTTGCCTACGTACAATTTCGTGGGCATTCGTTGCCCTCCTTACTGCTTATGCCGGGAAGCGCGAGCCAGAAAAACCCGAGACAGGGTTTAAATGATCAGTGCATCCGGGCCAATTACATCGATCCTTTTATCTTGCCGCAATCACAATGTCCATGACTTGGCGCGAAGGCTACTCCTCGCCGAAAGACTAGTGCAACGTTCGAAATCAGGCTAATCGAGAGACCAAAAATGCGCGGTTGAGACACACGGCGTTTCTGAAACACTTCCACTAACGCTGCACTCGCAGAGATTGAAAACCGCTGAGGCGGTGCGAGGCATGTTGACATCGAGCGGAGGCTGAGGCTAACTCGGCTTGTGTCGAGTATTCCGCCGGTCGAGAGGCCGCCGCAGTGGCTGCTCTGGCAGCGTCTTAGCCAACTGGAGATTTTCAAGGGCTTCACCGACGACCAGCGTGATTCGTTTTTGCACGCCTACGAGCAGGAACCGGCAATCAAGCTGCGCCACTTCAAGGCTGGTGATGTTGTGTGCCGCAAAGGCGAGTACGAGCTCGACCTTTGCTTCGTGCTCGAGGGCAGCGTTGACCTGTTCGACGAACTCCCGCACGGCCGCCTTCATGTTGCGACGCTGCCTGCAGGCAGGTTCTATGGGGAACTGGGCGCGATCGGGGGATTGCCGCGAACGCTCGACATCATCGCGGCAGCCGACACAGCAATCTTTTACATACCGCGCCACGCGCTCAAATATCTCGAAATAAATTCGGCCGCGCGCGCACTACTTGCCGACCGCTACCGCGAAATGGCGGTGACAGTAACCGTTGGCAACCTGGAGTTATTCCGTGGCGTGCCCGCCCATATCATCAGTGAGCTGACGCCAAAATGCGAAATCCTGCGCCACGAGTTGCGCGGTGTGCCGATTGTGACACAGGGCGAGCCCGGCGACGCGCTTTATATCGTGCGCGACGGCTTTGTGCAGGTGGTGCGCCAACGCGACGACGGCACCCATCGCGTTACGGCGTACTTGCGCAGCGGAGATTTCTTCGGCGAGATGGCGCTGTTCGGCGATGGAGTGCGGTGGGCAAGCGTCCTGACCGCCGGCAAATGCGAATTGATAAAGATCCGCCGCGAGGACTTTCTCGAGCTATGCCGCCGCTTCCCGACGGTCGAGGCCGAGGCCCGCAAGGTCATCGTGCGCCGGCAGGAGCAGGACCGCACCGTCACCCGTGAGCTTTCGGAACTGCTCGAAAAAAGCGGCCAGCTCGGCGTGATCCAGGCCGACGCGCTGCTCGTGATGGATCTTGACCTGTGCATCAAGTGCGACAATTGCGTCAAGGCTTGCGAGGAATTGCACGGCCAAAGCCGCTTGATCCGCAACGGCATCCAGCTCGGAAAGTACCTGGTGCCGAGCGCCTGCCGCCATTGCGACGATCCCAAATGCATGAACAGTTGCCCCACCGGTGCGATCAAGCGCCGGCCCGAGGGAGAAATCTACTTCCAGTACGATATGTGCATTGGCTGCGGCAATTGCGCTATCGCCTGCCCTTACGACAATATCGCGATGATCGACACGCCAACCTTCGACCGCGCCCAGGCACGCAAAACGCGCCTCATGAACGACCCCAATTTCTTCCGGCCATACCCGATCGCCTCGCACGACGTCGAGGACAGCTGGTTCCGCCGGTTGTTCCGGCGCGGCGAGCGGGGCGCGAGCAAACGCAAGCCAGCCGCCTTGCCACAAGGCGGCGAGCATTCGCATGTACCGGTCGCGTTTCCAATCAAATGCGACCTGTGTGATGGCCTGCCGTTCATGGGATGCGTTCACAGTTGCCCCACCGGCGCGGCGATCCGCATCGATCCGGCCGAGCTTTTCGATGAGACCGGCGCGATTAGCGCGGGCTCGCGTGTCCGCAAGGCCCGCGGCGGTAGCGACTGACGCGGCGATCGATCGCGTGAACCCGCAAATCGGCGAGGCCGCGGCCCGGCGTCATACGGCTCCGATTGCCTCGGTAACCGTATGGGCACTGATATGCGGCGGCGCTGTAATCCTGACGCACTCGCTCACTGCGAGCTTCGGCGCCCGCGCCGGATCATATCGGACCGGCATCGTCACACTGACGTTAATTCTGCTCGCCACCCTTTATCCGCTGCGTAAGTACACGGTGTGGTTTTCGTTGCGATGGCTCCGGCTGGCGACGCGCCTGCCGCGCCGGCTTGCTTTACGCGCCTTGCTGTTCGACCGGCTTGAGACCTGGCGGACGCTGCATCTCACGATGGGTGTGTTCGCAATGCTTCCGTTTTGGTGGCATGTGGAATCCGGTCGCGTCAGTACCCTTGAGCTCGTGCTCAAGGCGGCTGTTATCCTGCTGGTGCTGAGTGGATTTTTCGGCGCGATGGTCGAGGAATTCTTGCCGGTCCGGATGCTTGAGCTGGGGAATAAAGAAGTGCGGCTCGAAGACGTCGAAGCTGGATTTCATCAACTTTACGTTGAAGCCGAGGAAATGGTGCTGGGGCATTCGGAGGCGCTGGTACAGGCCTATCTCGCCTCAGTCAGGCCGATTTTTTCCCGCAATCAGCCGGCCCATCGAATGTTATGGGCGACTCTCACCGGTAGCGATCCGTCTTCAGCGTCGTGCCGCGGGGCACGGACGCTCGCCGCGGGATTCGGCGCGGAAGCGCCGGTCTTCGACGGTCTGCTGGATATCGCCCAGCGCAAAGTGCGGCTCGAACACAACCAGTTCAATCTGCGGCTGGGCAGCCGATGGCTCAGGGTGCATCGCCGCCTCGCGATGGCGGTCGCACTGTTGATCATCTTCCACGTAACCGGCGTGCTCTACTTCGACGGCCTGTGAACGTTCGGATCGCGCCGCTGGCCCTTGGTCTCGTCGTCGCCGCGATTGCGGTAGCGTTGCTCGCGCCGCGTTCCAGCTATGAGCCAGGGGATCTGCTCGCGGCGCATGAGCAGCTCAGCGGTGATTGCGCCTCATGCCATCGCGCCTGGCGCGGCCCCTCGAGCGACAGCTGCGTAAGCTGCCATGGCGATTTCGCCGACAACAATCCCCACGCCGGTTTCGACGTGACCCAGCAGGATATGGGCCTGATGCCGGGCCGCCACCTCGCCGTCAGCTCGAGCGAGAACCTCGAATGCCTCAGTTGTCATACCGAACATCGTGGCGCGCTCGTGGACGTGCACGTCACAGCTGCGTTCGCGTGTACCTGGTGTCACAATCATCCGGCCATCGATAAGGTCGAAAAGCACATGGTGCGGGTGATGCAGCGCCAGTTTTTCGTGCGCCACCTGTTCAAACAGCCATTCAATCATCACGAGCACGAACTGCTGATAACCTCGCATTATCCGCCGATCGCTGGCGGCTTCAGTTGCACATCGTGCCACCTGGTGCCGCCGGTCGCGCCGGGCCAGCACGAGCAAATGAGCTTCAAGTGGAGCGGCTGCGCCGGCGTTGGATGCCACGTTGCGCCGCAGGACAGCTTTATGAGGATGCCCGCCTCGATCGGCCCCTCGCCGGTGACTATCGCGTATTCGGGCGTGTTCCCGATGCGCCATATCAACGCGGTTTTCGTGCATTCCGCCGGCCATCTGCGCAGTGCCTGCCAGGACTGCCATTTCGAGGTGGCAGCCAGTACCGGACCCGACGACGCGGCTTCACTCGCGATCAAGCGATGTTTCGCGTGCCATGCTCACGAAGCCCCCTCCTCAGCGCATGCGCCGCCACAATCCGCCGCGAAGCTGACCGGCGTCGCATTCGCCGCCAGCCAACCTGTGCAAGCTGATCACGCGGTGGTCGCATGCGGCCAATGCCATCTGATGCATACGTATGGCGTCGTGCCGACTCTGGATTTCCCCAACCCTGCGCCCAAGTTCCCCCCCGGCCAGCGGCGCCATCTGGTGTTTACGCTTTACGTGCCACATTGGGAGCATACGGCGGCGCACGGCAATCCGGTGCATCTGCGCCGGGTCGCGTTTTCGCCATGGTGGCTCGGCCTGATCGCGATCGGCTTCGTGAGCTACCGATTTGCCCGCTTCGTCCGCAAACTGCCCACCACGCAAATCTCGCAGGAGGCCGTTGCCGGCGTCGCTCCGCAGCGCTCGAAAGAAGTTCCGGCGCTTGACGACACCTACCAGACCAGCGTCCCGCATCTCTATATCGTCGGCGAAGCGGCGGGCACCGCCTCGATCAACCTCGCGATGCGCTCGGGACGCCAGGTGATTGAGGCGATCGTCAACGAACTGAAGCACAAGGCGCCGCCGCCGCGGCCTGACCTTTATGATGTCGTCATCGTCGGCTGCGGCCCGGCCGGGCTGGGAGCGACCGCCACGGCCAGGGTCTCCGGATTACACTACGCGACGCTGGAAAAACTGACGCCCGCCAGCACCCTGCGCTCATATCCTCGCGCCAAGTTCGTGCAGGCGACGCCGATCGATATCGCCGAGTATGGCTCCTTTTTCCTCGAAGGTGACAACTCGCGCGAGGAACTTATCAAGGAGTGGGAGAAGATCATCGCCAAGCTCGGGCTGGTAATCAACGATCGCGAAGAGGTGGTCGACGTGACCAGCGAGCAGGATTACCAGATCGTCAAAACCGCCCGCGGCAACGCCTACCCGACGCGCTGCGTCGTGCTCGCAATCGGCGTTCGCGGAAATCCGCGCCGCCTGAATCTTCCCGGCGAGGTGGCCGGCCGTGTGTTCTACAACCTGATCGAGCCTGACGAATTCACGAACCGCAAAATCCTCGTGGCTGGAGGCGGTAACGCCGGCGCCGAAGTCGTCCAGGCTCTTGCCGTCGCAAAGCTCGGCAATGTGGTCAGCTATTCGTTCCGCTCGCCGGTCCTGACTAACGTTACGCGCGAGAATGCCGACGCGATCATCGCACTGCAGCAGGCCAAGGTGATTACCGTTTATCCCTCCACCGCTCTCAGTGAGATTCGCCCAAACAGCGCGGTACTCGAGCCCGTCAAATCATCAGGGGCTCAGCAGGGACCGGCCGGGCGCATGAGCGGGCCGATCGAAATCGAAAATGACGCCATTTTCGCGATGATCGGCGCGGAATTGCCTACCGGATTTCTCAAGGCGATCGGGGTCAGAATGGTGAGCAAGGGGCGCGCCTACGGCTGATCTGTTCAATTTGCGCCAGTTAATCGCACAGGCTGATGCGCCCAATAGGTAACGTGAAGGGTAATCCCTAAAATCGGAATTGACCCGGACCCATCAGGCGAACTGTTCGAAGGCGAATGCCGCCGCCAGGAGAATCAGCAGCGTCCCGGCGCATCGTTCCGCATTGCGCTCGTAGCGCTCACCCAGGCGAGCACCAAAGGCCAGCCCGATAAGGGTGAAAGTCGTCGTCGTGATCGAGACCGTAATCAACAGCGGCAGCAGCGGAATCGACGCTCCGGGCAAGGCGACCCCCACGCCTAGAGAATCCAGGCTGATCGACAACGAAGTCATAACCAGGCCGCTGCCGCGCGAAACGTCGAATCGCGCGTCCGATGACTCCCGAACAGAGTTCAGGAGCATTATCGCCCCGATAATCGCTAGCAAAGCGAGTCCGACATAGGTGGCGACCTCACCGAACATCTTTCCGGCGGTCGACCCCAACTCGTAACCCACCGCCTGCATTACGATCTCCGCGCCGGCAAACGCGAAGCCCACTCGCGCACTCGCGCCGATTGCCAGCCGCGCCACGCCAACTCCGACAGAGACAGCGAGCACATCGAGTCCGACCGCGAGCGCAACGCCAAAAATCTTGCCGATCATTATCAGGTCATGCTGAATTGCCAACCGATCCTCCGAACAGTGAGTCGAGACCGAACGAATAGCCGATGCCGAAGTAATGATCGCCCGAACGGGTATTCGAGCCAACGCCAACGTGGAAACCAAGCTGTTGTGCTTCGATTGATCGCCGCGCCTGTTCCATCGACTTAGGAGGTTTTCGATACGCGCGCATCGACGCGCTTGCCAACTCCCAACGGCTTGCGCGACATATGGATCGGTCTGCGCGCAACAGTCCCTTCGCAGCCGGAGATCGAATTCATGCCCCACGTGACCACCGACGACGGCGTAAAGCTTTACTATGAAGAGACTGGCACCGGCTTGCCGATCGTCTTCGTTCATGAATTTGCCGGCGACCATCGAAGTTATGAGCCGCAGTTGCGTTATTTCGGCCGGCGCTATCGATGCATCGCGTACAACGCTCGGGGTTATCCGCCTTCCGACGTTCCCGAAGACCAGCACAAGTATTCGCAGGAACGGGCACGCGACGATATCCGCGCGATCCTCGATGGGCTCGCCATCGCCCGTGCGCACATCGTCGGTATTTCGATGGGCGGCTTTGCAACATTGCATTTCGGCCTTGCCTATGGAGATCGGGCCTATTCGCTGGTGATCGGCGGCTGTGGCTATGGGGCGCAGCCTGGTGTGCGCAAGCAGTTCGAAGACGAAGCCGAGGCGGCTGCCGCGCGCTTCGAGACGCTCGGTATCGAGACCGCGGCTGCCTCCTACGCGCTCGGGGCAACCCGGGTACAGCTCCAAAACAAGGACCCGCGTGGTTGGGAGGAGTTCCGGCGCATGCTGACTGAACATTCGCCGAGCGGTTCAGCGCTGACGTTGCGCGGTGTGCAGAAGCGCCGGCCCTCGCTCTTCGAACTGGTAGAGCCGATGAAGCGCATAACGGTGCCCACCTTGATCATGAGCGGGGACGAGGACGACCCCTGCATCGAGGCGTCTATCCTGATGAAGCGCACCATCCCATCGGCCGCCCTGGTCATGCTGCCGCGGACCGGCCACGCGCTCAATCTGGAGGAACCGGCGATGTTCAATCAGATGGTCGACGAATTCTTCCACCAGGTCGAAAGCGGCCACTGGTCAACGCGCGACCCTCGCTCGATTAGCGGGAAGATCCTGTAGCCGGACGATTGGTCACACCGGCGGGAGCAAGCGCTGGTCCTGGAAATGCCGGAACCATTTGCGGAACATATCCTCGGTATCCATGCAGTCGCTGAAACCCGCCTGACGTGCCTTAATCGTGCTAACAATAGCAGGACGTGGCGATTGTTGGGCGCCGTATGCAAAACAGAAATCGGCAAACTCGAACGATTCGCCAACAAATGCGTTCAGGTCAGCGGGGGCGCGCAGACCGTATTTGCGAACGATCGTGGCCCACTCGGCGGCTTTTTTCGGCATTTCACGCTGAAGATTAAGCGCTTCCGGCGGCCCGACCTTCATTCCGAGTGCGTCCGCGATCGTGGGCCATAGTTCATTCCAGACAAAAACATCACCATTGGTGATATTAAACGTCTCGTTGGCACAACTAGGAGTATTTGCCGCCCATTCGAACGACCTCGCCAGCAAATCGGCGTCGACTGCCTCGAAAATGAACGGCGGGCCGCCGGGATAGGACAGGGGCAAACCCGCTTCCTTCCTGATCGCCGCATAGGTGCCAATCGCAGGGATAATATTCAGGTTGCCGCCGATTGCCTCGCCAACCACCAGTTGCGGCCGCAAAATCGTCCAGCTCCACCGTTTGTTCGCCTGCCGCTCGCGCAGAAAGTCCTCCTGCAGCCAATAGAAATTCGCATGCTGATGGCGTGGATTGCGTTCTCGAGCGGGTATCGCGATCGGTCCGAGATGCGCACCATAAGCCTTGGTCCCCTGCAGTAGCGAAACGTGGCGCAAGTCGCTCGCCGAAGCTTCAAGCGGTTCGAACAGATTCCGCAGCATCGTCAGGTTGGTTTGCATCTGTTCACGATCGCTCCAACCCTCAACCAGGTTCGGCTTTTCATAGAGCGCCGCGTAAATTACGTGCGTTACGTCGCGCATCTGGCCGAAAACCTCCTGGCAGCGCGCGCGGTCGAGCAGATCGACCGAGATGAACTTCACCCGATCCACGCCCGCCGGAATTCGCCGCGAAATCGCGGTGACGTCCCAGTCCGCGAGCTTCGCGAAATGACGTACCGCGCCGAAACCAACCAGGCCGGACGCGCCGGCAATCAGGAGCTTTTTCTTGTCGGGCATGTTGCTTGGCACTCTTAGGGAATTCCTTATCTGAGCGGTTTGAATTGGGCTTCGCAAGCCAAACCAGGTGTTCCGAAGGCCGGGAACTCGCGGGCAGCCCGAGGCGGGTTCCCATTGCCATCCTATCCAAGTAACTTGGCCGGCTGACGAGATACAAATGGCGATAATGTTTGCGTGCTTGACCTTCGTCTCGACCGGCCTGGGCGGCTTGGCCGCGATCCGTCTGCGCGATCGGCTTCACCTCTTGCTCGGCTTCAGTTCGGGAGCAGTCATCGCGGTCGTCCTGTTCGATATTTTCCCTGAGATTTTCGACGTTGGCGGCGCCGCGACCCCTGTAATGCCCGTCGTCGCGCTGGGATTTCTCACCTTCTTCGGCCTCGAGCGCCTTACTGCATTGCATCGCAGCCGCGAACACGCGCATCAGACGGGCGTCCATCCCGAAGAGTTCGGGGTAATCGCCGCCGCCGGATTGTCCGTGCACAGCTTTCTCGACGGCTTCGCGATCGGCGTAGGCTTCGAGGCCGACGTGCGGATCGGCGTGCTGATCTCGCTCGCCGTGATCGCCCACGACTTCAGCGACGGTCTCAATACGGTGACGGTGGTGCTTGCGCACGATAATCCGCTGGAAAGGGCTATTCGCTGGCTGCTTATCGACATGGTCACACCTATCCTGGGGGCCATCGCGGCATTATCGATGCATTTCGGCCAAGGCTTGCTGCCCTGGTTGCTGGCATTTTTTGCCGGGTCATTTCTGTATATCGGCGCTTCAGATTTGCTGCCCGAGGCGCGCGAACACGACTCGCCGATAGTCGGACTCGCCACTGCAGGCGCGATGGTCCTGATGTTTTTGATTAGCCGGCTGTTGCGCGGGCATTGATCGGGTCTCCGCGCGCAATTGACGGGAAGTTCACGGAAGGGTGTATTATTCGAGCCCTGAAATAATCGATTCGAGCGGACCTCCGCTCAATCCCAGCGTTCCAAGGAGGAAAAACCGTGGCTAGCCTCCAGATCTCCAACCAAGAGATGTTCAAGCGGATTGCCCGGTTCGCGGAGTTGATGCCGACGGACTATAAGCAGATGAAGGGCGGGGAAAACGTTCCGCGCTCGATGCAGGGTTTCTCGGTAATCGGCCACGTCACCAAATCCGCACCGGCGATTACCGCCGAGCACGGCTTCACCGTAGCTTTCAACAAGGTTCAGCCGGGCAAGGGCGCGCCGCTCCATAGTCATCCGATTGTTGAGGTTTTCGTGCCGCTGAGCGGCCGCTGGAAGTTCTTCTGGGGCGAGGACGGCACCGGCGAAGCTGAACTGGCGCCTTGGGACACGATCTCGTTTCCGGCTGGTTTGATGGAAGGATTCCGCAATATCGGCGACGAAGAGGGGATCCTGCTGGTGATTCTTGGGGGTCCCGAAGTCGGTGAAGTGACCTTCCGCCGGAATGAGGAGGCGGCCAGCGCCTAAGCTGGAGCTTCCATTAGCAGATTGATGCCCGCGTGAACCTGCTGGTGGGAAAATTGGTTATTTGATGCCAACCGACGTATCGAACAAGACCCGGTTGTTCACCGAATCTGTCATCCGCGAGATGACGCGGCGGGCGCTTAAGGCTGGCGCGGTCAATCTGGCGCAGGGCTTTCCCGATTTCGCCGCGCCGGCGGAATTAAAGGAGGCGGCCAAGCGTGCGATCGACGAGGACTACAATCAGTACGCGATCACACATGGTTCGCCTAATTTTCGCCTGGCGATCGCTGCCAAGGCTCGCTCCTACAATGGCCTCGAATGCGACCCCGATCGCAATGTCACGGTAACCTGCGGCGCGACCGAAGCGATGGTCGCGACGCTGCTCGCGGTCATCAATCCGGGCGACGAGGTCGTGATTTTCGAGCCCTTCTACGAAAACTACGGCCCCGACGCCATCCTGGCCGGCGCCACGCCAAAATACGTCGCGCTGCACGATCCGGATTATTCGATCGACTCCGGCGAGCTGGAGGCGGCGTTCAGTTCTCGGACCAAGGCAATAATCGTCAATACTCCGAATAACCCGACCGGCAAGGTTTTCAGCCGCGCCGAGCTCGAAGCGATTGCCGCGCTCTGTCAACGCTACGATACGCTGGCGATCACCGACGAAATATACGAGCACATCATCTTCGGCGAGACCCGCCACGTCTCGCTGGCATCGCTGCCCGGGATGGCCGAGCGGACGGTGACGATAAGCGGGCTGTCGAAGACCTATTCGGTGACCGGATGGCGGCTCGCTTACGCGATTGCCTGCGAGCGCCTTACCGGCGCGATTCGCAAAGTCCACGATTTCCTGACCGTGGGAGCGCCGCATCCGCTGCAGGAGGCTGGGGCGGTCGCGCTACGTTTGCCGGATTCGTTTTATCGCGATCTGGCTGCGATGTATCAGCGCAAAGGCGCGGCTTTGTTCGAAGCGCTCAGTGGCGCCGGCCTGAAATGCCGCGCGCCTCAAGGCGCCTACTACATCATGACGGATATTGGCCACTTAGGCTTTCGCGACGATTTCGCAGCTGCCGATTTCATGCTCGACCGGGTCGGGATTGCCGCGGTGCCGGGCTCGAGCTTTTACCATCATCCGGAGCTGGGCAGGCGGATGCTGCGGTTCACTTTCTCCAAAAGCGACACCACCATCGCGGCCGCTGCCGAGCGTTTGAAGTCGCTCGGCGCGAAACTCGCCGCCTATCGCCAATCCTGAGAATTCAGAACACCCGGCCGCGGGGCTCTTCGTGCAGCGCGCGGACGGCGCCGCGAGGTTACTCGCCGAGATAACGGCGGCGGATCAACACTTCGAGCAGCAGCGCCAGGATTGCGAGCGGTAGCAGGATACGGTCGATCGATTCGTAGGCAGTAACCGTCGCTCCCGAATGATGCACGATATGAGCGACCGGCGCGTCGAATTCGCCACCCGTATCTGTCGCGATAGTACGTAGCAACGCGTCGTTGGCAGGCTTCAGCCGCAATTCCGCCGCGTCGACCGCCTGCGATCCGATAACCGCGACCTCGCGCCGCAGCAGTACCCGCTCCGTATCGCCCGCCTTGATGAGCAAGGTCACGCCGTATTTCCCACGCTTTAGCGGCACCGATTCACCCTCGTAAGAGGCGGTGCCAATTTGACTCATCGCGACGTCGGTCACGAGGTTCGGCCCGGTGATTCGGCAGAACAGGTTGCTGACCGGCAGCGGGTCGGTCTTTTGCGCGTCGAGTACCAGCGCGCCGTCACCGGAGTTTCTGACGCGCAGGCTGAAAGGTCCCGAATCGCCCTCACGCGCGACCCAGCTCACCATCTGCGACCAGAACTCCGCGTAATGGTTCCACCTGATCCATGCGAGCGAGCCCAGCGAATCCGGGTCGGCCGAAAAGATCGCAGTGCGACCGAGTTCGTACTGCCAGGTGGCCAGCAGCGGGGCGCTATGCGGCCCCTTGCGGATAATCAAGGGAACCTCGGCGCCGTCCTTGGCCTGGGTCATCGCGAAAAAATCGATCGGCGGCAAATCACGCTGGGCGATCCCGTTGAGCACCGCGCTGCGGTTGCCGAAATCGATATGCGCGCGCTCGTGCAGTTTGTAGTTTTCGGCCTCGTGCGTCAGATGCACCAGCAATTGCGGCAGCTTGGTTATGTCCTCGACCCGGTAGAACACCCCGCCGGTGACGTGGGCGAAGTCCTGCAGCAAGCGCAGGTTTTCCAGATCCGGACCGATGCGGATAGTAGAGACCGGAATACCGTCCTTCGCATAATCCGTCATCAGTTGGTCATGGTCGTGATACTGGCGGTTAGTGTCGCCGTCGGTCAGCAGGATTACCTCGCGGACGTTGATCCCGCTCTGCTGGATTTCGCGCTCGGCGACTTCAAGCGCTTCCTTGAAATCAGTTCCGCCGCCGGGCTCGAGCCGCTCGATCCGCGAGACCAGCTCGTCACGGTCCTCGCCCAGCGGACGTAGATGACCGAGTACGTACGGTTCCGAATCGAAAGCGATTACTCCGGCGTAATCGGTATCGTCGAGTTGATCGAGCAGCGCCACCGCGGCCTGCTTGGCGTAGCGAATCCGTTCGCCGTCCCTGACCGCAGGATAGCGCGAGTTGTAGCTCATCGAGTTGGAGCGATCGATCAGCATGTATACCGCGATCGGCTCGCGTGAGGGCGGCGGCGGCTGCGGCTCGAAGCTGACCGGCAGAACCTTTTCGAGCTGGCTGTCATGGAAACGATAGTCGCGCAGGGTGTCTCCGGTGACGACCAGTCCGCCGCCGAGATCGGCAACGTAGCGGTTGAGCGCGGTTTGCACCGCATCGTCGAGCGCCTCGGCTGGCACGTTGGCAATAATCACGGCCTGGTAACCGAGATAATCCTCCGGCCGGACCGGCAGGCCGTGCGGCGCGGTGGTCTGGACTTCGTAGCTGCGCGCGCGCAACGCCTTGATCAAGCTATCGGGCGGGTTCGGCGAGATGACCAGCACACGTGGCGGAGCAATCACCGACACCGCCGCCTCGGCCGTCGGATTGACCGCGACCAGCGGCGCCGGCACCTCGATCCGTGCCTGCATCAGATAAGCGCCGCTGCGGTCCACACGATAGGGCAGCGAGAAACGATTGAGCCCGGGCGCGAGCGATACCTGCCGCGTGCCCAGCGCGGCGCCGTCACCCGAGAGGTCGATATTAGCCTCCACCGGCCGCGATGCTTCGCTCTGGATATCGAGCCGCAGCGCAAAGCTGGTCTGCGCCCGCACCACTCCTGGCGCGTCGAACGCGGTAATCGCCACCCGCGCCACCGCCGAGGGCGGCGGCATCACGGTAAAAATTCGCACGCCGTCCTGCGCCAGGGCCGGCAGTTCGTCGAGCACATTACCCTGGGTTTCGTTGCCGTCGGTCAGGAGCACCAGGCGTTTTTCGGCGGCGGATGGGAAGATTCCTTCCGCGGTTGTAAGTGCGCCGGCGATATCGGTGCCGTCGGGATCGACTCCCTCGAAACTCGGAATCGGCAGACGCGGATCCTGCAGGGGGGTGAGCAGACGCGCGTCGCGCCCGAATCCGACCACCGCGACACGATCGCGAATGCCGCTCGCTCGCCGAATCTCATCGATTTGCGCGCGCATCGATTGAGCCTGATCCGGCGCGATTGAGCGGGATTCGTCAACTGCGATGACGGTGGCCATCTGGTTGGCCGCGGCCCTGAACGGGACCCGCAATCCTGCCAACATCAGCACCAGCGCAACAAAAGTCGCCAGCCTCAGGCTGCCCGAGATCAAGCCGCCAATTGGTTTGCCCCCGCCGCGCGCGGCGAGCAGGCCCGGCGCCACCACCAGCGGCGCGGCCAACAACAACCACAACAAGATCGGCCGATCAAACATGCCGCGCACCCCATCGGAGCGCGCGCCGCGTGACCAGCGCGGATTCGGCCAGGAACACAAGCATCGCCAGCAGGATCAGCGGCAGCACCAGCGGCTCGACATAGGTCTCACTGCGCTGTAAGAGCGCCGGCGATGACGAAGACTCCGAGGGTGCGGGGCCGACGCTCGAGCCCGACACGTCCGATTCGGAGGCATCGTAATAGTTGGCGAAAACCCCCACCCGCCGATCCTTCGCACTCACCACGTAGGCCCCGGCTTCGAGCGGGCGGAACCGGACCCGGCCCCATTGGTCGGGCGTCAGCCGGCTCGTGGAGCCGTCCGGCGCGATCAGCGTAGCGGGACCGAAGGTCGAGATTGGAACGAAGCTGCCGGTCGAAACGACCTTGACGTCATTGGGCGCGGCCGTCCGCTTGAGGGTATCGACCACCAGCACCAGCGCGTCCATCCGGTCGGGATCGAGCAGCAAATGGTTTCTGATATCGAACGCGATCACGCCGACCTCGCCGCCCGGATTTCGTCCAGCCGCCGCAAGCGGAAATGAATTTCGATCGCCGGCGGCCGCGCCCATCGCCAGCGCATCCATCCATCCCGGCAAGGCCAGCACCCGCGAAGGTCCAAGCAGCGCCGGCGTAGCAAGCGTGCCGGTATCCTCGCGGGACTGTAACTCGACCAGGGCGACGCTGCCAACCACGGGCACCACCGGCGGACGCTTGGAGTCCTGCAGCCACGGCTCGGGAAAGATGAACATCCGCGCCGCCGCGTGGACGCCCGCGTCGCCGCAATCGTGCAACACCGCAAGTGCGAAGTGCTGCGAGGCGGCCGGGCTGGAGGGATAGTGCGCCGGATCCATCGCGGTGACCTGGTAGTTGGGATTGATCGCCAGCACGACACGAGCGAGGTCGTCGCGCACGTCCGAATCGGGCGAAAGCACCAGTGCCTGCGCCTTCTCAATCGAGGGCGCCATCGCCCAGTGCTGATTGTCGGCGGCCAGCGCGTCGGGCGTCAGGATACGGGCGCGGATTAGGCCACCCTCGGCCAGCGGCGGGAAAGCGACGATTGCCTGCGCGCGCGGCTCGATTATCAGGGGTGTGCGGAAAACTTCCTTGCCGTTGTTGTCGACCGCCAGCTCACACGGTTGCGGATGGGTCGAGAAGTTGCGCAGCACGCAATGGCCCCCGCTGCTTTTGGGCACG
>DATEGX010000413.1:0-2019 GCA_035279875.1 Binataceae bacterium (SeqCode)
CATTCGCGTGCTTAACTTTTCGGTGAATGGCAACAAGCTGACACGGATCGGGCAGCAGAAGATGAATTAAATCATTGCCCGACTTAAGAAGACGGGCCGGCTCCGCAGCAGTTTGGTATTACGCGTCCGCGAAGAATTTAGGATCATCAGAAACTGAACAAGATATTTTGTCTTGCGCCAGCGTTGGCAAAAAGGGGCCGGTACCCCGCGACCTTAATCAATCAGCTCGGCCCGCGTTAGCGCCGCGCTTAATGACCGAAACAGCGGTCTCGATATTGCCGTGGCCGGAAATCCTCACGATGGGCAGGTCTGGGTGCTCCTGCTTGGGCGCGTTGATTTCCGCGCCCATAATGTTTTAACCCCGACTCTTCTCTGTAGTTTTGAATTCCGGTTTGCCCATAATAGGCCTAGACTTTAGTTAGCACCGACAGAGAACACGACACCAAACGCAGAGGTTGTCGCGGGCGGTAAGCGTAAAAGCGTGGCCGTAAAGGCTGTTCAGCGCCCCTCGCGCGCCCAGGTCCCGGCGAGACTCCCGAGCAGCAGAAGTAATCCAAGCAATCCGGCGAATACCGGCAGCACGCCGATGCAGCGCACGACGCTGGCGTCGCGCATTTTCAAGCCGATCCAGTCGCCGCCTTTATAGGTGTCGCCGGAGCGCACCGCGAGAATACGGGGCACGTTCACGCCGCTGCCCTCGTCGAGCCGGCGCGAATCGCCGCCGGTCGCTGCGGTGATTGGCGCGAGCACATCCGTGGTCG
Source organism: Binataceae bacterium (SeqCode) (assembly GCA_035279875.1). Taxonomy (GTDB): domain Bacteria; phylum Desulfobacterota; class Binatia; order Binatales; family Binataceae; genus JAMXLL01. The sequence continues at coordinate 762 of DATEGX010000413.1, forward strand.
AGGTGACTTCGGCAAATTCCCGAGGATTGGCCGGCCCGATATTGACCAGCGCGTTGAGCTTGCCGTCGGTCGCGCGCCACAAGCCGAGTTCATTTGCGGTGACGGTCGCTTCCCAAACTCCCGCCTCGGTCGGCGTCAGTTTCAACGTCCGGTTCGCTCCGGAGGGCGAGGTCAGCGTGACCTCCGACACTTCGTCCGCCATCGTCTGCCGCCGCACCAGCAGTTCGTGACCGTGCACCGTGAGCCGGAGCGCCTCTTCTTCCAGATCAGGTTGCTTCATCAGCCAATGCGAGAGCCTGCGCAGCAGATCGAGATGGGGGCCGCCACCTTCGAATCCGCGCGCCCATAGCCAGAGTTGGTCGGACAACAGCAAGGCCACGCGGCCTTCGCCTTGGCGCGCCAAGACCAGCAGCGGCTCGTTGTCCGGGCCTTGCATCACGGTTGTGCCGGTTGGATTTCGCGTATCAACCACGCGGAACCAATGGCTCCAATGCGGCGGGTCGCTTTCGGAGCCTTCAAGATCGCGCGTGACCGGATGACGCTTGCCGAGTTCGGTCAGTTCGGGGCGAAAAGCGCGTTCGGTGACGTTGCCGTCCGGCTCGGCGGGCAGAATGGAATCGAGCGGGGTGCGCCAAAGACTGGTCGAACTGGCGTAATCGGGGCCTGCGTCCACGAGCACGGCGCCGCCGTCGCGGACATAGCGGGCGATGTTGTCGAAATAGATCATGGGCAATACGCCCTGGCGGGCGTAACGGTCGAAAATAATGAGCTGGAACTCTCCGATCTTTTGCTGGAACAGCTCGCGCGTCGGAAAGGCAATGAGCGACAGCTCGTTGATGGGAGTGCCGTCCTGCTTCTCCGGCGGACGCAAAATCGTGAAATGAACGAGATCGACCGATGCGTCGGATTTAAGAAGGTTGCGCCACGTGCGTTCTCCGGGATTGGGTTCCCCGGAAACAAGGAGAACGCGCAGCTTGTCGCGCACTCCGTCGATGGCGACCACGGCGCGGTTGTTGACGGGAGTAAGTTCGCCGGCGAGCGGCGAGGCCTCGATTTCGACGAGATTCTGGCCAGCGTGTGGAATTGCGATGTCCGCGCGCTGCGGCACCCCGACACGAACATCGCGCGTTTCCAGAACATCGCCATCGCGCCGCACGGTGACGGTCGCGGTCGGCTCGTTGCCTCCTTGATCATCGACCTCGTAAGTGACGGTTTGCGATTGACCGACAATGCCGAAGCGGGGGGCCGCGATAAGTTT
>DATEGX010000414.1:0-7974 GCA_035279875.1 Binataceae bacterium (SeqCode)
GTTCCACGGCTGGCGCGCCGGCGGCTCACCCCACTCGTCCGGCGTGAAGCCCCACGGCTCCTGCGCCGAGTGCGGTCCGGGCAGCGCCCAGTGCCGGGCCCGGACGTCGTCGGTGTACCAGTCGGGGATCGGGTCGTCCGCGAACGGGTTGCCGTAGCTGCTCGGCGCGTTGTACGGCGTGTGCGGATCCCACAGGTGCACATGGCAGAACCAGTCGTCACCGTCGCCGTGGCGGTCGAGCCACTCCAGCACGTCGGGGACCACTTCGTGAAAGACGATCGCAATTATGGTCGGCACCGCCCATATCAGGATGGTCACCGCGAATTGCTGCCCGCGCGCCAAATCAGCCGTCCCGTGACGCATCCGCCGCGCGCGCTGCCCTCGGATGAAATGTGCGATGGACCTTGCGCAGATGGGTCCGCGACAGGTGCGTATACAGCTGCGTTGTGGATATATCGCTATGGCCGAGCATTTCCTGCACCGCCCGCAGGTCGGCACCGCCCTCGAGCAGATGAGTGGCGAAGCAATGGCGAAGTGTGTGAGGGGTGACCCAGGCGAGGCGGTCGTCGGAGGCGGCCCAGCCCTTGAGCGCCTTGAAAAAACCCTGGCGGGTCATCGCCCGACCCAGCCTTGTGATGAAAACCGCTGAGTTCGGCCGCACCGTCTGGGCGTCGCCATTCCCTTTCCTGCCACCTCGTTCCTGCGCGGCCTTGTTCCGTGCAGACAGATAGCTCCGGAGCGCCCGCGATGCGGCCCCGCCGAGCGGCACGAGACGCTCCTTGCCGCCCTTACCGAGCACGATAACGACCCGCGCGGCCAGATCGACCTGATTCATCCGAAGGCCTACCAATTCTGAAACCCTCAAGCCGCAACCGTAGGCCATCTCGAGCATCGCGGCATCACGCAAGCCGCGCAACGTGCTGGAATCGACCGCGTCGAGCAAAACCACGATTTCATTGCGGCCAAGGGTGCGCGGCAAGGCGCGTGGATGGGGCCGCAGCTTGAGATTCTGGGCGGGGTCGTGTTCGAGAATCCCCCGCTCGAGCAATTCGCGAATCAAGCCGCGAACCGCGGCCAGACGGCGCCGCTGGCTCGCAACCGCGAACTCACGCTGCGCCAGATCCTCGAGGTAGGCGGTCAGGATCCGGGCGTCCAGATCCACAGGTTCAAGCCGTCGGACACGGCAGAATTCCTGAAAATCACGCAGGTCATGGCCGTAAGCTTCGAGCGAATTGCGCGCCAGCCCACGCTCGACCGTCTGCCTCGCCAGATGTCTGTCAATGAGCTCGTCCCATCGCAGTCCGGCCTCGCCGCTCACCGCCACCACCCCGTGTCCCATGAATGCCTTTCCCTCAAAGCCTATGCGACGCTCGAAGGATCCTCCTCGAGGCTGGCTATCAGCGCCCCGCGTAGCGCTCTCATGCGCTCGAGGTCGACGATCTTTTCGCCGGTGCGATCGCTGATGTAGAAAACGTCGAGCGCCTGATCGGCGTTGGTCGAAATCCGCGCCAGATGAATTATGTAACCAAGCTTGAACAGGGTATGCGTGATCGCGAAAAGCAATCCGACCCGGTCCTGGGTGAAAACATCGACCACCGTGAAGCGCTCGGAGGAGCGGTTGTCGACCGTTACCTCTGTCTGCACCCGGCGCACGAATTTGCGCCCGCCCAAGCGGCTGCGCAGGGTGCCTGCCACCAGGGCCGCGATATCCTGCTGACCCTCTAGCACGCGTTCGAGGTCGCGCTCGACGCGGAGCCAGCGCTCTTCTTCCATCGCGAGCGCGCCGCTCTCCTGCAGATTTGCCACGTGGAAAACGTCCAGCGCGATCCCGTCGGCGCGGGTGGTAATGCGCGCGGACAGGATATTGAGGTAGTTGGCGGTCAGCGCGCCGGCGATTTTGGAAAACAGGCCGGGCTCGTCACGGGTGACCACGATAAATTCGCTGAATTCGAGCTCCGGGAAATGGCGATGGCGGCAAACCAGGCGCTGCTCGTTCAGCGTGCGCATCGCCTCGAAATGAAGCGCGATATCGGCTTCGGGCACCGTCAGAAAATACCGTTCGGGCATCAGATCGAGAAAGCGCGAAATCTCGCTAGGGTCGGCGCTGGTGGCCGCAAGCCGGCTCTGCACCGCCGCCTTGACCAACACCAGGCGCCGCTCCGGATCGACTGCTTCACGATCGCCCTGCTCGAGGATCTTCAGCGCCTTCATGTACAAATCGCCGAGCAGCATATCGCGCCAGTTGTTGTAGACTTTGGGCGCGACCGCGCGCATATCGGCGAAAGTCAGCAGGTAGAGCGCCTTCAGCCGGCCGATCGAACCGGCCAGCCGGGCAAAATCGTTGACCGTGCGATCGTCTTCAACGTCCCCCTTCTGCGCGACCTGCGACATGATCAGATGGTTGCGCACCAGGAACACCACCAGGTCGGTCTGCTCGCTGTCGCATCCGAGCCGCCGGCAAACTTCCGCGGTCAGCACAGCCCCGCGCTCATGATGGTCATGGCCGTGGCCTTTGCCGATATCGTGAAGCAGGAGTGCCAGGAAAATGATCGGCAGAGCATCGTATTCGCGCGCGACCTCGGTCAGCAGCGGGTTGGCGTCTTTGAACTCGCCCGCGCGCAACCGTTCCAGCTCGCGCACCGCGGCCAGCGAATGCCGGTCGACGGTGTAGATATGGTAGAGGTCGTGCAGCACGCGCGCGTACAGGTTGCCGAACTCCGGAATGATTGCACCGAGCACGCCCGCGCGATGCATCGCCTCGAGCGTATCGGCGACGCGCTGGCGCGCGCCGAGGATTCCAATCAGCGCGGCTCCGGCGACGGAATCCCGCCGCATCGGGTCATCGATCAAGCCGAGATTGTCGCGCACGAGCTGGTAAGTGCTGCCGGATAGTTCCACGCCATGTGCCTGGCAATCGGCAAAGATTGTCAGCAGGTTAATAGGCGCGCGTTTGAATAGGCTCGCGTCCGCGATTCCGAGCACCCGGTTCTGGATAATGACGCCGGGGCGAATCTGCCGACCTGGAATCCTCCTGAAGAAGCGCGAGGTCGTCATATCCTCGGTCACGCGCGCGATCAGACCTTCCGAGAAGCGCAGAATCGCGCTGGCCTGCTGGTAATACGTGCGCATCAGGTGCGCGCTGGCGGTAAGCCCGTCACCATCACGAAAGCCGAGCATCGGCGCGATCTGCTCCTGGAACTCGAAGGTAAGGTGGTCGCTATGGCGCCGGCTGAGGAAATGCATCGAATTGCGCACCCGCAGCAGGAGGTCCTGGGCCGCCGACACCTCGCTCAGCTCGTTGTCGATGATTATCGCGCGTTGTACCAGTTCGACCAGCGAATGGACCTTGTACTTGACCTTGGCCAGCCAGAGCGCCGTATGCAGGTCGCGCAAACCACCCTCGCCTTCCTTGACCTGCGGTTCGAGGAGGTAGACGGATTCGCCGTACTTCTTATGGCGCTCACGGCTTTCCTCGAGCTTAACCTTGAAGAAATTCTGCTGGTCGCGGTTGAGCACGTCATTGACCAGCGCCTTGTCGAATTGTGCGTAAAGCTTATCGTCGCCGGCCAGCAAGCGGGCGTCCAGAATCGCGGTCTTTTCCTTGAGGTCGGCCGCCGCCATCTTGACGCATTCGGCCGCGCTCCGCACCGAATAGCCGACTATCAGCCCGGCGTCCCATAGCGCGTGAAGAATCGTTTCCGTGACGATTTCGAGATACGGTCCGGGCTTGTAATCGTGCAGGAAAAGCAGATCGATATCCGAGTAGGGGTTAAGCTCGGAGCGCCCGTAACCGCCCCGTGCCACTACCGTGAGCCGTTGATTGAGCCGTGAGAAGCGCTTGCCGTGCTCCGCGTCGGCATGGGCATAGAGCGTGCGCAGCAGGCGATCCATCGCCGTCGAGAAGTCGCGCACGATCTCGACGCCGCCCGCCCCCTCCAGATGACGCTGGAAGAGTTCCTCGCGGATCTCGTCGACGTATTGCCGCGCAAAAACGCCCGCTCGCACTCCGCGCCCTAGCTCCTCGAGCATCGCGGCTTCGTCTCGTGGCGTGGTCGCGCGAGATACCAGCTTCGAAGACTGGAGAGAGCCTGACGCGTCGCTCACAGATTGCCCACTGCCGCGTCTGCGTTGAAGTAGTGCACCACGGCGGCGGCAATACCGCTCGCCAGAGCCTCCTGGTAGGGCGCTTCGGTCAGCGTCCGCGCCTCCTGCGGATTGGACAGAAAACCGCATTCGATCAGCACGGCTGGCATCTCGGCGCCAACCAGCACGTAGAACGGTCCCTGCTTTGCCCCCAATGCGTTCACGCTGACCCCCAAACTGGCCTCTACACTTGCCGCGCTCTCGGCCTCGATCATCCGCGCCAGTGCGGCTGATTCATTGGCCTTATAGTCCTGCCGCAAGTTGGTGAGGATGTAGTTTAGGTTGGGCTCGGCGACTGCGCCATAGCCGGCCGCGCCGCCGTTTTCCATCCGCGCCAGCCGGATCGTCGCCCGATCGGTAGTGTTGTTCAGATAGTAGGTCTCGATCCCGCTGGTGCTTTCGCTCGGGCTGGAATTCAGATGGATCGAGACGAAAAGGTCGGCACGCGCGGTGTTGGCCACCGCGGTTCGCTCCGCCAGGCTGAGGAAGCGATCCCCGTCACGGGTAAGCTCAACGCTGACACCGCGGGCTTCGAGGGCGGCCGCCAGGCGGCTGGCGATCGCGAGCGCGACGTTCTTTTCCTCGATACCTCCCGCCGACGCCGTTCCCGGATCGTATCCTCCGTGACCCGCATCGATCACCACCAGCGGCCGGCCGTCGTGATTGTGCGACTCAGGTGCGATCGCGACCGGACGCAGCGCCGGGACCGAGTCGCCAGCGCGGACGGCGGCCAGCGACTGGTTGTGTCCTCGTTCAGCTTTTGCGCCGCCGGCCATTGTGCGTGCGGAATTGTCTTCCAGGGGCCGCTTAGGGGCTAGTTGCGCTGCAGGTGCCCTCCTATAGCCTGCAACCGGGCGGGTCTCGTCGGCGACCGGTCGATACCCCGCCGCGACCGTTAGCGACGAAGGGCGGCCTTGCGCCATTTCAGTGAAAAGCGGGCGCGCAAGGTCGGGAAGTTTGCCAGCGGGCGCGATCCGCACCACCAATTCGTGCCGCAGGTGCGCGACCGCGTAGTCGACCTTGCCGTTAACCGTGATCACCAGGCGCGCATGCCCGCCGCCAAGGTCGTTGAGGCTGACGCGCGTCACCGGAAACTGGCCCGCCGCGTAGAGCGTCCGTCCGGGATTTACGATTCCAATCTGCTGAAGGTCGATCCAAAGCTCCTCGCCATGACCGCTCACATACCAACGCGGAACCTGGCCATGTATATGGAAATGGACTTCGACCGCGCCCCCCGCAGTCAGCAGCGTAGCCTGCTCGATCGTTGCGGCGCGTGCCGATACCGCCAGCGCCAAGATCGCGAACGTAATACAAAGTCGCGCCGCCAGCCGCTGGTTGGATGCCGCCGCGGGTCTCAACCGCCGCCCCTCAGCCCGGCCCTTCCCACGCTTCGCCCCTAATCATCGCTTTGCCTAAGCCGCAGGGCCATCGAGGCGAGCGTGTTCAAGGCGTCGACCGGGGTGATGCGGTCTATGTCCAGCGCGCGCAACTCCTCGATAACGCGGCCTGCCGTCGAAGCGAAGAGACTCAGTTGCGCAGCGCCGCACTCGTCGCCTGGATGACGCGCCCGATGCGCAAGCCCCGTTTCGTCGAATTCGCCTTGTTCCAGATTGTTCAGGATTTGACGGGCGCGAGCGATTATTCCTGGCGGTAATCCCGCCAGTCGTGCCACCTCGATACCGTAGCTGCGGCTGGCCGCGCCTTCATTCACGCGCCGCAGGAACAGCACTTCGCCGCCCCACTCCCGCACCGCCATGCTCAGATTTTTGACCCGCGGCCGCTCGCGCGCAAGCTCGGTCAATTCGTGAAAATGAGTCGCGAACAGGACCTTGGCCCGCGTCGAATCATGCAGGTATTCAGCCACCGCCCAGGCTATCGCGAGTCCGTCGAAGGTGCTGGTACCGCGGCCAACCTCATCGAGTAGCAACAGGCTGCGCTCGCTCAACCCTCCGAGCAGGCGCGCAGTCTCGCGCATCTCGACCATGAAGGTCGAGTCACCGCGCCGCAGTTCGTCACGCGCGCCAATTCGCGTAAGCACACGATCGGTAACTCCGACGCAAGCCTCGGTCGCCGGGACAAAGCTTCCCATCTGCGCCATGATCACGATCAGGGCGACCTGCCGCAGATAGGTCGATTTGCCGGCCATATTCGGTCCGGTAATCAGCAGCAGTTGCCGCTCGGTCGCATCGGCATCGAGGTCGTTGGGCACGAATTCCCCGGCCTTCATCCCCGCTTCGAGCACCGGATGACGTCCGTCGCGAATCCGTACCGCCAGGCCCGAATCGATCATTGGCCGGACGTATCCACGCCGCCGCGCGACCTGCGCGAGCGAACGCAACGCGTCGAACTGGCCGACCGCCGACGCGCTCTCGAGGATTGCCCCGCTATGCAGCGCGAGATCGCGCAAAAGCTTGATGAAGAGCTGGGTTTCCAGTTCCTTTAGGCCGCTTTCAGCGCTCAGAATCTTGCGCTCGAGCTCTTTCAAGGCAGGGGTGGTAAAGCGCTCGGCGCCGACCAGCGTCTGCTTGCGCTCGTAGTCGGAAGGTACCCGCTCGAGGTGCGGCTTCGTCACCTCGAGGTAGTAGCCGAAAACCTGGTTGTAACGCACTTTGAGCGAAGGAATGCGCGTGCGTTCGCGTTCCATCGCCTCCAGGCGCGCGATCACCCCGCGGGCATCGAGCGCCAGCGCGCGCAACTCGTCGACCTCGGCGCTGAAGCCCGGGCGTATCGCGTTGCCATCGCGCGGATTGACCGGCGGCTCGTCGCTCACGACGGCTTCGATACGATGGACCAGCTCCGGCTCGGGTCTGAGGCGTTCGCCGATTGCGCGCAGCAACTCGCTCCGCCGCCCGCCGAGCGAATCCTTCAGCGTGGCGACCGCGGCCAGCGCTTCGGCGAGCTTCAGCACGTCGCGGGGCGAGGCTCTCAGGCTGCCAATCCGTCCGCCCAGCCGCTCGAGATCGCCGATCCGCTTGAGGGTCTCGGCGACCGCCCCACCCAGGTCCGAATCAAACAGCTCCTCGACCGCGTCGAGGCGCGCGTGAATTGAGCTTAGATCCATCAGCGGATAGACGATCCAGTTTGCCAGCGTACGCGCGCCAATCGGTGTCAGGGTCTCGTCGAGCACCGCGAGCAGCGAACCCGATCTGGTGCCGTCACTTGAGCCTATGAGCTCCAGATGGGCGCGGCTGGTCTCGTCGACCAGCATGTACTCGGCCGCGTGGTAGACCCGCGGCGCCCGCAGATGACCAAGCTCGTGGCCAAAATTCTCCTCGGCATAACGCATCGCCGCCGCGGCCGCGCTCGCGAGCGCCGGCTCGATGGTGTCGCATTCGGCACCGAAGCGCTCGGCCAGCGCTTCCCTCGCGGCGGCCGGCTCAAACGCGGCGCTGTCCAACTCTGTCCTCGGTAGCCCGAGCGCTTCGAGCAGCGGGCGAAGCTGAGCGGCCTCGCGAGGCGCCAGGATTTCGCGTGGCGCAATCCGCACAATCTCCTCGCGCAGCGCGAGCCCTGCCCCTACTCGCGCGGCGACGAATTCGCCGGTCGAAACATCGAGCGCGGCCAACGCGTACGCGTCGCCGTCCGGCGCGATAGCCAGAAGAAAGCTCTTTTCGTCGGCGACCAGCACCATCTCCTCGCCCACGGTGCCCGGCGTGATCACCCGCACTACCTGGCGAGGCATCAAGCCACGCGCCCCTCCGCGATGCTCATTCGAGGCGGTGAGCTGAAAGACGCCGCCCTTGCCGCTCGAGCCGATCGGCTCAGCTGCGCTCTGCTCGCAGATTGCGACTTTGTGGCCGGCCTTGAGCAGCCTTGCGATATAGGGCTCCG
>DATEGX010000415.1:0-5313 GCA_035279875.1 Binataceae bacterium (SeqCode)
TATCGACGACCTCATCACTCACCGGATGCCGCTCGAGCGAATCAACGACGCTTTCGACCTTATGCACAGGGGCGAATCGATTCGGAGCGTGGTTATCTATTAGCGGCTCCCAGTTGCGTCGCGCCGGTGCCTGACCAAAGATCGAACTATGCTGAGGCTCGGTTGGGTCACGATCGCCGCCGCGGTATGTCTGCTGGCCGGCTGTTCGCTTGGGCATCGCGACCGTCCCTCCGCGCCACAACAATTCCTCGAAGCGTTGGAACGCGGAGATGGTATTCAGGCGGATAGCATCTGGCTCCAGATGACTCCTGCAGATCGGGAAAACCTGGCACACGGCATAGGGCTGAAACGGAAGACCTCGGCCGCTGACATTCGGGCGCAACTGATGGCGCACGATAACGCTTTGAGCCAGGACAACGAGGCCGAGCCAGGCGGTGCCGAAAATTCCTCCACGGGCGAGGCCGGGAGTCCTGATGCCGAGACGTTCGAAATGCCGGCGGCTGCCACTGATCCGAGGGCAGGGCTCGATGGTCGGCCGAACCTTCCGTCCATAATTCAGCCGCCCGCGGCCGCGCTGATTGACCAGCAGCAATAGAAGGCGCTTCCTGCGCCATTCCGGCTTTCGGCGCGAATGCCATGACGCATCTAGCGCGCGATTCACCAAAGAGTCATCTTAGCCAGCACAACCGCCCGTCGGAGATTCGCGAGCATGGATTTTGCGTTTAATTCGGACCAGGAATTACTGCGTCAGACGCTTGCGGAATTTTCCGCGCGCGAACTGGCTCCACATTACCTGGCTCGCGACAAGGATGAGGACTTGCCGCGCGAAGTCGTAAGCAAGCTCGCCGGTATGGGGTTATGCGCTCCGATGGTCGGGCAACAATACGGTGGGCAGGAGCTCGACTACGTTTCGCTTGGCATCGCGCACGAGGAGATCGCCCGTGGAGATTTCAACGCGGCCTATATACTACTGCTAAGCGGTTTGGTTGGGGCGATTATCGCGTCGCAGGGTGACGAGCGCCAGAAGCAGGCGATATTGCCGCCGATTTGCCGCGGCGAAGTGGTGCCAGCGCTCGGCGTTACCGAACCTACAGGCGGATCCGACGCGGCGCATGTCAAGCTGGCAGCCCGGCGCGAGGGCGACGGCTACATTCTTGACGGCGAGAAGACTTCGATTTCATTCGCCTCGTGGGCGGACACGGTACTAGTCATGGCTCGTACCGGAACGTACGAGCAGGGCGCGCGAGGTGTCAGCGCGTTCTACATTGACCTGCATTCGCCGGGGGTCAGCCGTAACCGCTTCAAAGACCTCGGTTCTCGCGCCATTGGTCGTGGCCAGCTTTTCTTCGATTCCGTGCGAGTTGGAGCGAACGCGCGAATCGGCGGCGAGGGCGCGGGTTTCGTGCAGGTGATGCAGGGCTTCGATTTCAGCCGCTCGATGATCGGTTTGATGTGTATCGGTGCGGCGCAGCAGAGCGTCGAGGAAACCTGCAAGTATGTCGCGGATCGCCAGGCCTTCGGCGGCAGCCTCGCTCGCTTTGAAGGCATCTCGTTCCCATTGGCCGAGGCGGCGATAAAGCTGCGCGCGGCGCGCCTGTTGTGCTACGAGGCGCTTTGGCTCAAAGACCAGGGCAAACCGCACGGATGGATTGCGGCGGGAGCAAAATGGTGGGCTCCGGAGCTCGCCGCCCAGGTGCTTCATCAATGCCTGCTGCTGCATGGACATATGGGATTCAGCATGGACTCACCACACCAGCAGCGGATGCGCGACGTCATTGGGCTCGAGATTGGCGACGGCACCGCCCAAATCATGAAACTGCTGGTAGCGCGCGCGATTCTGGGCAACGTTGCCCGCGGCTACTGACGCCTGTGGCGTCTTCCCTAAGGCTTGAACTAAATGTGCGCAGCGAAGCGCAGGCGGATGTAGTCACCGGTCCAGCGGCCTTGCTCGTCGCACAGTACCGGGCGCAGCATCTCGACGACTTCGTCAAGCGCTCCGGTGCGCTGGTCTGCGGGTAGCTTGTCGAAAAAGCCTGCGGTGAACACTTCGAGCCAGCCCGCCATGTTGGTCGGCAGCGGCGTCGGGCGCGGGATGAGCTCGATATAGTCAATCTTGAACCCGCCCCGCTCCAGGCGGCCACGATAGTCGTCGACAGTGGGGAAGTACCATGGAATCATCGGCTTGATGTCGATTCCGTGGCGCGCCATCACGGCCATAATCGCCACGGTGATGGCCGCGACGCATCCATGGCCACCCATCTCGGCAACGAAGCGCCCTCGCGGCTTGAGCGCCCGCGCGACGCCGGCAATCACCGCGTCCGGGTCCGACTTCATCCAGTGAAGCGCGGCATTGGAGAATACCGCGTCGAATTCGCGGTCGAACGAGAGATGCATTCCGTCCATCAGGCGCGCATCCAGGCCGCGTTTTCTTGCCGCATCGACCATATCGGGCGCGCCGTCGACGCCGACGATGGTGGCGCCGGCCTCGGCAATCTTCTCGGTGAGCACGCCGTCGCCACAGGCCAAGTCCAGAATCCGTTCGCCCCGCGCGGGTTTGAGCAAATCGAGCACCGGTAGCCCCAAGGCCGGAACGAAATGAGCATGCCGGGCATAGTTGTCGGCTTGCCAGGTTTGAGTTGTCTTATCTTCGCTGGTCATCGAACCTCGGAGCGCGAGCGAACTGATTGTAGCTGACGCGTCACGGTGTTTTATCCGAGCGGTGCTGTTTACCGCAAGACTCGGGAGACAGTGCGGCGCTCACGATTCGACGGTTTGGGGTTCGACCCGTCGGCCGATGCGCAGATCGCCGTTGAGCCAGGCTCCCTCACAAACTGTCAGCTTGTCCGCCTCGATGTTTCCCTTTAAGCGCGAGCGCGGCCCCAGAACCACCGAGCTGGAATCCGTGATGTCACCGTTGAGCGTGCCGAGCACCACCAGTCGTGGGGAACGCACCCGGCCATCGACTGAGCCCTCTTCAGCTATTACAACGAGGTCGCCGGAAACGACTTCACCACGCAAGTGCCCTTCGATGCGGACCGGTTCCTGAAAGACCAGGCGGCCGGAGACGTTAACGTTGCGGTTTACCGCGACGCGAGTGCGCTCCCCGGCCCACGATGGAGCCGACGAATCTGACAACGATACCTGTGCTCGCGGGCCAGCCGAGTTCGAGTTACCGCCGGGTAAACCGGGAGTAGGCGCTCGTCCACCCGTAGCTAATCTTGGATCCAGTGCGCGCATTATGCCCCCGCGGGCCCTATGGTGCGGGGAATACGTGGCAGGCGACGGCATGCCCCCGGTGCCCCGCAGCCAAAGACGGTTCGACCCGTTTGCAGATATCTTTCGCATAAGGGCATCGCGGATGGAAGCTGCATCCGGAAGGCGGGTCAAGCGGGCTGGGCACTTCGCCCGGCAGCTTGATTCGCTCGGTCCGTGCCCCGGCGTCAATCTGCGGTATAGCCGAGAGCAATGCGCGCGTGTAGGGATGGCATGGATTAGCGTAGATATCATCACGGTCGGCGAGCTCGACGATTTTCCCAAGGTACATGATCGCGACCCGCTGACTGATGTGCTCGACCACGCGCAAATCGTGCGCGATGAAAAGATAAGTCAGCCGCAATTGCTCCTGCAGGTCCTGCAGCAAATTGATGATCTGCGCCTGGATTGAAACGTCGAGTGCCGAGACCGGCTCGTCGAGCACCAGGAAGCGCGGGCCTACCGCCAGCGCGCGCGCGATCCCGATGCGCTGGCGCTGGCCACCCGAGAATTCATGCGGATAGCGATCCAGCGCGTCGGCCCCCAACCCGACCATCTGCAGAAGCTCGCGAATCCGCTGCTCCTTCTCTTGTCCACGCGCGAGCCCGTGGATTTCGATGCCCTCGGCGACAATCGCACGCACTCGCATCCGTGGATTGAGCGACGAGTAGGGGTCCTGAAAAACGAGCTGCATTTCGCGGCGGAGATGGCGCAGCTCCCGGCGCGACAGAGCACCTAGTTCCCGTCCATCGAAAAACACCTGGCCGTTGGTCGGTTCGATCAGGCGAAGAATCAGTCTTCCGAGCGTGGACTTGCCGGAGCCGGATTCGCCCACCAGTCCGAGCGTTTCACCGGTGTCGATTTTGAGCGTGACACCGTCTACAGCTTTCACGGTTAGGCGTTTTTGGCCTAACAGACCTTCGGAACCGGCAGGAAATTCCTTGCGGAGACCCGAGCAACGTACCAACTCGCTCGTGCTCGGATTCATAGCCGAAGCGGTCGCGCGATCAGACACGGATGCAGGCGACATGATGGCCCGGGGCTTTCTCCTCCAACGGCGGATCGATGCGCGTGCAGTCGTCGATCACGATTGGGCAGCGCGGATGGAATCTGCACCCGGCCGGCGGGTTCATCGCACTAGGTATCAGTCCGGGAATTGCCTGGAGCCGGCGGTGGCGGCCGCCGTCGGCTCCGGGAATCGAGGCAAGCAGTCCCTTCGTGTAGGGGCATAGCGGATTGCGGAACAGTTCGGCGGCAGAAGTCCTTTCCATCACCCGTGCCGCATAGAGGATCACCACGTCGTCGGCGTATTGCGCGACGATGCCCAGATCGTGTGTTACCAGTATGACGGCGAGACCAAGCCGCACCTGCAGGTCGCGGATCAAGTCGAGGATCTGCGCCTGGATAGTCACGTCCAACGCCGTCGTTGGCTCGTCGGCGATCAATACCTGCGGATTACAGGCGAGCGCCATCGCGATCATGACCCGCTGCCGCATTCCGCCGGAAAGCTGGTGCGGGTAGTCGTCGATGCGGCGCTCGGGGTCCGCGATCCCGACCATCCGCAGCGCCTCTACGGTGCGTTCGCGGGTCTCGTGACGGTTGGTGCGCTGATGGAGCCGGACCGCCTCCCCGACCTGGTTGCCGATGGTAAAGACGGGATTCAGCGAGGTCATCGGCTCCTGAAAGATCATCGCGATCCGCGCACCCCGAATTGCTCGCATCTCCGCCTCACTCAACCGCAACAAGTCGGCGCCGTCGAAGACGATTGAGCCGCTGGTGACGCGGGCGCCCTCAGGCAGAAGCCGCATGATCGATAGCACGCTAACGGTCTTGCCGGAGCCGGACTCGCCCACCAGTCCGGTCAGACGGCCAGGCGCGACCGAGAAGCTGACGCCGTCCACGGCACGTACTTCTCCATCCGGGGTGAAAAACGACGTCCGCAGGTCGTTTACTTCGAGCAGGGTTTGCACTCGCCGCCCACGTTAGCATCCTGCGCCGCCGCCTCGAAAGACGGCCCGCTGCTTGAGTTTTGCCTCTTCGGAAATGCGACGGCAAGCTTTC
>DATEGX010000416.1:0-3290 GCA_035279875.1 Binataceae bacterium (SeqCode)
CGACATCGGGCATGACGACGCGGAAAGCGAAGATGTCGGACAATTGCTCGAAGCCGACCGATTTGCGCTCCATCTTGGTCCAGATCGAAAACGGCTGCTTGCGCCGGCCATAGACTTGCGCGGTCAGCCCGTTCTCGCGGAGGTTCTTCGAAAGCTGGCTTTCGATCTCCCCGATCAGGTTGCGGTTGCGCTCGGCGAGCGCCTCGAGCCGGTGCTTCACCACCGCATAGGCTTCGGGATCGAGGGTACGGAAGGACAGATCCTCCAGCTCCTCCCGCATCTCCTGCATGCCCATGCGGCCGGCCAGCGGCCCGTAGATATCGAGCGTCTCCTCGGCGATTCGCCGCCGCGACGCTTCCGGCACGAATTCGAGGGTTCGCATGTTATGCAACCGATCCGCGAGCTTGATCAGGAGCACACGCACGTCGTCGGAGATGGCCAGGAGCAGCTTGCGCAGATTCTCGGCCTGCTTGGCCTCGCGCGACACCAGTTCCAACCGCTTCAATTTGGTCAGCCCGTCGACCAGCGCGCCGATCTCGTGACCGAAAATCTGGTCGATTTCGGCCCGGGTCGCCTCGGTATCCTCGATCGTGTCGTGCAGGAGGGCTGCGACGATGGTGGCGTCATCAAGCTTGAGGTCGGTCAGGATCGCTGCCACTTCCAGCGGATGCGAGAAATAGGGATCGCCGGAGGCCCGGATCTGCGAGCCATGCGCCTTCATCGCGTAGACATAGGCGCGGTTGAGCAGGTCCTCGTTGGTGTTCGGATTGTAGGAGCGGACGCGTTCGACAAGGTCATATTGTCGCATCATCCGCGGGCGCGGCGATTTGGCGGGCCTGGCCACGACAGAATTGGCCACGGCGGCCGGTTCGGCCGCGGCCTGCATCTGGGGTGGGCTCCGGCGTCGAACCGCCATCGAATCACTGCCTTCCGCCTAAACGACCTCGCGTCGGACGAGTTTAACGTAATGCCAAATCGGCCGCCCTCCGAAAAAATCGAAAGATCGCCTTTGGGCTTCGTCCGCAGGGAGCGAGAGGCACAAGGTAACCACAAAATCGGCTGCAAAAGCAAAGGCCCGGATCGATGTCCGGGCCTTTGGTAAATGAAATTTGCGTCCGCCTATTCGTCCTCTTCCGGCTGCTCTTCCGGAGGCGCCAGGCCCTCGAGGCCCTTCAGCAGTTCCTCCTCGGTCATCCGCTCGACAGCGACCTCGGTATCGTCGGCATCGACGCTCGCGCCGGCCGAGCCGATCAAAGGCACGGTATCCGGCTCGGGCTCGTCGACCTCGACGAACTTTTGCAGGGAATGAACCAGCTCCTCGCGCAAATCTTCCGGAGAAATCGTCGAATCGGCAATTTCCCGCAGCGACACGACCGGATTTTTGTCATTATCCCGATCAATCGTAAGTTGAGAGCCGGACGAGATCATGCGGGCACGGTGGGCCGCCAACAGGACCAGATCGAACCGGTTGTCGACCTTATCAATACAATCTTCGACCGTGACGCGTGCCATCGGCTGTCACTCCGCTTTAGGGGGCTGAAATGATGATTATCAGGGCTAGTTATAGGGGGGCACTGGTTTGTGCAAGGCAAAATTGTGATTTGGCGCGGGCGGAGCGCTCTGCTAACCCCCGGCCACGGGATCACAAAGGGGTGGGTCCGGGCGGCCGCAAATGGCGCCGGACAATAAAACGCTTTATTGCGTTGTAAGAAAATACCTTTTTTGCCCCCTTCTTTCCAAATTTGCGGTAGCGTCTGTCCGGGACCAATCCGCTCTGGGGCTTCGGCAGCGACGGGAAATGCGCGGGATCCGCTGCCGCCGCGCCAAGAAAAGCAGATCAACATAACGCGAGCAACGAATGTCACCTTCCACCAATAAAATTGCGCTCTTTATCGATGGGGCCAACCTTTACGCCACTGCCAAGACGCTGGGCTTCGACATCGACTACAAGAGACTTCTCAAGGAATTCCAGGGTCGCGGAACGCTTCTCCGCGCTTTCTACTACACGGCGATTATCGAAGATCAGGAATACTCCTCGATTCGTCCGCTGATCGATTGGCTCGACTACAACGGGTACACCGTGGTCACCAAAGCGACGAAGGAGTTCATCGACGCCTCCGGCCGCCGCAAGGTGAAGGGCAATATGGACATCGAGCTCGCAGTGGATGCGATGGAGCTCGCCGAACATATCGACCAGATGATCCTGTTCTCCGGCGACGGCGATTTCCGCTCGCTGGTGGAAGCCGTGCAGCGTCGCGGCGTTCGCGTCACCGTGATCTCGACGATCTCGAGCCAGCCGCCAATGATCGCCGACGAGCTGCGGCGCCAGGCGGACGTGTTCACTGATCTCGTCGAATTGCAGTCGAAGCTCGGCCGCGATCCGTCGGAGCGTCCGCCCCCGCGCGAGCCGCGCGAACGCCATCACGCGCCGCAATTCCTGCAGCGTGCGACCACGATGGCACCTCGGGGCGGTGACGACGATTTCGACGATTAGGAAAGCTGCGGCGTCCGGCCCGGCCGGCGCCCTGCCCTCCGCCGAACCCGGCCGCGATTGCCCGCTTTGCCCGCGGCTTGCGGAGTTTCGCGCGCAGACGCGCAAGAAGGAACCCGGCTGGTTCAACGCGCCGGTAGCGTCCTTTGGCGATGCGAACGCGAGACTCCTGATCGTCGGCCTCGCGCCGGGAATGCAAGGCGCCAACCGCACCGGCCGCCCCTTCACCGGCGATTATGCCGGCGACCTGCTCTATGCGACCTTGCTCGAATACGGCTTTGCCACGGGCAGCTATCAGGCGCGGCCCGACGATGGCCTGCAGCTTGTCGATTGCCGAATCAGCAATGCGGTGCGCTGCGTGCCGCCACAGAACAAGCCGCTGCCCGCCGAGATCAATACCTGCCGGCCATTCCTGGCCGCGACCATCGATGCCATGCCACGCTTGCGCGTGATCGTGGCGCTCGGCCGCGTCGCGCATGATACGATGCTGAAGATCCTGAACTTGCGCAGTGCCGCCGCGCCGTTCACGCATGGCGCCGTCCATCAGGCCGGGCGCCTGCAGCTCTACGACAGCTATCACTGCTCGCGTTACAACACCAACACCGGCGTGCTGACGGCCGAGATGTTTCGCAGCGTGTTTGCGAAAGTGAAGGCGGAGCTGGATTGAATCCGTAGGGTGGGTTAGCCGCAGGCGTAACCCACCGAGTCTCGGTGGAAAGAAAGATGGTGGGTTACGCTTCGCTAATCGTACTGAGTCAGACTCAGTAAGACTAACCCACCCTACGATTCCTTCTTGTTG
>DATEGX010000417.1:0-24432 GCA_035279875.1 Binataceae bacterium (SeqCode)
GGAAAGCCCGCGGAGTCCCTGAAAGGCGCTGTCGGGCAAGTCGAGCAACGCCCGCCGCGATTGCAGGGTGTAGACCACCGCGCCGCCGAGGAAGTAGGCGGAAGCGCCGGGAACCGCCAGCAGGGCAGACGAAATCAGGCCGCCGGTGGACGATTCGGCGATTCCGATGGTCTCGTGGCGAGCCTTCAACAAATCACCGATTTTTTGCGCGAGCGGCAGCAAGTCCTGCATTGGGTGGCGCCTCCGTTCCTCGTGGACCGCAGGAGTCTATCCAGACTGCGCTTCGGCTTCAAACTCCAGCGCCAACCCCCCGCGATCCCGGCTCGGGCGAGAGTCTATTCAGTTCCGCTGCTCCGGCCGTAACCTCCCGGAGAGCGGGTCAGGCCCGGGGTCTTTGCCGCTGGCCGCCAGTACCAGGCGCCCAAGGTAATGATTCCAGCCCTCGCGATGCCCGGGTACTGCCGCGGCCGGCAAACCACTGTGCCGGAAATGAACCACCGTGCTGCCGTTCTTGGGCGACAGGTCGATTTCGATAAGAGAGGAGCCGGGCGCGACATTCTGATGGTTGTCCTCCCAACCCCAGGTATAGGCCAGGCGCGTCACCGGCACGACTTCCTTGAACTCGCCGCGCGCCCTGTGGTCTTCCCGTACATCGATTAGCAGCAGGCCTCCCGGATGGGGCTCGAGATTGGCCGAAACGCCAATCCATCGGACCAGCCGCTCGGGATCGGTGAAGAAGGCAAAGACCGTCGCGGCATCAGCATCAATCGTCATCTCTCGCTCGATCGTATTGGCAGAGTCCATCGGTCCCTCCGTAAGCCTCGCGCTGATCCGGTTGGGCAGCCTGCTCTGATGCGATCAGCCGCCAGGCTGTTCGCCAAGTCGTTCACCAACTGGATTTGCGTGATTATCGATGTCGATACTGCTTTGCTCGATTTGGCATTTCGACCTTAACAAAAGTGGGCGCGCCCGCAACAGTGCCCAACTACGGCCAGGTCCTCGCGGGCGCAGCCTGAGAACTGCTCGATGCAGTGATCCGGCTGCACTTCGCGCGCTCGCGGATCAGTGAGTAGACCTGCGAATTTTGATGGCATAGGTATTGCGGTACGGCGGTCAGGGGTCCACGCTAATACACGCTGATGCACCCGCCGGCGGCTCCTTACGGGGCACGCCTTTGCGACGGAGTCGGAATCCCATGAGGCCAGAATACTGTCCCCGCTGCGGTCACGAGATCGCTACGCCGGAGCAATACTGCACTCAATGCGCTTATCCGATTCCTCCGGACGAGCGGTACTACTACGACCTCGAAAGCTCCGCGCGTTCGCGGCTGGTCGCGCTGGTGCTGTGCGCAGTCTTCGGCTTCTTCGGCGTGCATCGCTTCTATGTCGGCAAGGTTGCCAGCGGTATAGTCTGGGCCCTTACCGGCGGGCTGATTGGGTTCGGATGGTTTATCGACCTGGCGATGATCGGGACCGGCACCTTCCGCGACTCCGACGGCCTGCCGCTGCTCGACTGGGAATAGTGGAATCGCAAGCTCAAAATGGAAATACCTGACGGCACCTTTCGACCAATAATTCTCGGGATTGCGCTCGCGGCTATGATAATCGTGGCGCCCGGCCTTTCAGTTTCCTATGCCGCACAAAATAGTCAGTCGCCGGTTATCCAGACCTTCAGCGGGTTCGATCAGCTTTTCGAAACGCTGGTCGAGAAATTTCACCTGCGCCGGAACCTGATACCGCCGCCGCCGCGATTCCCCGGCCTGCCCGGCGCCGTGGGCGGCGCGCCGGCCAATGCCATCGGAATTGACTACACGCCGGAAGCCCGATGCAGTGATAACAACTGGTCTACTACGACGCCGGTGGCCTGCAATCCCCAACTCTCCTTCACCTGCTCCGGCACCAATCCGCTGAGCACCTGCCCCAGCTCATGCCAGACCTGCTACAACGATGACCTCGCGAACCTGAAGAATTCGCTGGACGTTTCGAATATCACTTCGTATCAGCCGAATTACTACATTCTTACTACCGCGCAGAATCTGGGTATCAAGGTGCTGCAGGGGCTGTACAACGACGCGATTCCCAGTCTCGCCGCCCCCGACAGCGCGACCAACTGTACCTTTGCCGGCGCGCCAATCTCGCTATGCGGTTCCAAGTATGCCGGCGCCCTGCTCGACGGCGCCTGCGGCACGGCGACGCCATGGAATCCCGCGACCTTCTGCGGTACTCCGCCGAATACCGGCCCGTACATCGAGCCGCTCAACTACCCGAGCGGACCGCCGGGGCAATTCATCAGCAACGGGACCATCACCGCGATCCAGCTTGGCAACGAGGCCATCGGCACCACCGAAAACGGCCAGCTCATCACGGCGCAGATGATCAGCAGCGCCGCGCAGACCCTGCGTTCCGCCCTCGACGCGCGCGGCTTCAACAACATTCCGATCGTGGTGTCGCTGGTGCTGGGCCAGGAAACCGCCTTCTGCGCCGGCGGCGCGCCGCCCGCCGGAGTCGACCTTATCGCCGCGCATCCTTACTGCGAGAACGTCGCCGGGGTGCCCCCCTCATGGCCGAACAACGGCGCGCAATGCTGGCAGCAGGTGCAGACCCAGTTCAGCACGATCTCGCAGGCCGCCTGCGGCGCCGCCCATACCTTCATCGGCGAGACCGGCTACAACACCGGATGCCCCAACAGTTCCAACGTGCCGGCCGGGCTGGTCGCGCAGGAACAGGCCTTTATCGCCGACCTGACGTCCGCGACCTGCGCCACCACTTCGCCGTCGGGCTTTCCGACCTTCCTGTTCGCCTATTCGGACGTGTGTCCGGCCTCAGGATGCTCGCCGGGATGCGACGACGCCGGCTTGCCCCGCGAAGGCAACGGCTACTTCGGCATCTTCCATACCCAGGACTACCTGACCGAGGGTCCCGCGGTCGCCAAGTTCACGCCGCCTTCACTGGTCTGTGGGCCATAGCGCGGCGCGCCCGCGGCGCTTCTCGCGGATACCCGGCTACGGCTTGCGCTCGAAGACTTCCTTGGCGATCCCGGCGGCGGTCACCGCTGTCGGCCATCCCGAGTAGAACGCCAGATGGGTAATCAGTTCGCTCAACTCGTCCTTGGTGACGCCGTTGGTCAGCGCGCGATCCAGATGACCGCGAAGCTGATCGGGCCGCTGCAGCGCGACCAGCGCGGCGCAGGTAATCAGGCTGCGATCGCGTTTCGACAGCCCGGAACGTTCCCAGACGTCGCCGAACAGGACTTTCTCGGTAAGCTCGGCCAGTTTCGGCACGACCGGGCGGATTCTGTCCAAAGGTGAAGAACCGGAAGCTGCGGCCATGTGACTTTCCTCCAAGCGGATTTTCGTTCAGCCGGGTAAGCTACGCAAGCCAAGCCTCGCGCATGGGGGATTCGCATGGAAATTCAGGCTGAGGGCGCCGCCGCCGCGCCCGTCAGGATCGGTCCGGTCGCCGCCATCGGCGGCGCGCTTTTGCTGTTTATCGGCACCTGGATGCATCCGATGAACGCCGATCCCAACGACCCGCTCGCCGCCTTCGCCGAATACGCCGCAGCTGATCATTGGGTCACCAGCCATCTGCTGCAGCTATTCGGCGTGCTCCTGATGAGCGCCGCGCTGGTGCTGCTGCTGCGCCGACTCGATGACGGCCGCGCCGCCGTATGGGCCGTGCTGGGGACCGCCGGTGCGATCGCCGGCCTCGCTGCCGCCGCCGCCCTTCAGGCCGTCGACGGCGTCGCCTTGAAGGTGATGGTCGACCATTGGGCGCTAGCGCCTGCCGCGGTCAAGCCGCTGTTCCTGCAAGCCGCCTTCGCGGTCCGGCAGATCGAGGTCGGCCTCGCCAGCGTCACCAGTCTGCTGTTCGGCCTGACGGTCTCGGCCTATGGCGTGGCGCTATGGCTCGACCGGCGTTTCCCGCGATGGATCGCTGCGCTGGCAATCGCGGGCGGAGTGCCAACCGCGCTCGCCGGCGTCGCGATTGCGTATTCGGGTTTCTCGGACTTGGCGATGGGCCTCAATCTGCCGGCCGGGTCGCTGCTGATCCTGCTGATGCTGTTGGTGGGCGGCTATGGCTGGCGCCACCCGGTGTTCTAGGGGCCCGCGCAAACCCACGGTGTCGAGCATGGTTAGTTCACAAGGTCATCGAACGGAGAAGGAGCATTTGAGACGCTGTCTGATCTTACCGAGACTGTACTTGTTGTTCCCAATAGGCGGATGGTAGAGAATAGAGTCGATAGTCACAAAGCCAGCAAACCCTGATAAGGTGGAGCAGATGGCCGAGGTCATCCGTGCGTTCAGTGCGGTGCATGTCTGTCGCGTGACGGGGCTTTCTCAGCGACAGCTAAACTACTGGGACGACACAAAATTCTTCTCTCCATATCACGCCAGCGAGAATCGGCGCAGCCCGTTCAGCCGCGTCTACTCCTTTGACGATGTTGTCGGCCTGCGAACGATCGCTATCCTGCGCAAGGATCACAAAGTGCCGCTCCAGGAACTGCGGAAAGTCGCAGAATATCTTGGCAAGTACCATTCGAAGCCGTGGTCAGGTCTTGTGCTGTATGTCGCTGGCAAGCAGGTGCATTTCCGGGAGCCAGCCACGGGTAAAATCAGAAAGGCCGGTGGTCCGCAATACGTCATCGCGGTGACGCTGCGTAAGATCGTTGATGATGTTCGAGCCAGGGCTGAGACGCTTCGATGCCGCAGGCCCGATCAGATCGGTCAGGTCGAGCGCAACCGTAATGTCGTTCACAATGCCTGGGTCCTGGCTGGCACGCGCATACCAACCAAAGCCATTTGGCGCTATCACAAGGCCGGGTACGCTACCGACCATATCATTCGCGAATATCCGCAACTGACAAAAGCTGATGTAGCCTCCGCAATTTCTCACGAAGAACGACTGGCCATATAGCATGCAAGGCTAGACGGGCGGTCGCGCTTGCACTTCATCCTGGATCACAATGTGCCGGACTCTGTCGCCGTCGTCTTGAGGTCACGTAATCACCGGGTTGAGTTGCTGCGCGAAATCATGGCGACCGATACGCCCGACCCAATTGTCGCTACCATCGGAGATATGGCGGCTGCAATTTTGGTCAGTTGCGATCACGACTTTGACGCAATCGCACCACGTATCTTGAAAGGAATGCGCGCCCGTTTTCGACGGTTGAGCCGTTTATCAATCAGATGCAGCGAATATCAAGCCGCCAAACGGATCGATGAGGCGATGGAACTGATTGAACTGGAATACGCGCTTGCACAGAAGAGGTCGGACAAGCGTCTCTTTATCGAAGTCTCCAACACGCTGATCAAAACCAATCGCTAGAATCTTGTGGCCAGCGCCACCACGTTGATGCCCAACTTGCCAGCGCTGGTCAGTCTGTATGATACTTTCATAAGCGGGGGGGGGTCAGGTGCAGGGAACTTGGCGTGGCCACCGCCTGCCGGCGAAACGGCAGTTAGGTTCGGTGGACGGCTTGGGCCTGTTCCACCCCCGCTCTTCATGTTTACGCGGCCCCGCCGGTTCGAAGCGATCAAGATCCGACCCCGTTTATGTTCGTGGTTCCCTCACTTATCTACAGGTCTACGAACGGCCGTCGGGAAGGTCTGACAAATCTGACATTTCTACCTATTCCGGAGGTCGTTTAACTGAGAATTTAGGCTGGTTTCTATCATTTCGAATTGCATTTGAGTCTGCTTTTCTTCTTGTTCAATCTGTTCCATGTTCCCGAACAATCCGGGACAACCTCCAGCCGTTTTGCGGCAATTGTCGTACTCCGTTTGAGCTTGGACGGTACGTGCATGGGCAGCGTTCATTGCGGCCCGGGCATCGAACAATTGTTGAGGGAAATTTTCCTTCTCAATGCCGTCGATATTTGCGGCCAAGCTCTTAGCTCGTTGGTCTTTTTGGTCGAGACAGACGACGCCTTGGTCTCTAAGTTGATCCTTTAAGCGGTGATTTCGAGCATTTAGTTCGCTTATTTTCAGATTGGTCCATTTTCGGGTCTCCGTCACGGCAACGTCTGCAACGCGCTGACGGGTAACAATTTCATTCATACTGTTCCAGACAAACCGGAGAGAAAATAGGATAATGACAGCGAGCCCAGTCGTTATCACATCTTTCCAGAACTTTCTCATCGCTCGAGGGCGCGTTTGAAGAGCAAAAAGGATCGCAACGATAACCGCCAATAGGAAAGTATCAGGAAGAAGCTGTACCCGGTTGGTGTAGTCGACTGTCTGTGCGAAAGCAGCTCGCGCGATTGAGAGATAAAAATTCGCGAAATAGACCATTAAACCCTCGCCAATAGGCTTTAATAATCCATACCCGAAAAGCGAAGGTGCGCCGACCTCTCACGTCACCAAATCTGAACAGCCGTCGAAGGTGCATTACCAGTCGCTACTGCTTATGATGCAGTTTCGCCTGGGACCGTGAATCATGGCGACATTATTATGTCCACTAAGCATCCCGACCAAGAAAAGCCTTTTGAGCACGGAACAAACGGAAACCGCCCTTAATGGTGGTTCGTCGCGATCCGACGAGGAAGAATCGGGCGTGTCGTGTTAGCCTGAATTATCCGATGGTGCAGGTCTATTGAGGCTATCCAGATAATTCCCTTAACAAGAAGGGGCGGGCCTTTGGTGGCCCGCCCCTTTGGCATCACCGCGGACTACTCAGTTTACATCACGCCGTAGGCTTTGGCGACGTTTTCGCCCAGAATCCCGCGGCGGCCCGAATCGGTCATCGGCTTGACCATCCCGGCCAGTTCCTCGAGGTAGTTCCCCGGATGGTCCGGATGTGGATAATCGCTCGCCCAGAAGAACTTGCTCTCGCCGACATGCGCCATCATCGCGGCGATCGTCCGTTCGTCGGGATCGGCCGAAATGAAGCAGCGCTCCTTGAAGTAGTACGACGGCTTCTCCTTGAGCCGCACGGTCTGCGCGATCGTGGTGCCAGTGAAGATGGCGTCGGCGCGATCGAGAAAATAGCCAATCCATCCGGCGCCCGATTCGAGCACCACCAGCTTCATCCGCGGAAAGCGATCGAACACACCAAGCTGAAAGAAGGTGGCGAAGGCGTGCTGCACCCCCTGCCCGGCGAACATGTCGAAAAACCACGCCGCCCAGCCGAACTTGTCGTAGCGATGGAACACGCCGAAGGCCGGCGGCTCGAAGGTCGGATGAATCGCCAGCGGCACGTTGCAATCCTGCGCCGCCGCGAACACCCGGTCGTGGGCCGGGTCGCCGTGCGGACGGCGGCTGATAGTGAACGGGGCGACGAACGCGCCCTTGCATCCTTCCTTGACCGCGCGCTCG
This sequence comes from Binataceae bacterium (SeqCode), assembly GCA_035279875.1. Taxonomy (GTDB): domain Bacteria; phylum Desulfobacterota; class Binatia; order Binatales; family Binataceae; genus JAMXLL01. Next base: position 7,313 of record DATEGX010000417.1, read on the forward strand.
AGTTCACGCGCCGCCTCCTCGGGATCGCCGAGCGAAAGATGGGCGATCGGCACCAGTCGGCCGCCCGAGTCGCGGCAGAAATCCGCGATCCAGCGGTTGTAGGCGCGGCAATAGGCCCCGGACAATTCCGGGTCCATGGTCTCGGCTTCCCATAGCAGCCCGAGGGTCGGATAGAGAATCGAACGGGCGATTCCCTCGCGGTCGAGCAACTCCACCCGCTCCTTCATGTCCATCGTGCCGAAGGCCGCGCCCTTGAGATAAGTGTCCTCGGGCTTGGGTTTTTCGAAGCGCAACTGCTCGGCGCGGCCGGCATTGATGAATTCCTCGCGGCGGCGGCGGGCTTCCTCGATTTGCTTGCCCATCCCGCCGAGCGTGCCGAGTTGGCCCGGGCGGCTCATGCTGGCGCGCTTGCCGGCCACTTCGAGGTATTCGTAGCCGTCATCGCCAACCGTGATACGAATCGCCTGCGGACGGTACTTCGGTTCGAGGTATTTTTCCCAAAGGTCGGGCGGTTCGAGAATATGCCCGTCGGCATCGATGACCAGTGCTTCGACTTTCATTGACCCATCCGCTGCGCTTGAAATTGGCGAACTATGGTAGCCGCGCGCCTAAAATAAGGCGAGCGGGTTTACCGGCGAGGCCGTCCCCTGGGTCAGGATCAGCGGCGCCATGATGAACTGGAATTCGTAGCGCCCGTGGCGCGCGCAGGCGGCGGCCACCGCGTCGAGGTCGGCGTTGTCGATCAGATGCACCCCCATGTAGACCAGCGTGCAGCTATGGATCGGCAGGGCCAGTTCGTTGTAGCCGCTCGGCACCGCGTCGCTCACCCCGTCGGAGCCCAGCACGGCGACCTTATGCTGATGGAGCCAGGGCAGCGTGGTCGGGTCGAGCCCGGCGAGGCCGCCATGGAAGGCGTCCCATGCGCCCTTGGCCTTGCGCTGACGGGCGCGGCCGGTGCGGACGAACAGCACGTCGCCCTCTTCGACGGTCACGCGATGGTCCTTCTGGGCGGCTTCGAGGTCGTCGGCGGTGATTTGCACGGTGTTCTCGAGCCATTCGACCCCGCGCAGCTTCGGGATATCGAGCAGCACTCCGCGGCTGATCACGCCCTGGCTGGCGACGTCGATTGCGCACTTCTTGGCGCCATGGGAGCCGACTTCGCTGGCGTCGAAGCCGTTATACATCTTGCCGTTATGAAAAACATGACAGAGCGCATCGAGATGCGTGTTGGCGAGGCCATGTGGAGCAATCGCAAAGTAATCGCCGGTATACGGCAGTAGTTCAACTTCGTGAGCGTCAAAGCCCGTTTGTTGCATCAGATGCATCACGGGAGTCGGATTATCGGGGGCGGGTATCGTGGCGAGGGGGAGGGCGAGCGAGACGGTCTCGCCGGCCTGGACGAGTTTGGCGGCGGCGGCGCGCTTTTTATCTGTAATGAAGTTTAATGCGCCACGTTGGTCCTCTTTGCCCCAACGCCCCCAATTGCTGCACTTTTCGAACAGCGCCAGGACCTCGGGTCCGGTGTGCTTAGTGGCCATAATTGCCTCCTCATAAATCGCATAAGTACGCGAATTCGTTAGCTATTCGGAATTAAGTACCGCTCGTTTTTATGCATCAGAACAGCGCCAGCGGGTTGACCGGCGAAGCTGTCCCGTGTTCGAGGATCAGCGGCGCCATCGTGAACAGGAACTCATAGCGGCGGTGCCTCTCGCAGGCGCTCGAGAGGGCTTCGAGGTCGGCGTTGTCGATCAGGTGAATGCCCTGGATTACCAAGGTGCCGACGTGGATCGGCAGGCCCATCTCGGCGCCATACGGGCTGGGCGAGATATCGCTCACCGCGTCGCATCCCAGCACCGCGATCCTGCGGTCGTGGAGCCATTGCAGGCACGAGGCGTCGAGTCCCGGCAGGCCCTCGCGGCGCGGGTCCCATACGCCCTTCTCGGCGCGGCGCTTATGGCGTCCGGTGCGAATCAGGAGCACGTCGCCCTCGTCGACGTGGAGGTTGGACGCACCAAGCTTCTCGGCGGCTTCGAGGTCCTCGGGAAAGATCGCATCGCGAGGCTCGAGCCAATCGACTTTTCGGGCCTTGGGAATATCGAGCAACACCCCGCGGCTCATGACCCCGTCACGGGTGACGTCGATTGAGCATTTCCGCGCGCCGAAGCGGCCCACCTCGCGTTCGCTGAAGCCGTTGTACATCTTGCCCTGCCAGAATACATGGCAAAGCGCGTCCAGATGGGTAAACGACATGCCGTGCGGGGCAATTGCGAAGTAGTCGAGCGAGGCATAACCCGGCGCGCCGGCATGCAACATCATATGCTGCACCGGTTGCGGATTATCAGGCCCCGATTTGGTCGATAACGGCAGCGATAGCGAGACAATCTCGCCATTTTGCGCCAATTTGGCGCCCGCGGCACGCTTTTGCAGCGTGATGTAGTTCAGTGCCCCGCGTTCGTCCTCCTTGCCCCATCGGCCCCAGTTACTGATCTTTTCGTATAATCCTTTGACTTCGTCGACCGTGAGCCGAGTTGCCATGAATGCACCCTCCCAGGTGGCGCTTCGGGCGTTGGTTTCGAGCCTCGCGGGCCTCGATGACGAGCGGCGCCACGAGCACGCAGCGTTCATCCCCGCAGACGCGCCGAGCCTGTATAGCATGCGACACGCGGTTGCGCGCAACCGCGGCAGGGCGGCGGTAATCGCACTGGTTTTCCGTCTGCGCCACCGGCGCCGAGCCCAATCATGGAGATGGCCGGTCCACCCCGGATGCCAGCTCCGGCAGCGTAAAAAGCGCGACCGATCCTTCGACTCCGCGCACCGGATGATTGCCGATGCTCACCAATTCCTTGGAACATCGCGCTGCCACTGCCTCGGAAATAAGCACCGGGCAGTTGAGTGACCGGCAGAGCCCCTCGATCCGGCTCGCGACGTTTACTGCCGGCCCAATCGCGGTGAAATCCAAACGGTCCGGCGCCCCGATATTGCCGTACATGACCGAGCCAAGATGGAGTCCCACCCCGAAGGGCAGGGGTGGCAATCCGGCGGCGGTGCGCTCCTGGTCGAGTTGTACCATCCCTTGCCGGGCGGCACGGACGGCCGATAGCGCTGCGTCGCACGCCGACAGCGCTCCACGCGGAGATAGCGGGAAGATTGCCAGGAGCCCGTCGCCAATAAACTTCAGCACCTCGCCGCCCAGCGGATGAATTGCGCCAACCAGCCGTGCGCAGCAGTCGTTCAACGCCGTTATCACTTGTTCCCACGGCAGGGTCTGCGAGAGCGTGGTGAAATCGCGGAGATCGGAACTCCACACCACGGCCTCGATCAGTTCGCCGCTGCCCCGCCGGACGGAGCCGTTGATCACACGCTCGGCGCATCGCCGTCCCAGGTAAGCCTGCAGGAGCGTGAGTGTGACCCCGCGCGCGATCACCACCTGAAGCGGGGCGGTGAGTGCTACGCAAACCTCGGACAAACGGAGCAAGTCCGCCACTTCGAATCCAGTGCTACGTTCGCAAAAAAACTCGATCTCGTGAACCGCGCCTTCCCAATCCGTGCGGCCCGACAGATTTCGCCGCTGCTTTGGCCGTCTGCGCGAATGCTGCCGTTGGTTAGTGCCAGACAAATGAAATCGGGTGCCGACTCCGCCAATCGGCTCCTTTTTTCCAGCACCCATCATGCCATGGAGCCGCAATTCCTCGACCACGCGCCCGTCGGTACGGGTCCAGCGAAGCCGCCGCCGCGCCACCAGCGGATCGAGGCTGGCGACGACCAGGACCGCGCCCGAGATCGGCATGCCCTCCTCGACCAGGAGGCGGCACAATTCTCCGAGCAGGGCGCTTGGCGTCGCCGCGGCGGCGCCCTCCCGCAACAGCCATACAATCGCCGGCGTCATGGGCAGGGTCGTAGGGATCGATTCCGCTATCAGCGTTTCTCGCGCCATTCTGATTCCCGCCTGAGACGAGCCTCGGCTAAGCCTGATTTATTTGTACCTTTGTCCTCAAAAGAGCGGAAGAAACGCAGACGCGCGCAGCTTCTATAGCCTCGTGAAGCCGTCGGCGCTCCATTGTTCCGAGCCAACGCCATTATGGACGAAGAACAGCCCGTCTGGATCGTATTTTCTTTTGATTGCAGCGAGGCGAGGGTAATTGGTCCCCCAGTACGAATGCTGCCATCCCTTCTCGAAGTAGTTGCTTCGCCGAAAGAGACCTGGCTGCGGCGCTACCCGGATCGGCTTTCAGGATCGCGAGGGGAAAATCTACCGGAATCAAATTTCCGCCGACCGCCTCGTTGAGTTGCTTCCACGCCGACGGCGATGGCCACGTGGCATCGGAAGGGCGGCGCCGGCGGAAGCTAGCGCCCGCGCACAGACGCGGCGGCAAAATCGGCAGGAGCGCGGCGGTGCCGATTGCTTTCAAGAATGCTCTTCGTTTCATGAAGCCATTTCGCGGAAGCTTTGCTTGAATTGGATAAAGCGCTGATCAACTGGCCGTAATAGCATCGAACCGGGTGTTGCCAATATCAGTGCGCTGCATCCGGACGATCGGGTCTCACCTCGTCGAAGAATGACCTTTCGTTATCGGTCAATGCGTTCGAAATCGGGGCGAATTCGCCCGTGACCGCGCGATATGGCGGCAGGGTTGCGATGGCCTGCGAACCCCTAGCGTTCGATCCACCGCGGGTTATTGATTGCCAACGCTTCGGCCAACGACTGACGAATATGCGCGCGCAGCGAATGGTCGTCGACTGCGATCGCGCCCGAGCGGATTTTTTCACATAGTTCAAGGCTCAGCTTCTCAGTCTCGCCGTCATGTCCGAGGATTGCGCCAAGACGCTCGCGCTCGTTGGCCCGCTGCGCATCACGCAACTCGAGTTCACGGCACACGGCATTCAACACGTTCGTTGTCACCCGGGTCTGGAAGCGATGATAGCCGCTGAGGGTGGGCATCAACTCGCTCTCGAGGTAGTTGACCGCGGCCTTAAGCAGGGTCGCGGCGTCGGGCATACTTTGCGGCATGATGATTCCTGTCTGACTATTCGCGCTGTTCTACGAGATTGAGAAAATCCCACAACGGCTCCTCGATTCGCCGGCCGATCGCACATCGCTCGATCCCGTTTTCCTCGATTCCGCGCGCAGCCAGCCGAAGACAGTCGACCGCCCATTTGACGTTGCCGAAGGCCTCCCAGAAACGGACATGCGCCGGATCGACCGGCCAACCACTGGCCCGCTCGTAGGCGGCGAACAACTCCTCACGCGAGCCGAAACCGCCAACCGGAGCGCGGCCGCCGAAGCGCCAGGTCTTGACGCACAGCCAGCCAAGGTCCTGCATCGGATCGCCGGTCTGAGCCAGTTCCCAATCGAGTACGCAGCGAATACCGTCTGCGCCAACGATAAAGTTGCCGAGGCGGAAGTCGCCATGCACGACCGTATGGCGCGCGCGAGCCGGGACATTGTCCGCGGCCCATTTCAGCGCCAGTTCGAGGGCGGGCAGCCTCAGCCCGAAGTGGTCGATGATGCGCCGATGCGCATCGACCTGCGCCGCAGCATCCTGGCGCATCAGGAACGGCACCGCGGTGATTTCGATGCGATGAATGGCGGCGAGTATCGCGCCGCATTGCGCGGCCATCTGCGTGCGAACCGCGGCGAAGAGCTCGTCGCGCAGTATCCGGGTTCCGAGGGTCTCACCAGCCACGCGCTCGGTGATATAGCCATGGCCGAGGCCGTCGCTGGGCTCGAGAATTGCGCGGACCTTGGGCGCGGGCACTCCGGACTTGACCGCGGCAATCATCAGGCGGGCGTCATCTTCTGGCGTGACGTAAGGCGTCAGATCGGCCACCGGATCGACTGTTTCCGTGCCGAGTTGCACGATTAATTCGCCGCGCCGGTCCGCGATTTCGGCGTCAAATGACCAGGTAGTTTTATTCGCTCCGCCGGTGAGCCGTTGCAGATCTAGGATTGTGCCCGGCGCGCCAAGATGTCGTGCAACCGCGCGCTGGAGCAATTCCGTGATGTCGCCGGCGGCCATGACTGCTACGAACTTGCCTGATCGCGGCTGCCGAAGCCGAACAGAATCTGGGCCACCCGCCGCATCTGGATTTCCTCGGCGCCTTCGGTAATCCGATAACGCCGATGATGACGATAGATATGCTCGAAGGGCTTGTGGCGCGAATAGCCGATGCCGCCATGCACTTGCATTGCCCGATCCGCCGCCTCGCACACCAGCCGATTGGCCCGGTAGTTACACATCGAGACCTTGTCGGAGAGCCGCCGCGCAACTTCCGGCTTCGACATCTGGTCCATCTCCCACGCGGTCTTGTGGATCAGCGCGCGCAGCATCGCGGCCTCGGTCTGCAATTCAACCAGCGGCCACTGGATTGCCTGATTGGTGGCGAGCGCTCGTCCGAACGGCTTGCGCTGCTTGGCGTAGCTGACCGCCTCATTGATGCAATATTGTGCCGCGCCGAGCGACGAGGCCGCCTGCCGGATACGGTTCTCGTGGACGAAATGCTGCGCGACCGCAAGGCCGTCCTCCGGGTCGCCCAGAATCGCATCCGCGGGCACGTAAACGTCTTTCAGCGAAATCCGTGGATGGTCGGTCGGCATGTTGAAGGTCCACAGATACTCTTCAATCTTGAAACCCTCACTCCTGGTTGGAACGATGAAGCAGGTGATGCCTTTGGCGCCGCCGTCGCGCCCGCTGGTGCGGGCGAAGACGAAGTCATGGGTCGCGACATGCAGCCCGGTGTTCCAGATTTTAGCGCCGTTGACGCGCCAGCCGTCGCCGTCGCGCACCCCGCGCGTTTCCATCCAGGTTGCGTCGGAGCCGTGCTCAGGCTCGGTCAGGCCGAAGGCAATGCTGATCGAGCCGTCCAGGATGCCGGGAATGAATTGGTCTTTCTGACGCTGACTGCCGAAATCGCGAAACATCAGCACGGTCGGCAGGTTGCCGACGATCGAGCTCTCGTTCTGGAGGTCGTTATGCAAGCCGAGCCCTTTGGCCGCCAGATGTTCGCGGATAATCGCCATCGCGAGATTTGAACCGTCCTTGCCGCCATATTCTCTCGGCAGGGCGAAGCGGTAATGACCCGCGCGATCGGCGCGGCGGCGCATCTCGGCCAGTAGCGCCTCCCATTCGTGGCGTGGCAGGCCGCCACGATCGAAGTCGGTGCGTGCCCATTCGCGGCGATGATCGAAGAAACGGATATTGTCGTTCTCGCGCTCCAGCGGCTTGATTTCACGCTCGATAAAATCGTCGAGTTCGGCGAGATAGCTGGTAATTTCCTGCGGTATCGTGAAGTCCAAAGCGATGCTCCGTGAGTCTGGAAATGGGCAAGCCTGACTTTTAACAGACGGCGTACCCGGCGAAAACTTGCATTCAGCCGCGTCCCACAAAGGGCATCTTGGTCGCCATGATGGTGATGAACTCGACGTTCGCGTCGAGCGGCAGGTTGGCCATATACACCACCGCCCGGGCGACGTGGCTCACGTCGAAGGTGGGCTCGGCCATGACCGCTCCGTTGGCCTGAGGTACGCCTTTCTCCATCCGCGCGGTCATTTCGGTGGCGGCGTTGCCGATATCGATCTGACCGCAGGCGATGTCGTACTTGCGTCCATCGAGCGAAGTCGACTTGGTCAGCCCGGTCATCGCATGTTTGGTCGAGGTATAGGGCGCCGAATTGGGCCGCGGCGCATGAGCGGAAATCGAGCCGTTATTGACTATGCGACCGCCCCGCGGATCCTGCTCTTTCATGATGCGGAAGGCTTCCTGGGTGCATAAGAACGCGCCCGTGAGATTCGTTTCGACCACCGCGCGCCAACGCTCGTAGGAAAGCTCTTCGAGCGGCACCGCCGGCGCGCCAATTCCCGCATTGTTGAAAAGAACGTCGAGCCGGCCGAAGTTCTCGCGAGTCTTGGCGAACAGGTTCCTGACCGACTCGGGATCGCGCACGTCGGTCTGCACCACCAGGGATGGCGCACCCGAGCCGCGCCCTTCGGCGGCAGCTGCCTCGATTAGTTCGAGACGCCGTCCGGCGAACACCACTGCGTATCGTTCGCGCATCAAGGCGAGCGCCGCGTGCTTGCCGATGCCGGTGCCGGCGCCGGTTACAATCGCTACCTTCTGTGCCATGCGAAATCTGCCTCCTGCGCAATCGGCGTCGTCGCGGCATTGCCCGCCGCATGTGTCAACGTGATCGTAAATGCGAGCGCCGGTGGAGGCGCGGCTTCTAATCCGATTCCGCGCCAGTCCGTTATGTAGCTCGCCGCAAACTTCGGTATAACTCAAGTGCCCGCGATAACGTACCAGAGTTGAGACCCGTGATGAGCAAACTGCCGCTTTCGCGCTTCAAAGTGATTTACCTTACCCGCGCCCGCTCCGGACCGACCGCCGTACGCCAGCTCGCCGATTGGGGCGCCGACGTGCTCAAGGTTGAGGCTACCGACGACGCCGCGGAAGTGGGCTCGCGTAACAGCCCTGACTTCCAGAACCTGCATCGCAACAAACGCAGCATCACGCTTAACCTCAAGCACCCGCAAGGCGTCGAGATTCTGAAGAAACTGGCCGCGCATGCGGACGTGCTGGTCGAGAATTACAGGCCCGACGTCAAACATCGCCTGGGTATCGACTACGAGAGCTTGCGCGCGGTGAATCCTCGCCTGGTCTACGGCAGTATCTCCGGGTTTGGCCAGGACGGCCCCTACGCCGATCGCCCTGGGCTCGACCAAATCGCGCAGGGGATGGGCGGCCTGATGTCGATTACCGGGTTGCCTGGCCAGGGCCCGGTGCGGGTCGGGGTCGCAATTGCGGACCTGACCGCAGGCGTATTTCTGGCGATGGGAATCCTGGTCGCACTGCTTGAGCGCGAGGTCTCCGGCGAAGGCCAATGGGTCCATACTTCGTTGCTGGCCGCTGAAATCGCGATGCTGGATTTCCAGGCGGCGCGTTGGCTGCTCTCTAAAGAGGTGCCCGAACAAGCCGGCAATAATCATCCGACCGGCATTCCGACCGGCGTGTTCGCGACTGCCGACGGCCACATCAATATCGCTGGCTCGGGCAACGAACTCTTCGCCCGGCTATGCAAAGCGTTGGACGCGGAGCATCTTGCGGAAAATCCCGACTACAAGGGCGGACGCGCCCGGCTTAAGAATCGTGACCGCCTCAACGCCGAACTCGAAACCATCACTCGCACGAAATCGTCCGCAGAATGGATCGGGATTCTGAACGCTGCCGGAGTGCCCTGTGGTCCGATTTACAGCATTGACCAGGTTTTTGCAGATCCGCAGGTCAGGCATATCGGAATCGCGCGCGCGATCGAAAATCCGCAGCGCGGTGGCCGCCAGGAATTGGTCGGACAGGCGGTGGAGTTGAGCCGTACGCCGTGGGCGTTGCGGATGCCGACGCCCGAAAAAGGCGACAGCACCGAGTCCGTGCTCGCCGAATTAGGCTATAGCGGTGAAACTATCGCACGATTGCGTGCAGAGCGCGTGATCTGACTGTATTCGCTGCTCATTAGCGCTAAAGGTGACGAACTAGACTTCAGAGCGTGCAAAGCTGTCCAGCTATGCGCTTAAGAATAATCATAGCTTTTCTTCACTAAAAGCGAATCCGCTTCGACACTATTGATTTTGGCTCAGCAGTTACGCATTTTAGGCGCATCTTCCGCGCTTTCTGCGCAAAATGGACACCAAAATGGTATTTCGCCGAATCATATCGCGCGCTCACTTCGTTTCGATGGTTGCGATGCTAATTGCAATCGCGGCACCGCAAGCGGCGCATGCCTCGCATTTCCAGAACATCGCGTTTCCGCCCTCTCTGCCGGCGATGGTCGCGGTCGGTCAGAACGGTGCGCTCTGGGTCGGCTCTGACAACTCGACAACTCCATCGGTTTCGCTGATGTCGGCGAATGGCAGCCTTACCAGCACGTTCGACAATTCGACGACGCCCGGCGCGAATTTCGCCAAACCCCAGGGAATAGCGGTTGATCAGAATGGCGACGCCTGGATCGCCAATAACGTGACTACGGCGACTGCGGGAGTTACGGAACTTGGTCCGACCGGTACTCTGATCGCAAACTACAATACCAGCACTACGCCGATGGCTCATTTCAACGATCCAGTGAGCGTCAGAATCAGCAGTGCAGGGAACATTTGGATCAGTAACTTCGGCAGTAATAGTGTCGTCGAGTTGAGCCCGGGCGGGGTAGTGTTGAGTTATGTCGACAATTCGAACACCGCCGCCGCACGATTTTCATCGCCTGGAGGCATGGCGATCGACAAGCAGGGCAACATATGGATCGACAACTTTGCTAACAACAGCGTGACTGAACTCGATCCAAATGGCGCGTTTAAAAAGAACATCACCAACTCCACGGGGGCGAACTTCGGCGGGCCCGACGGAATCGCAGTCGACCAGAAAGGCAATATCTGGATCGCCAATCATCTCAACAATTCGATTACTGAGCTTTCGTCGAAAGGTTCTTTCAAGAAAAACTTCACCAACGCCAATCGGAAGGGCGCTAACCTCAATTCGCCGGCGGTGATTGCCGTAGACCGCCGCGGGGACATATGGATCACCAACTTCGGCGGAGTCGGCAGCGTCACAGAACTTGATAAGAACGGCAAACTGATTGCCAACTACAACAATAATAACTCGTCAGGCGCTGGTTTCAGTGCTTGTTTCGGGATAGCGCTCAACCAGAACGGGATCTGGGTCGCCAACTTCTCCGGTGCGAGCTTGACGCAAATAATTCCCAAGAAGTTCAACCAGATTGTACCGCAGTTCTTCCCTTATGGCGGACAAATCAGCAAAGGCTCCCCGAACGGTCCGCTGTGGCCCGGCTCGTTATGAGCGATAATAGGGCCTGAGGCTCCTTGTACGCCGGTTCGACCAGCGATTGGTTAGCCGGAGCACTTGCAGGTTCGGATCAAACCAAGCTGATCCGCGTGGCGATCCCTGCCGGGAATTCGCAACACTGCAATCTTTGCTTAACTCGAACGCAATGTTCGCTGACTAGCGTCAGCGGGCTTTCTCGACTGTATCAGGGGAGATGAAATGCGCATTGGCAGGAATCTAACGGCGTTTCTCATGGCCTTGGCGATTGTCGCGCTGAGCGGCACCGCCCACGGCCAGATATTAATCAACGGAGCGGGGTCGACCTTCGGTTATCCGATTTATTCGAAATGGTTCGACGATTATACCCATATCGACCCTTCCGTGCGGTTTAACTACCAATCTATCGGGTCCGGCGGCGGCATCATGATGCTGCGAAACCACACGGTCGCAATCGGCGCGAGCGACGCGCCACTCAACGATAAGCAGGCACAAGCGATGCCCGCAGCGATTTTGCATTTTCCCTCGGTAATGGGCGCGGTCGTGCTGATGTACAATCTGCCGGAGCTGCACAATAAGCCTATCCGGCTGACCGGTCCGATGATTGCCGATATCTACCTCGGCAAGATCACCAAGTGGAGCGATCCGGCAATCGCCGCGCTGAACCCTGGGATAACGTTTCCCGACGAGGCGATCCAGACCGTGCATCGCTCCGATGGCAGCGGCACGACCTTCATCTTTTCCGATTATCTCAGCAAGGTTAGCCCGGAATGGAGCAAGGCGCCCGGCCGTGGCACGGCCCTGAAGTGGCCGGTGGGTCTGGGCGGCAAAGGCAGCGAGGGCGTCACCGGCCTGGTTCAGCAAACTCCTGGTGCGCTCGGCTACGTGGAACTGACTTACGCGCTGACCAATCACATTCCGGTCGCCACCCTGCAAAATCGTGACGGCAAGTGGATCGTTCCAACTCTCCAAGGCGTCACCGCCGCTGCGGCTGGAGCGGCCGCTAACATGCCGGCCGATTTCCGTGTCTCAATCACCGACGCCCCAGGAGCGACGTCCTACCCGATTTCGTCGTTCACCTGGCTGCTAATTTACAAAAAGCAAACCGATCACGCCCAGGGTGCGGCGATCTTGAAATTCCTCAAATGGGCGTTGACCAAGGGCCAGGCCGCTGCTGCGCCGCTCAATTATGCCCCCTTGCCCGAGGCGGTCGTGAACCAGGAACTCAAAGCGTTGGACCAGATCGTGGTGCCGTCCAGTTGAGGATTCTCGCGTGTGCGCGCCGTGGAAATAGCTCTTTTGGGGAAACCTGGGCCAGGCGCCGGTCGAGTAACTTAACATCATCCAGATTGCGTGGCCGGCGCGATTTCGGGCGTTCCCAGACGATACCGGGGTAGTCCTTAAGGGGAACAAGCCGGTTGCCTGTGTAGGTCCAATCCTGAAGCTCCTCGATGGCCACGTGATAGCGGGGCTCGCGGCCAGTGCGGGCGCTGAAGAGTGCCCGCGGGATATTGACCATGTGCGGCCAGCGCTTGCGCTGGTAAAGCAGTGGCGACCCGCATCGGGAGCAGAAGCTTCGGCTCGACTCGGTCTTGGCATCCTCGAAGCGAGCGATGCGTCTTTGGCCCTTCATCACGCGAACGTGCTTGCGCCAACAGCCGATATAAGTCGCATATGCGGCGCCCTGCGCGCGACGGCTCGCCACTGAGTGATCATGCCAGGCCCAAAACGCGGGGAAGTCGATCTCTATCTCGACGGCGCCGCAAAGGCACGAGCCAGATACGTGCCGGCCTGACGCTTTCGGTGTATTGCGTTTCATTGAGGCTCTCCAATTTCGCCGACCGCGTGGGGCCCGACCGCGATCGTTTCGTGAGCCCGCCGATATCCCCGACTCGCTTGGCGGCGACTTCGGCAACGCCCGAGCTAGACATGAGCGCGCGAGCACTCAAGCGGTCTGACGACCAACGGCTGACTCTGATGCTTCTAATTCCTTCCGGATGCGGTCGATGGCGCCTTCGTTGAAGCCATTGCGCGAATAGATAAGATGGTTATCGGGAAGTGTCGCCCATAGATCATCAAACCAACGCTGGAAAAGGACCAGATATTGCGGACCCTGAAACAAGACACCCCAACGCAGGCCCGCAGTCGCGTCGTCAAAAATCATTAGCGCGTCGCGGTCAGTCATGACCGCGGGCGAGAGCATCGCTTCAATTCTAGGCCGTACCAGGACTTTCAACTCGAGATTCGTCGGCTTCAACGCGAGAAGTTGGCGGACCCCCTGCTCCAAAGTAAGGTCGAAATCCTTAAGCGAGGCAAACGCGATTAACTGGCGAACAGACCACCGTCGCGCTCTATAGTCGGGAGGGCTGCCAGGCGTCAAATAGTACCCCGCCATAGCGTTGAACCACTCTTGAAGTTCGGCGAAAAGGTCGGGGTCTTCCTGTACATCCGCCGAACGGCCCAGGCGGCCGGCGAGTCGTCCCAGACGAAACATCTGGGGAGACTGTTGATCACGGGCGAGCGCTTCACGTGCGACGCGTATCATCGTGCGATATACTTCCGGAGTGCTTGTGCAAGCGGTCACCTGCCCGGAGGCGCGGGCACTCTCCTTCATCATTGTGTGCAGTTGTTGAACTAGTGCGTGGGTGTCCCCGACTGTCTCATGCACCGGTTCGAAGAGTTGATGACGTTCGAGGACGACCAGCCCGACAAGTTCGGCCAGCAGTAAAAGCTCTGCGGCCGGGCGCATCCAGTGCCACGGCAGGCCGAGCACGTCTCCAGCAAAACCGAGCACGACCGCGACGACCGTGATCAAACCCGCCGCAATCGCGATTATCCGGTTGCGCCGCGCGGTGGTTGAGGAGTGTTCGGTCATCCAGGGTTCCTTGGTCCCTTCAGGGTTCGTTTGAGATGACTCTTGAGCGCGCTCGACAAAACAAGCACACCATTCTCCGACAATTCTTGGGTCAGGAGGTAATGGCCGCGCTAGTGACCTGCCCCACATCTCCACTCAGATAACGCGTGATAAACTTCGGCCTCTGCCACGCGATATATGCTGGCAGAATCCAGACGCCTGCAATCATGTTCGTTGCCATCAAGAAAATCAGTAGTAGGCTCATCTCATTGTGGAATAGCAAAGGTGAAAATGCCCACGGCAGAATACCTCCGATCATCACCGCAAAGGTACTGAAAACTGCCGCACCTGTCGTTCTGAGCGCAGTAGAAACCGCATCCTCGACAGTTGCGCCACGAACGACTTCATCGCGAATTCTCGCGACTGTGTAAATCCCATAATCGACACCCAGGCCGATACCCAGAGAGATTACCGGGATAGTGTCAATCGTCAGTCCGATGTGGCGGGCATTCATGTATATGAACGCGCCGAAATTGGCCATTATACAGGACAAAATAAAGAGCAATCCCGCGACCAAAGAGCGAAAAACGAATGCACAGCAAAGATAAATTACTAGCAATACAAAAGTGATATTGATGAAATCGAGATCCTTCAGAACATCGTTAGCCGCGAGGAAGAGGCCGGCCAAGCCTCCCAGGTACTCGACCTTCACCTTTGTTAAATCCGGATCAGGCGTGACGCGTTCTGCGACGAAAGTCCTGATATCGTCGCGCAACCTATTTAGTCGGCTATAGGTATGATCTGGCAAAAGGACGCGAATACAAGCGCTGGTTACGTGGGGAGCAAACGCGTAAAAGCGCTCCATCTCCCCCGGCGCCGTTCCAGCGAGAAACATGTACCATAGGTTCCCGCCTAATTCGACTCCGGTAGTCATGTTCTTGTCGAAACTGGACGGAGCTTGACTGCTCGGCATGCTGCGGTATTTCGGAAAGCCGTTGTGGAAAATCTCGTCCAGTGGCCCTATTGCTATGCCTGAAAACGAGAGTAGCGCATCAGCGTCGCCTCGACTGACGAGATACGCACCCATGTCGTCGGTCATCCGGAGTACATTTGGCGAGATTCCAGATTGCTGATCCGGATAATCCGGGGTCGTCAAGACGATCCAGCCTTCGTCCGTAGGGAAGAATTTCGCAATCTCGGCGATATCCTGATTCACCTTGGAATCAGGCTTGTAAAGCGGTGTCCCGATGGTCTCGTATCCAATATGCGCCCGCTGCCCTGAGACGACGCCGAAAAGAATGAAAGCGCCGCCTCCCAGCAAAATTGCGGTGCGAAGCGTGCCCGGCGTCACAGGCACGCGCACCAGCCAGTCGATGACAGACGCGAGCGTACCGCCCCTATCGCCGGACCACCGCTTGCGCCACCAACGCCGCTCGCGCAGGTGTGGTCTGGGCAGATAGCTCATAAAGATAGGCTGAAACACGAAGACCATCGTCAGACTTCCCGCCAGCCAGACGGCGCCGCCTAACCCAATTTCCTTCAGTACCGGAATTCCGCCAAGCGAAATAAAAATGATCCCGGCAATATCTGCAAAGATCGCCAGCAATCCCGGTGGAAGCATCACATCAGTGGTCGTTGCGCAGGCGAGCAGTTTCTCATCGAGCCGGTCGAGTTCATTGTAGTATCGTCCTTGCCATTGGATGCCGTGACTGAGGTCTCGCGCAGTTAATATAAACGGGATTACCATCATCACCGGATCGAAGTTGTAGCCCATCAGGCTTACGAACCCGAGGCCCCATATCGCCGAAAATGAGCCAGTCAGCATAGGTGCCCACCAACTGCTTCGATGGCCCAGGCTGAGGTACAATATGATCAACATTAGGACTATCGAGGCGACAAATATTGAGGTTATTCGTGGCAAGTAGGAATAACCCCAGCCAGACACGATGGGCTGCCCCGCAACAAAGATCTCGGTGTTGGCATCCGAATACTTGTGAACAATCTTCTGAATATCGTCGAATAATGTTTTATAGTTGAGATCGTCAGTTCCGAAGGTTGCGGTAACAAGCGCACCCCTATTGTCGTCGGTGAGCAGCCCGGCAATGACCTCTCGATGCATATCGACGTTGTGCCGCAGAGTTTCGAGTCGCTTCGCCGTTGTGGGTACGTCTGGATACATAAAAGTGGACGTAACGATGGCTCCCGGTAATGCTGTGGCGAACCCCACTCGATAGGATGCGAGTGAAAAGACCTCGTTATGGTCTATGCCTGGCAGAATGTTAACCTCTCGCGTAATGTCCTGGATTTTCTGAAGGGTCTCAGAGTTAAAGATGTCACCCTTCTTAACGCGCAACATGAGCAGTAGTGTCTGCGCACTGCCATAATGACGCTCGTACTTGCGGTATAAGAGCGTGTTGCCGTGCTGGGCGGGGAAGAAGTCCTCGAAGCGTGTGGCGATCTTCACCTTGGCGGCCCAGTAGCCCATAAACGCAGTTATGATAATGAGTATCAGACCAATCGGCAGTCGATGTTCGATGATGTATCTACCAAGCGCCAAAGTTCTGTGAGAATGTTCATCGTCCATTAGGCTCTCCCGGGTTCGATCTTAATAAGCGCGAGCGTTTGCTGCTCTCCACTCGCTGAGCTTGCGATTTCGATCCGTTTCATTCGATTCTTTGAGCCAAAGCTGCGTCGGGCGATTGTGGTCTATACGAGGAAGGGCGGCAAGACGGAATTTTGACGTTCTTTCAGGCTAACGTTCCGTAAGGCCGCGGCTACTGTGCTCAGAAACGGCGGCAAATTAGCGGCTAAGCCTGCGCCAAGGCGGATAGCAGTGGGAATATCATAAAAAGCTTTGCCGGCCTTACCGCGCGTAGAGAAATTTGATGCCGCGACGGCATTGCGGCCACGCGCGCGGAGGGCAGCGCGGCGATGTTGTTGCTGGAGAAGATCAATCGGCGCTGGAGCCTCGACTTCGTATCGTATCGGACACTTTGGGCAAGCGCCGCCGCTTTCGGACCCTGTGCGTCGTCCAAGACTTCAGCAGCAAGTGCCTAGTGACGGTAGCTGACACCTCATTGAGGGAGGAGCCCTGCGGTGTGCAGGCTCGGCCGCCTGGGGGCAGACCAGGAATCCGGATGTCGCAATCACGGCCAAGAAATCGCGACCTCTGAAAGACAGTCTGACGTCAGACCACTTTCGCCCTGCCGGGACATTATTCCTGTTGGTTTTGGCGGAGAGGGAGGGATTCGAACCCTCGGTACCCGGTAAAGAGTACGCCAGATTAGCAATATCGCGCCGGTCCGCGAACACCGGCACCTCAGCAAGACTCCTTGAGACAGAAAACCCTTGTGGCAGTGCGATTTGCCTAATCGGGGTAAGTCGAGAAATGTCCCGCCGAGTCTCGGCGGATCTCATTCAGTCTGGGAAGTTTCCCCCACCCTGGC
>DATEGX010000418.1:0-9726 GCA_035279875.1 Binataceae bacterium (SeqCode)
CGTCGACTTCTGCGAGAAGATGGTCCGCGCCACCAATCCCGGCGTGTGGGAGAAAGCGCAGAAGACCGAAGCGCCGCACGCCGCCGCCCACGGCTCCAAGCGCGATCGTGCGCAACTCACCCCGAGCAACCTCCGCGAGCACCGACCATCGCGGAGCTATCGTCAGACCATGCCCTTCAATAGCCAGCCGCTTGGCCAGATCGAGATCGTCCGTCTCGACGACTATCTCGGGAAAGACTCCCGCCTCGAGCAAAAAAGTATCCCAGGCGGCCCAAAGCTTGTTGCCCGGATTCGGGACGATTAGCGGCTGTCCTCTCAGCTGATTTGCGTCCAGGCGATCTTGGCGCGCGAGCGCGTGGCTAGGAGCGACGATCGCAACCAATTCGTCACGTCCCAGAGGCACCATGCCAAGCGAGTGCTGTTTTGCAGGAAACGGGAGCAGGGCGAGATCGAGCTCACGATGCGCGAGCCGGGCCGCCATCGAATCCGGATCGGCGGTGAGGACCGATAGCGCGATTCCCGGAAAGCGGGAATGAAACGCGCCCAGCACAACGGGAAAAAGCGAGTGGCAAAACAGGGCGGGCGCTCCGATCGACAGATGGCCCGAGGCGGTTTTCGACTGATCGGCGAGCATCGCTCGAACCCGGTCGAGATTGTCGATCATCTGACGGGCGCATTGGAGAAAAATCTCACCGGCAGTGGTCAAGCCGACGAACTTGTTGGAACGCCGCAGCAGTTGCACTCCAAGTTCCCGTTCCAGTGCAATGATTTGCTGACTCACCGAGGATTGAGTCAACTTCAGTTTCTTGGCGGCGGCGGTAAAACTCCGGGTATCGGCGACGGCCCGGAAAGTCCTTAGTAAACGAATATCCAATTCCATCAAACTAGCTAATCGTGGCGATTACGGTCGATTATCACTAGAGAACGACCTCTTGTGCCGTGCAAAACGGCAGCGCATGCCGCTCGAACAGGCACGCCAAGTTGGTCCTCGTCCTCGCACGCAAACAGATACGGAATCTCCTGGCGCCGCTTGTTCACGGTGATCAGCGACGGCATCAAGCTTGCGCTGCAAAGCACTGCAAATGAGCTGCCAGATCATTGAGTGACGCAATGGAGACGATTAGCGATCGTGATTGTAGAGGCCGGACCTCATGAAGCAGGTGACCGCTACTCACTGTCCATATTGCGCGCTGCAATGCGGGATGAATCTGGTCAACGACGACGGCGTGATATCTGTCGCACCTCGCGCATTTCCAACCAACAACGGCGGCCTGTGCCAGAAGGGCTGGACTTCCGCCGAACTCCTTTCGAATCGCGAGCGCCTGCAGTCACCGCTGGTCAGGGACAACCGTGCAGGCAAGCTGCGTCCGGCGACATGGAATGAGGCGCTCGACCGCATCATCACGGAAATCACGCGAACACAGCAGCGTTACGGCACCGACGCTGTGGGCTTGTTGGGCGGCGGCGGCTTGACCAATGAAAAAGCCTATCTGCTCGGCAAATTCGCGCGGGTTGCGTTGCGCACGAGCAACATCGACTACAACGGCCGCTTTTGCATGGCGTCCGCAGCGGCGGCCGGGCTACTTGCGTTCGGTATCGATCGCGGCCTGCCATTTCCGCTGGAAGACATTCCCGGCGCGAAGGTGATTCTGCTGGCAGGCGGGAACGTCGCCGAAACCATGCCGCCGATTATGCAGTACTTCCATGAGCAACGGCGGCGCGGAGGACGTTTGATTGTACTCGATCCACGCCTCACGCAGACCGCGCGCACGGCCGATCTCCATCTTCAACTCACGCCCGGGACCGACGCGGCCGTTGCCAACGGACTGCTCCACATCACCGCGGCCGAGGGCCTGGTTGACCATGACTTCATCACGGCGCGAACCACCGGCTACGAAGCGGTCCGCAGAACAGTCGCGTCGTACTGGCCTGAACGAGTCGAGCGCATCAGCGGCGTGCCGGTCGCGCACCTCGTTCAAGCCGCACGGCTTCTCGGACGCGCGCCAACCGTGATGATTCTGACCGCGCGCGGACCTGAGCAGCAGAGCCGGTCGGTGGACAACGTCCTGGCATTCATCAACCTCGCTCTCGCGCTGGGCAAGGCGGGCAGACGGTACTGCGGTTACGGATGCCTTACCGGTCAAGGCAATGGGCAGGGCGGGCGCGAGCACGGTCAGAAAGCGGACCAGCTTCCCGGTTATCGCCGAATCGATAACGCCGCCGATCGCGAATACGTGGCTGGCATCTGGGGTGTTGACGCGGAGTCATTACCCTGGCCGGGCCGATCTGCGTACG
This sequence comes from Binataceae bacterium (SeqCode), assembly GCA_035279875.1. Classification (GTDB taxonomy): domain Bacteria; phylum Desulfobacterota; class Binatia; order Binatales; family Binataceae; genus JAMXLL01. The sequence continues at coordinate 2,296 of DATEGX010000418.1, forward strand.
AGATGCTCGATACGCTCGGGACAGACGGCGGCGTGCGCGCTCTTCTGGTGATGGGTTCCAACGTGAGCGTCTCGGCACCGAACGCAGGGCATATCGAGCGCCGGCTGGCCGCGCTCGACTTCCTGATGGTAGCGGACTTCTTTCTTTCGGAAACCGCACAAGTTGCCGATGTCGTTTTGCCGACCACCCAATGGGCGGAAGAGGAAGGCACGATGACCAACCTCGAGGGGCGGGTGCTTTTGCGCAAACGCGCGATCCTGCCGCCATCTGAGGTGCGTACCGATCTCGAAATTCTAGGATTGCTGGCTGCGCGGCTCGGGCGCCCTGACGGATTTCCGAAGGAGCCGGCGGCGGTGTTTGAAGAGCTGCAACGGGCCAGTGCGGGCGGCGCCGCGGATTATTCCGGTATCACGTACGAGCGAATTGCGATCGAGGATGGGGTGTTCTGGCCGTGTGCGGGCGGCGGCGACAAGGGCACCCCACGGATGTTCCTCGACCGTTTTGCCACGACCGATGGACGTGCCCGGTTTCATCCGGTCGAGTATCGTGCGCCGGCGGAAGTACCCGATGCCGAATATCCAATGTATCTGACCACGGGCCGCGTGATGGCGCATTACCAGTCGGGCAACCAGACCCGGCGTGTCGAGGTCTTGCGGAACGCCGCGCCCGAACCGTTCGTCGAAATTCATCCCGTGGCAGCGCGAGGCCTCGGTATCGCGGAGAACGATACCGTGCGCCTGACGACCCGCCGCGGAAGCGCCGCGATGAAGGCGCGCCTGAGCACGGCGATCCGGATGGATACGCTGTTCGCGCCATTTCATTGGGGCACCGGACGGGTCAATCTATTGACTAATCCGGCACTCGACCCGGTTTCGAAGATGGCCGAATTCAAGGTCTGCGCGGTTCGCGTGGAGAAAATCGAAAGTCAACGACCGGCGTTTCCGGCCGCGCCGGTCTCTAGCACAGCATCTGACGGAGGAGCGCATTTTGGACCAGGCGGCACTCGACTCGGGTAAGAGAAAGCTAGTTGTTATCGGCAACGGGATGGCCGGCGCGCGCACGGTCGAAGAAATTCTCGCCAATGGTGGCGGGTCGCAGTTCGACATCACGATTTTTGGCGACGAACCTCACGGCAATTACAATCGTATCCTGCTTTCGAGCGTCCTCAATGGTTCGCACGAGCCCGCCGAAATCTTCCTGAACGGCCTTTCCTGGTACAAGGACAACGGGATCGATCTGCACACCGGCGTGCGAGTCGACGTAATCGCTCGCCCGCACAAAGCGGTCCATTGCGATGACGGCAATTGGTATCCGTACGATCGGCTGATCATCGCCACCGGCAGCCGCCCCGCGATTCCGCCGATAGCGGGCCTGAGGAACCCTAGTGGAGACCTGCGCCGGGGCGTCTTCGTCTTCCGCACTCTCGACGACTGCCACAAGATCGCCGAATACGCGACGCACTGTAGCCGTGTGGCAGTTATCGGTGGCGGCCTGCTCGGGCTCGAGGCGGCCCGCGGCCTGCTTAGTCACGGTCCGGAAGTCAACGTCGTTCACCTCCCGGCTCATCTGATGGAGCTGCAACTCGACCCGCAGGCAGGAGCGATTCTCAAAAGTACGATCGAAAAGATGGGCATCAAGGTCCATCTGAAGAAGCTCACCAAGGGAGTGCTCGGCGAGCATGACGTGACCGGACTGGCGTTCGATGATGGCGAGACGCTGCCGTGCGACATGATCGTAATCGCGACCGGGATTAGCCCGAATGCCGAAATCGGCTCGCGATGGGGGCTCAATACGGAGCGCGGTATCGTGGTTGACGATCAACTGCGTACGTCGGACCCGGATATCTTCGCTGTCGGCGAATGTGCACAGCATCGCGGACGCGTCTACGGCCTCGTCGCGCCTCTATGGGAGCAGGCCAAGGTGCTCGCGGAGCACCTCACCGGCACCAATCCCGAAGCCGCGTACAAGGGTTCGAAGCTTGCTACCAAACTCAAAGTGATGGGTGTTGAGCTGGCGTCGATGGGAGCGATTTCGGGCGATGGAGAGCATGAAGATGTAGTCCAATTCATGGAGCCACAACGAGGAGTTTACAAGAAGCTGATCATTCGCGACGGGGTGCTCGCCGGTGGAATCCTGATGGGAGAAATCAGCAAGGCGGCCTATCTGATCCAGGCCTTCGACCGCGGCCTCAAATTGCCCGACGATCGCTTATCGCTGCTTTTCGACACCGGCGCTCCGAGTACTGAGGTAACCTTCGAAGAGATGCCGGCCGACGCGCAGATTTGCAATTGCAACGGCGTCAAGAAGGGCGCGATCGTCCAATGCGTCGCGAACGGCAAGAGCAGTCTCAAGGGCGTCATGGACGCGACTCGCGCGGGCACCGGCTGCGGTTCGTGCAAGTCGCTGGTGAAAGATTTGGTCGAATGGGCCGCCAAAGGACGCCTTGAGGAAGACCCCGCCGCACACTATTACGTCCCCGGCGTTCCCTTGGCCAAGGCCGAATTGGTCAGGGCTATTCGCGCGCGGAACCTGAAGTCGGTCTCGGCAATCTTCGATGCGCTCGCCGATGGCTGCGACGACCCGGCGAGCAAGCCAGGCCTCGCATCGCTGCTGCGGACAGTTTGGGGCGCAGACTACGACGACGAACGTGATGCGCGATTCATCAACGACCGCGTCCACGCCAATATCCAGAATGATGGCACCTTCTCGGTAATCCCACGCATTTATGGAGGTGTTGTCTCGGCCGACGAGCTTCGGCGTATCGCTGATGCCGCCGAGAAGTACAGCGCGCGGATGATCAAGATCACCGGCGGCCAGCGCATCGATCTGCTGGGCGTCAGGAAGAGCGCCCTGCCGGATATCTGGCAGGACCTCGGGATGCCGAGCGGGCACGCCTACACCAAGGCCTTTCGGACCTGCAAAACCTGCGTAGGCACTGAGTTCTGCCGCTACGGGCTGGGCGATTCGACGCGACTTGGAATCGCCATTGAAAGACGCTTTCAGGGGATAGAGAGCCCCGGAAAAATGAAGCTTGCGGCCAGTGGATGCCCGCGCAATTGCGCCGAAGCGACGGTCAAGGATTTGGGTGCGGTGGCGATTGAAAATGGCTGGCAAATTTACGTAGGCGGCGCGGCGGGGGCGCGCGTCCGCGCCGGGGATCTACTCGCGACCGTCAGTACGCAGGGCGAAGTTCTGACGCTGATGGGTCGCTTCATGCAGTATTACCGCGAGAATGCCCGCTATGCTGAACGCAGTTACAGCTTCGTCGAGCGCATCGGGGTTGAACGTCTGCGTTCGATTTTAGTCGACGACTCGGAGGGTGAGGCCGCGCGCCTCGACCAGGAGATGCAGGCGGCGGTCGCCGCTTACCGCGATCCCTGGCATGAGGGCGCTGCGCCGGTCGAGCCAAATCAATTTGCCGAGACTCTCGCGATTGAAAATCCAACCGTCGAATCGGTGGTGTCATAGGACGCGTTCGTCTCTGACAAGGCTGCGAACTCTAATGGATTCCGAACCTATTGCAATGGCGGAGGCGGGCTGGTTCGAAGTCGGCCCCATCGATCAAATGACGGTGGGGCAAGGACGCTGCATCGTTGCCAACGGCAGACAAATCGCGGTCTTTCGGCTGCGCGACGGCCGCGTGTTTGCGCTCGATAATGTCTGCCCGCATCGAGCAGGGCCGCTTTGCGAAGGTATCGTAGGCGTCGACCTCGCAACGCAACTGGAAGCGGTTGTCTGTCCGTTTCACGCTTACAAATTCGCACTCAATGACGGGCGTGGCCTCGATACCGAGTTGCACGTGCGCAGTTATCCCGTCGAAGTTCGAGACGGTCGCATTTTCCTGCGCCTGGTTTAAGCCCCGGCTGTTAGTTGTGTGGGCTAAGAGCAGCGTCTCAATGGGCCGCGGCCCGCGAATTGCCGCTGCGCCGCAGCAGGATGAACCCGGGCACCAGCACCAACATCAGGATCGCCAACATGCGGTAAATGTCGTTGAACGAGAGCATCGCGGCCTGCGCCTGCACCATCCCGTAGAGCATCCCGATTCCCTGCTTTTGTCCGGTGACTAATTGAGGCAGGTAGTCGAAGCCCTGCCCGCCCGGCATCCGTGGCGTGATATGGCTCAGGCGCCATGCGTCGAACACCGACAGATGTTCGACCAGGTACGATTGATGGGTCTGCTCGCGATTCACCAGCATCGTGGTGAGGTACGAGATGCCGATCGCGGCGGCGGTATTGCGCATCATATTGTAGAGGCTGGCAGCATAGCCCATGCGCTCGCGCCCCACTGCCGACAGCGCCGTCGCACTCAAGGTCGGGAAGATCAGACCCATGCCGATGCCGACGACTATTCCGGGCCAGATTACCGCCCACATGCTCACGTCGAGGTTCCACAGCGACATGTTCCACAACCCGATCGCCATCAGCAGGAAACCCATGCCGACAAAGCTGCGCGTATCGTGGCCGCGGCGCGCCATTTGCCCAACCATCATCATCGAGAACATCGTGCCGAGCCCACGCGGAGCCAATACCAGCCCAGCCTTCATCGCGTTGTAGCCCATCGATTCCTGCAGGAAGAGGGGATTGAGCAGGCCGGTCCCGTAGAGCGTGAAACTCATCGCCACCACCAGCGTAACTGCCAACGTGAAGCTCGACTGCTTGAAAATCCGCAGGTCGATAATCGGCTCGCTGAAGCGGAGTTCGCGCGCAATCAGCAGCACCGTGAGCACCACCGAGGCGGCTGTTGTCCATACCACCCAGCGCGCGGCAAACCAGTCGGCGCGCTGGCCGCGATCGAGCACGATCTGCATCAGGCCAAGGCTCAGCACCAGCAGGACAATTCCCGCGTAGTCGACCTTGCCGCCGCGGCGGCGCCGCTCGCGCAGGTAAGCCGGATCGTGCACGAAGGTCGAAACCATCAGGAAGGCAATCGCGCCAATCGGCACGTTGATATAGAAATTCCAGCGCCAGTTGAGATTGTCGGTGATCCAACCGCCCAGCGTCGGCCCGGCGATGGGCGCGACCATCAGACCCATTCCCCACATCGCCATCGCCATCTGCTGCTCTTGCGGCGGGAACGATTCCATCATGATGGCTTGCGAAGACGGGATCATTGCCGCCCCGGCCGCCCCCTGGATCAGGCGGAAAACCACCATCTCGTCGAGCGTCCGCGCGGCGCCGCACAAGGCCGACGCGCCAACAAAAACCAGTACCGATGTAAGGAAATAGCGCTTGCGCCCGTAGCGCGACGAGATCCAGCCGGTCATCGGGATCATGATGCCGTTCGCCACCAGGTAGCTGGTGAGCACCCACGCGATCTCGTCGATGCTGGCGGAAAAGCTGCCCTGCATATGCGGCAGCGCAACGTTGACGATCGTGGTGTCGAGCACTTCGAGCGCGCAGCCGAGCATCACTGCGAGCGCGATCAGCCACTTATGGGTCGGTGGCCCGTGTTCGGACGGAACCTGGGAAGCCGCTGCGGCCATAGATTCGTGCGCGCCCGATTAACCGGCCGGATTGCCACAACGCCGCCCTTCCACCTGGCGTAGGGCCGTCCAACAGGCCTCCATTGCGGGTCGCGCCGCTCCAACATCATACGCAAACGCGCGCGGCAGGATAGTCCCGCTTTACTTGGATTGGACCGCCGCAAGGCGGCTGGGCCGCCCTACGACGAGCCCGCGAGCACCAGCGCCGGGCGGCATACTTGACATCCGGCGCCGCGCCCCCATGCTCGATCGCAAAGCCACCGGGAAACGCGATGGAACGAGCGGAAATCTCAAAGCCTGGGTCACCTCCTACACGATCCTCCCCGCCCGCCCCTGCCCGCCCCGGCGTCGCGGCCCTGACGCCACTGTACGTGGTGATTTTCGCCGGGTTCGTCGGCTACAGCCTGATGATCACGGTGTTCACCCCGATGCTGCTGCGGGGCGACGGCGGGATGCTTCCGGCCGACACCCCAATGGCCCACCGCACCATCGTGCTCGGGATACTGCTGTGCCTTTACCCGCTCGGGCAATTTTTCGGTTCGCCGATCATGGGGGCGTTCTCCGACCGCTTCGGACGCAAGCCAATTCTGCTTATTTCGTTGTCGATCACGACCACATGCTACGCAGCGATCGCCTATGCCTTGATGATTCGGAGCTTCGCCCTGCTGGCTGTGACCTCGCTTATCGCCGGACTGGCAGAGGCGAATATCGTGACGGCGCAGAGCGCCATCGCCGACGTGGTCGAACCGGCCGAGCGCAACCGCTTCTTTGGCTACATCTACATGAGCGTCAGCGCGGCCTACATTGTCGGGCCGCTGGTTGGCGGCAAGCTCGCCGACCCGCAAATCGTCCCGTGGTTCAACTACGCGACGCCGTTTTGGGCGGTCTTCGTTCTGCTCGTCTTGACCGCGCTCTCAACCGCGGCCATCTACCATGAAACCAGGACGCCCGGGGTCGGCACCGACGTCAGTTATTCCGAGGCCTTCACCAACCTGATCGGGGTCTTCACCAATCGGCGCCTGCGCTCGCTCTATTGGATTAACTTCCTGATCTACCTCGCCATCTTCGGGTTCTTTCGATGCTACCCGATGTACCTGGTCGACCAGTTTCACCTGGGGGTCTCGCGGGTGTCCGAGTTCATCGCATGGGTCGGTGTGCCGATCGTGCTCGCGAATCTGTGGTTAACGGGATTTTTCTCCGCTCACTTCACGGTCAAGACGCTTACCCTATGGTCGGCAATTCTGACTGGGGTCTTCATGGTGATCGTCGTGATTCCGCCCGAGCGCGGCTCGCTATGGGTGACCCTGTTCCTGACCTCTGGTGCGCTGGCGCTATGTCTGCCCTCGTGCGCAACGCTGCTTTCGGTCGCGGCCGGCGAGGACGATCAGGGCCGCGTGATGGGCAACAATCAGGCTTTGCAGGTGGGGGCGGAGGCGCTATCCGGATTGGTCGGCGGGCTGCTGGCGGCGATTTTCGTCAAGCTCTCGCTGTTCGTGGTGGGCGCGATTGCGCTGATCGCGGGCGCGTTGGTCGCGGGAGCGGTTCGACCTGCGGAAACCGACCAGCGGATCGCGCCGCATTAGACAAGCGGATAAAGGACGAACGGGTTGCGGCCGGTTACGCGCGCTGCGCGGCCGCGAGCGCCGTTGTCATCGCGGCGATGGCGAACTCGATTTCTTCTTCGGTGATTGTCAACGGAGGCGCCAGCCGCACAACCCGGTCGGCGTTGAGCGTCCAGTTGATCACCACGCCGCTCGCGATAGCTTCCGCGACGAAGCGCCGCGCAGTCGCGGCCTCGGCAAATTCGATTCCGATCAGCAATCCGAGTCCGCGAATTTCGCTCACCGCGGGACCGCGCAGTACTGCGAGGCGCTCGCGAAACTGCCCACCAATCCTCTCGGCGCGCTCCCATAGCCGCTCTTCCACGATTAGGTTGAGAGCGGCGGCG
>DATEGX010000419.1:0-5835 GCA_035279875.1 Binataceae bacterium (SeqCode)
CCGATCGGAATTAACGTGCTCGGCATCATCATGACCGGACCGGCGCTGATGCAATGGGGCACGGACGAGCAGAAGGACCGTTATCTCCGGCCGATTATCACGGCCGAGGAGATCTGGTGCGAGGGGATGTCGGAGCCCGGCGCCGGTTCCGACCTTGCCTCGATCCAGACGCGCGCTGAGCTGCAGGGCGATTCGTTTGTGGTCAACGGGCAAAAGGTCTGGACCACGCACGCTCATCGCGCCGATTTCTGCCAACTCTTCGTGCGCACAGATCCCGACCTGCCCAAGCATCGCGGCATGAGCGCGCTGCTGGTCGATATGCACAGCCCGGGCGTGACCGTGAAGCCGCTGCGCCAAATCAGCGGTGACGCCGAATTCAATGAGATTTTCTTCGAGGATGTGCGGGTGCCCAAGCAGAATCTGCTCGGACCGCTCAACCAGGGCTGGCAGGTGCTGGTTTCCACGCTGATGCACGAACGGTTCGGGATTAGCGAAACGATCGGCGGCAGCGAAGTAATCCTGACGCAATTGGCCGAGCTTTCGCGGCTGGTCGGGCTGAGCGGAGACGATGAAATTCGCCAGCACCTGGCGCAGTTCGCAATTGAAGTGACAGCCAAGAAATATAATGGGCTGCGTGCTCTGACCAAGCGGCTGAAAGGTCAGCAGCCCGGCGCCGAATCGTCGATCGGCAAGCTGGTCTCAACCGAATTGTCGCAGCGGATGACGCGCTTTGCGGGACGGCTGCTCGGCGGCTACGCCACGCTCGAACGCCATTCGGATTTCGCTCCCGAGGGGGACTGGATGCGCCGGATGCTTCAGGTCGAAGCGTTGACGATCGCGGGCGGAACTTCGGCAGTGCAAAAGAACATGATTGGTGAGCGCATACTACAATTGCCGAAGGGCTAAATCAGGCCAAAATTCCATCATATAAAGACGGACAGAGCCGTGATGATTGAAGCATCCCGGCTCTGCCGTTTATTGCCGCAATGGCGCGAATCGTGCACGCGTCCACCTTTCTTCTTGCGGGAAAGATTGGCCGACGGTACAACGACACGAGCAGGCGGCAAAAACCGTTTCGCTCCTGGCTTGTGCTAATGACAGTTTTTTAGCTTGTCCAAAGGAGCGACAATGCGTTTACGGCTCTCCAAACTGGCTATTTCATCCACTGTTTCACTGATACCGCTGATCCTCACAGCAACCTCCGGGCCAGCGGTTGCCGCCGAAAATGCCAGCGCAATCAATGCTGGCGACACCGCCTGGGTGCTCACTTCTTCAGCACTCGTGCTGCTTATGACAGCACCTGGCCTCGCGCTCTTCTATGGCGGGATGGTGCGGCGCAAGAACGTCCTCGCCACCCTGATGCAGAGCTTTATCCTGGCCGCGCTAATTTCGGTCCAATGGGCGCTGTTTGGCTATAGTCTCGCCTTCTCGCCGTGGCATTCGATCGTTGGCGGCCTGCAATGGGCGGGATTGGCCGGCGTCAGCGCGACCGTACCCTATCCCGGTTACGCTGCGACGATTCCGCATCAGGCGTACATGGTGTTCCAATGCATGTTCGCCATTATTACGCCCGCACTCATCACCGGCGCCTTTGCCGAGCGCATCTCGTTCCCCGGGTTCCTCGTTTTCAGCCTTTTGTGGGCGACTTGCATCTACGATCCGCTGGCCCATTGGGTGTGGGGCGTGGACGGCTGGATTCATCAACTAGGCGCGTTGGACTTCGCCGGCGGAACAGTAGTTCACATCTCCTCGGGGATTTCCGCGCTGGCGGCTGTGCTGATAATCGGCAAACGGCGCGGCTACCCGCGCGAACCGATGATTCCGCACAACCTGACGATGACCGTCATGGGTGCCGGCCTGCTGTGGGTAGGATGGTTCGGCTTTAACGCGGGCAGTGCCTTGGCGGCTAACGGGCTGGCGGTTTCCGCCTTCGTCGCTACCAATCTGGGCGCTGCCGGTGCGACGCTCTCCTGGGTGGTCGCGGAATGGTGGACGGGAGGTAAGCCGACGGTGCTCGGCGCCGTTAGCGGTGCTGTCGCTGGTCTGGTCGCAATCACCCCCGCCTCAGGCTTTGTGGGGCCGATGCCGGCGATCATAATCGGGCTGGTAGCCGGAGCGCTTTGCTATGGTGCGGTTCGCTGCAAAACGCGCTTCGGCTATGACGACGCCCTCGATGTGGTTGGTGTGCATGGCGTGGGCGGGATCTGGGGCGCCCTGGCGACCGGACTCTTCGCCAGTGTCGCAGTCAATGCGGCTGGCGCTAACGGTTTGTTCTACGGCAATCCCCGGCAGTTGGCGATCCAGTTTATCGCGGTTCTGAGCAGCGTCGTATTCGCGTTCGTGGGCAGCCTCATCCTGCTCAAGCTGACCGACGCACTGGTCGGCCTGCGCGTGCCGGATGAGGACGAAGAACTGGGACTCGACCTGACCCAGCACGAGGAAAACGCCTACGCGCTCGAGGCTTGAGCGCATATCGCCCGGTCAAAAATGGCAAGGCTCTGGTCGCGAGCCGTCCGCTGGAATTGCAGAACCACGGGCGGCTCGCGGATTCGCGAATTTTAGTTTTCGGCTTTCACTTTTTATTCTCTTTCTGCTTCGGCGCTTCGCCTTTTTCATCTCCGCGCTGATAAAGGGTTTACAGGAATCGGCAAAATCGGCACGATCGGCCTTCATCCGTGGCCTTGCGCCGGACCCCGCGACTCAATGGAGCGCCCCTCAATAACTGTGATTGGCGCCGGCCTTGCCGGCAGTGAAGCGGCGTGGCAGCTCGCTCGTCGCGGCATACCTGTGCGTTTGCATGAGATGCGGCCTGTGCGGATGACCGAGGCGCATCAGACCGGCCTGTTCGGCGAGTTGGTCTGCTCGAACTCGCTGCGCAACGACTCGATGGAAACCGCGGTCGGAGTGCTGAAACAGGAGATGCGCCGGCTCGGTTCGCTGATTATCGCGGCGGCCGATAAGGCAAGAGTTCCGGCCGGTGCGGCGCTGGCGGTCGATCGCGAAGGTTTCGCCCAGGCCCTGACCGATACGCTCGAACGCCACCCCTTGGTCGAGGTGCTGCGTGGCGAGGTAACCGAGATTCCCGAAGGTCTGACGATTCTCGCAACCGGTCCGCTCACCAGTGGCGCGTTAGGCGAGACACTCAACCGGCTCATCGGTCCGCGCAATCTGTATTTTTACGATGCGATCGCGCCGATCGTCTCAGCGGAATCGGTCGACATGAGTGTTGCCTTCAAGGCCTCGCGCTACGGCAAAGGCGGCGACGACTATATCAATTGTCCGATGGATCAGGCCCAGTACAAGGCATTCGTCGACGCCGTAGTCGAGGCGGACAAGGTCGAATTGCATCCGTTCGAGCGTCCCGTCTACTTCGAAGGCTGTATGCCGATCGAGGAGATGGCCCGGCGCGGCCCACAGACCCTGGCGTTTGGCCCGATGCGTCCGGTCGGCCTGACCGATCCGCGCAGCCCTCATCGGCCGCACGCGGTGGTGCAATTGCGCCAGGACGATCGCGAAGGCCGTCTCTTCAACCTGGTGGGTTTTCAGACCAAGATGACTTACCCGGCACAGCGCCGCGTATTCAGAATGATTCCGGGATTGGAGCATGCCGAATTCGTTCGGCTCGGCTCATTGCATCGCAATACCTTCATTGATTCGCCTCGCCTGCTTAAGCCGACGCTGCAATTGCGCGCGCGCAAGGACCTGTTTATCGCCGGCCAAATGATCGGCGTTGAAGGCTACGTCGAATCGGCCGCCGCCGGCCTGCTGGCGGGAATAAACGCGGCCCGGCTGGTCGCCGGCGAGAAACCGCTGGTAGCGCCAAGCGAGACGTCGCTCGGCTCATTGATTGCGTACGTAACCGACACTTCGCGGCGCGACTTTCAGCCGATGAACGCGAATTACGGCCTGATGCCTGCGCTAGACGGCCGTACCCGCGGCCGCCAGAAGAAAGCCGCGATGGCGGAACGCGCTATGCGATCGCTCGAGGATTGGATTTTGCTTCACCAAGTCGAACCGCCTGCCGGCATCGCCGGCGCAGCCTCGGCAGCAAATCTTTAGCGAAAGGATCTCGATGAAACTCGCCGCGCTTGACGTAGGCTCCAACACCGTTCTGATGCTGGTGGTTGAGTTCGGCGAGGATCGCAAACCCCACGCCGTCGCGGAAATGTCGCGTATTACCCGGCTCGGCCGCGGTGTCGACGCGCACAAGAGGCTCGACCAAGCTGCGGCGCAGCAAACACTCGACGCCATTGCCGAGTTCGCTGACAAGGCGCGCGCGCTCGGCGCTGAAAAGATCGTCGGCGCGGCAACCGCCGCCCTGCGCGACGCCGCGGATGGACAGGATTTCCTCGCCCGCGTGCGCGACCGCGCCGGAGTCACGCTGGAGATAATCTCGGGTGAAGAGGAGGCTCGGTTATCCTACCTGTCGACCCGCAACGGCCTTGCGCTCGACCCGTCGGCGAAACTCCTGATTGTCGATATCGGCGGCGGGTCGACCGAACTTATTCGCGCCGAGCCCGATCGCGAACTCGAGGTCACCAGTCTGCAAATCGGATCGGTGCGGCTGACCGAGCGATTTGTTCATAACGACCCTCCGAGCGCACGCGAAGCAACCGATCTACGGGTGGGAGTCGACAACGAGTTGCACAAACTGGGCTGGAAGTTACGCCCGGACGTAATGGTCGGAATCGCCGGCACCGTGACGACGGTATGCGCGATTGCGCTCGGCCTGGAGCATTATTCGTCCGAGGTGGTCCACGGCCATCGCTTGGCCAACCAGGAAGTTCTGCGCGTAATCTCGATGTTGGGGGCGCAGCCGCTCGAGGAACGCAAGAAATTGCGCGGCATGGAGCCGGGCAGAGCCGATGTGCTGTTCGCGGGCGTGGCCATTCTCGAGCGCCTGATGGAGCATTTCGGACAGAGCGAAGTAGTGGTCAGCGATCAGGGAGTCCGTTGGGGGCTGGTCTGGCGCGAACTGGAAAAGCTGCCGGGCGCCCGCTAAGCGATCGTTGGGAGGGGCGATGACCAAGTCCCAGATAATCGAATCAGTCGCCGAGGCGACTCATCAGCCCAAGAGCGCAGTTGCCGAGACCTTCCAGCTCATCTTCGATTCAATCGGCGACGCGATTGTGTCGGACAAACGATTTTGGGTCCCCGGCTTCGGAACCTTTTCCGTCAGGCGGCGCAGGGAGCGACCCGGGGTCAACCCACGCACTAACGCCAAGATGAGCATACTGGCGGCCAGCACGATTGGCTTTCGCCCCGCGCCGAAATTGAAGAAAGGCTTGTGACCCGTTCGCGGAATGTCGAGCCTGCCGGCTCCATTCCCGACCGCGGCGCGCAGGAGTCGGCCGGCCCTCGCGCGTTCACCGGGCAGGCACGCCATAGATTCCCGAAAAGCGAGTTGATGGCGGCTGCGACGCTCGCTCTTGCGGTTGCCGCGGGCGGGTACCTTCGCTTCGCCCATCTCGGTGCTCGCGAACTCTCGGCCGACGAAGGCGCGTCGTGGGCCGCCGCAAGCTTGTCGTCGGTCGCGCAAATCGTTCGTCAGCAGCCCCTTCTCAATCCGGGCAAGCTGGCCCTGCATGACCTGGCGCTGCATGTTTGGATGCGCCTGCTGGGCGATAGTCTTTACGCGATGCGCTCGCTGTCGGCGCTGGCCGGCACCGTAGCGATAATCGCCGTGTTCCTTGTAACGCGCGAGCTTTTCAGCGCTGCCGATTCGCCAGTATTGGCAACGCACGAATCGCGAAACGATCCGCACGATCTTCTGAGCGCCTTCGACGCGCTGCTTTTCGCGGTCAACCTCGTCACCATCAAGTATTCTCAAGAGGC
>DATEGX010000420.1:0-2615 GCA_035279875.1 Binataceae bacterium (SeqCode)
CGGTAAGGAAGCCGTGGTGGCGACCTATAGTTCGGCGGTCGATTGGGTCGAGATCGCGCCGCGGCCGCTCAACTATCTGTCGATCGGCGCCATGGGGCTCGACTCCTCGCACGGCCTCGGCTTGGCGCTCGGCCGGCCCGATAAGCGCGTCGTCGTGCTCCAGGGCGACGGCAGCCTGTTGATGAATCTCGGCAGCCTCGTCACCATCGGCGCGGTGGCGCCGCAGAATCTTGTCCATCTCGTCGCCCAGAACGATACCTATGAGGCCAACGGCAGCCAGCCGATCCCGAACCCGAAAGTGGATTTCGCCGGCATCGCGCGCAGCTCCGGCTACGCGGCAGCTTACGACTTTTCCGATCTGAAAAATTTCGAGCAACAAATCGGCCATGTGCTCGAACAACAAGGCCCGGTCTTCGCCACGCTGCACGTCGAGCCGTCGAAGAAGCTCAAATACGATTATCCGGCCATGTACGATCCGGAGAAGCGCAAAGTCTTCAAGGCGCAATGGCGAAGTTGAGCCTGCTGTGACTCCTCATCCTGAGGTGCTCGCAGCGAAGCTGCGAGCCTCGAAGGATGCCGCTCAGGCGCCCGGGCCTGTTAGCGCTTCCCTTAGCACCCACAGGCGCCCCAAAAGCCAAAGTGGTATCCGTAGACCGGATACGCAGCATACGGAGCATAGCCGTAGTAGGCACGGTGGTAATGGGCGCCCGGATAGGAAGCGTACGGCGCGATAACCCAGCCTGACCGCCAACCGCCATATTCCCAACCGTAATAGCCCCATCCCCTGTAGCCCGAAGGGCCGTAGGCCCAGTCGCGATAGCTCCAACCGTCATGATTCCATTCGTCGTCGCCCCAGCTCCAAAGCGGGTCCGCCACGGCCGCAGTCATTGATGTTGTCGCAGCGCACGCAGCCACAATGGCTGGGAAAAGCAATTTCCTCATGGGTTTCACCCTGACTTTCTACAAAAGACAGCTTCGGTCAAAGGACAACATTGTCGTTATCAGATAACGGGTCATCAAAAACCGTGCTGTTGGGTAAACGGTTGCTAACATCTATCCGAGAATGAGTGCCTCGTTGTACTTGCCGCGCCGCAGCGCACTCTGTCGGTTATCCGGAGCAGCCGACATGCCGCGGCCGCCCGGAATTGGTCGAAAATGACCCGAAGCCATCATGCAACCGTTTAGCGCGGAGACGAGAATTGCGTGTGGACCTCAGCACGGATTCGGGCAGTATCGGTCCCGGTCGATAGCGAAGCAGCGCTCCCTATGACGGAAATGCGATCGGGCTTGCCGGTTCTTGGCTTCGCGGATCGAAGGTCGCTCGAAAGATGGCTCGCGGCTCAACCGCCTGACGCGGCTGGCGTTTGGATCAAGTTCGCCAAGAAGGCGGCGACAAGAGCGAACCTGACGAAAGCAGAAGCGATTGACGCCGCGCTCTGTCAGGGATGGATCGATGGAAAGCTGGAAAAGTATGGCGACCAGCACTGGCTCGTTCGCTTCACGCCACGGAAATCGCGCAGCAAGTGGTCGGCGCTCAACCGCAACAGAGCGCTGACGCTCGTCAAGGAGGGCCGCATGAAACCCGCGGGCTTCGCGCAAATCGAAGCCGCCAGGGCGGATGGCCGGTGGCAGCGCGCCTACGCCCCGGCAAGCCAGGCCGAAGTGCCCATCGACCTCCAGAAGGCCCTGGCCAACAACCCGAAGGCGTCCGCATTCTTTGCAACATTGAACAGTCGAAATCGCTACGCAATCCTGTACCGAATCGGCAACGTCAAAAAAGCCGAGACGAGGGCGCGCAAGATTGCGGAATTCGTAGCCATGCTCGAGCGTGGCGAAACAATCCACGGGCAGGGAAGGCGCTGATTGTCGCGTTCTGATCGACGAGCTAATTATTCAACAGAACCGTAGCGGAAGATCGCCGGCAAATCACGCTGGAATTGCAGATGCGAAAAACGCGTGCGCTTTGGATCGGTTTGATTTCCATGCGGCACTGACTCCTCATCCTGAGGTGCCCGCGCACCGCGCGGGCCTCGAAGGATGCTGCTCAAGCGCCCCGACTACTGCAGCGAGGCCATCTTAAAAAGGTCAGTTCCAAGCCGCTTCGTTTCGCGGACTATTTCTTCAGTTCGAACACCGGATCGAACCCGCCAAAGATCATGCGCTTGCCGTCGAACGGCATAGGCTCGGACATCATGCGCGGGTCATTGTGCATCTTCTGTATCGCCGCGCTGCGAGTGGCCTTATCGGGCCATTCGATCCAGCCGAACGCGACCGTTTCGTCCGGCTTGGCCTGCACGGCGCGCTTGAAATCGGTCAGTTTGCCGTCCCGCACGTCGTCTCCCCAGCACTCGACAACGCGGATAGCGCCGAACTCAAGGAAGACCGAATCGATGCGCCGTGCGTGATCGAGGAATTTTTGTTTGTCCGCCGTCGGCGCCGCAATCACAAAACCGTCAATGTAGGACATCGCTTTCTCCTCGTTCAGATCAGGCTGTCTTCTTGAAATCGCAAGCTGCGCCGCGAATGCCGAGCACGCGCATTGAAGGCCGGCCTGGCTCGATTGATCGAACGCTACCGAAAAACGGCCTGTCGCGCCAGCGGTCGGCGCAGCTTTG
>DATEGX010000421.1:0-33448 GCA_035279875.1 Binataceae bacterium (SeqCode)
GCGATGGGCGCGCTGGATGCAGGCGAAGCCGCCATCTGGACCGGTGCTACTTAGTCGTCCATCCCCCTTTGTCCGGTCATTCTCATGGGCTGGCCCCGCCGCAGACGTAATCCGCAGCGCGCAATACATTTTCTTCCCTTCTGGGCAAGAAAAGCCGAACTGGCCCACCGGTGAGGGACGATCCCAGCACTGCTGGTACAGGCCACTAGTGAGCGGCTTTGGCAGGGGTGAATTCTTGCATTTTTGAATCGAGGTAAAGGCGGGAGAAGGTCGCTTCCAACTCCTCGAGGTTCACGGGCTTGGCTATGAATCCGTCCATCCCCGATGCGATGCATCGTTCGCGAGTTTCGTCCGAAGGACTTGCCGTAATGCCGATGATGACAGCATGCTGAGCGCTGCGTTCGCGAGACCGGATGGTTGACGCGGCTTCGAAGCCGTCGACCCCGGGCATCTGGCAATCCATCAGGATCAGGCCATATTCCGAATGGATTGCCTTTTCGACGGCCTGCTCACCATCACAAGCCATTTCGACGTCCTTATAGCCGAGAACCTGGAGTTGACGCTGGATGATCTGGCGATTCACCACATTGTCATCAACCACCAGCAACCGCTCATTCTGATGGTTGTCGGGCCGAGGCGTAAAACGCATTGACGGCTGCGCGTCGTGCGCGCTGCCTGCCGACGCGTCGCTGGCTTGCGCACGCATGAGCTTAATCGTGAAGTAGAATGACGAGCCGCGGTTCGGAACGCTGACTACACCGATTTCGCCCTGCATCAACTCGACCAGCTTCGCGCAGATCGCCAGTCCCAGGCCAGTGCCGCCAAAGCGGCGGGTGGTCGACTCGTCAGCCTGGGCGAACGGTTGAAACAGACGCGATTGATCCTGGGGGCGAATTCCGATTCCCGTATCGGACACCTCGAAACGCAGGGCCAGCAAGTTGCCCGACCCTTCTTTGAGGTCAACCTTAAGATTGATATGGCCGTGTTCCGTAAACTTGAGCGCGTTGTTGAGGAGGTTATTGAGAACCTGGCCGAGCCGCTCGGGATCTCCTCTAAGCGAGGAGGGCACTGCCGAATCAACGATCGCGGCAAGTTCAATCTGCTTTCTCTTCGCCTCACTACGAAACAGCGCGAACGAGCGTTCGATTAGTTCCCGCAGGTCGAACACTTCCTGTTCCATTCGCAGCTGGTCGCTGCTGATTTTCGAAAAGTCCAGCACGTTGTTGACGAGCTTGAGCAAAGTCCGTGAACTCGCGGCGATCGTTTCCGTCAAATCGCGCTGATCCGCGGTAAGTTCGGTCGTCCCCATCAGTTGCACCACGCTGATGATACCGGTCAGCGGGGTTCGAATTTCGTGAGACATGTTGGCGATGAACTGAGACTTCAGCTGTGACGATTGGACAGCAAAATCGCGTGCGCGCGCCAGCTCTTGCTCGATTTCCTTCTGATTGGTGACGTCTCGCCAGACTATCATCAGACAGGGTTGTGCCCCGACTTCTATCGTCATCGCGGTGGGCTCCACAAGCCGCGTCGCCTCGCCGCTGATCTGAAACGCGATCGGTGCGCATGACCGCTGCTGCGGGCTTCGAAGCAGCTCGTCATAGGGGCCAAGGTCATTCAGAAGACTAACTTCGGCCGGGGTACGGCCGATGAGCTCGGCAGGCCTCATTCCAGTGAAGCGCTCGAAGGCGGAGTTCAAATCCACGAAACGGCCGCTGCGCGCCGAGACGATCGAGACGGGATCGCCGGTTGACTCGATAAGCCGGCGAAACCACTCTCTCTGCTGGTCTGACATTAGTAGTGACTCCTCCGAGCCAGCTGGCTTGGCGACGCGTTGAATGTTCTAACCCGGACCATCGTGCCGATTCACCTTCTGTTGCCAGCGTGCGCGTTGTTCTGAGCGGTCCACGAGCGCGAGATAACCCGCAATAAGATCGGGCAACGCGCGCGTATCAATAGGCTTGGCGATATACCCATCGCATCCCGCCGCCAGGGCCTTTTCCTTGTCCCCCTTCATCGCATACGCGGTCAGCGCCACGATAATAATGTTTTGGGTTGCAGGAGCGCTCTTGAGCTGACGGGCAAATTCCAGGCCATCGATGCCAGGCAATTGGATGTCCATCAAGATCAGATCTGGCGAAAAGGTCTGCAGAAGGGCCGCCGCCTCTTCAGCATCGCCGGCTGTGCGGATCGTAAGCTCATTGCTCTCGAGCACGGCCTCGATGAGCCTCACATTGGATTCGTTATCATCGACGATTAGGATCGAATTGTGACTCATATCAAGCACCGGTTCCGCGATCCCTGGCACCGCATTGACTGAGGGCTTCGAGCATATCCAGTGTGCTCCCGCTTCCCTTCTGCACGATCGTTTGGGCTAGTCCTTTCAGTTCCAGCCGTTCCTCGCGCGTGAGATCCTTGGCCGTCATCACGATCGCGTGAATATCGCGGTTTTCCTGTTGAGCCCGGAGACGATGGAGCAGTTCCAGGCCGCTCATCTCCGGCATCATCAAGTCAACTACAATTGCGAACGGCTTTTCATGTTCGATTATCGAAAGCGCGTCCGTGCCGTTGGCGGCAAACAGCGGTTTGTAGCCCCATTCGTTGAGCAACGTTTCGATAGGTTCGAAGCCCGCGGCGTCGTCGTCGACCACGAGGATTCTGGCACCCGACTTCGGACCTGCTCCGGCAGCGGCGAGCGCTGCAATCAGCCGGTCGGCACTGAGAGGTTTTACAAGGTAATCCGCGATCGGCAGTGCGACGGCCGCCGCGATGTCGGGGCAGATGCTGGCAATTACAACCGGCGTTTCAGCGTTAAGCTTTTCGGCGTGAAGCTGTTGAATAAGTTGGCGTCCACCGATATCCGGCAACGACAAATCCACAACCATTCCCGCCAGCTTGGTCGTTCGCGCTACGTCAAGCGCATCCGCTCCGTTGCTTACGGCCAGAACCTCGTAGCCTGACTTGGTGAGGGTGTTGGAGACAAACGTGCGATCGTCATCGTTGTCTTCGACCACCAAAATTGGCTGCTTACGGTTATCTGCGCCATTGCCTTTGATGCCCGGAGGTGCCTCGACCAACAAACTGTCGATTTCCGCAATAAGATGCTCAACCGAATTTGACTCTTTCGCCACGATCGAGGTGGCTGCGCGCAGGGCCTCATTTTCCAACTCGGCGAGGCGTTTCTCTGTCAGGACAATTACCGGTAGTTTCTTGCCCGTTTTATTTTTCCTCAGCCGGCTCAGAAACTCGAAGCCGTTTATCCCGTCCATCAGAAGATCGATCACCAGCACGTCGGGTGTGGCCTTCGAAATCTCGCGAAGTGCCGTCTTTCCATTTGAATAGGTCAGAACCTTGAACCCGGCCGGTGCCAGCGCGGAGCCATATTTCTCGAGTTCCTTCGAATCCTCGCCAACGAGCATCACCCGGGCCTTTTCTTTCGAATCCAGACCGGCCCGCTCGAGCGCGGCCAGCAATACTTTGCGGTCCACCGGCTTTTCGAGGAAGTCATGAACGGGGAAAGCCAGACCCTTACCCTCGTTGGCTAGCACGGAAACTACAATGACCGGCACTCGCGGGTAACCGCTAACAGCGCGGATCTTGCGCAGCAGATCCCATCCATTGGTATCCGGCAGAAACAGGTCGAGCGTGATTGCATCGAAGTGCCGCGACGCAAGCGCGGCCAGCGCCTCCGCTCCGGTCGCCGCCGCCTCCACCGAGTAGCCAGCGTCCCGCAGGATTTCCAGCAGCCAGGCGCGGTCGCGGTCGTTGTCCTCGATCGCCAGAATCGAGCGGCCTGCGCGGTCCCAAGTGAGAGGTTGCTGTTCGGAAGACGCCTCGAAGCCTGCGACTTGGTGCACACGGGGCAGTACGGCAAAAAATGTGCTGCCACCGCCGGGCGAGCTGCTTACCCCTACTTCACCGCCCTGTGCTTCGACGATGCGCTTGGTCAGCGCGAGGCCGAGTCCGGTGCCCTGGTACTTCTTGGAAGCGCTTGCGTCAAGCTGCTGAAATTCGACGAAGAGCCGCGAAATGTCTTCAGCTTTGATCCCGATACCTGTGTCGCTGACCTCAAGCCGGAAACGATCACCGGTCTGCGGACGAATCGAAACCGTAACGCTTCCGCCCTCAGGCGTGAACTTGATCGCGTTCGACAGGTAATTGAACAGCACCTGCTTGAGCTTGGCCGGATCGAGCACGACCGATTTGACGTCCGGATCGATATTCACGGCGAGTTGCATTCGCTTGCGCGAGACCAGTGCGGCCAGAACGCTGCGGACTTCGCCGACCAGCTCGGCAAGATCGACCAGCTCCGGGAAGAAATCCATCTTACCCGATTCGACCTTCGACAGGTCGAGCACGTCGTTGATGAGCTGGAGCAGGTGGCGCGCGCTGGTCAGCACGTTGGTGACGTAGTCGTTTTGCTTGGTGGTGGTCGGGCCGCCGCGCTGGTCATGCAGGAGCTCGGAAAATCCGATTATGGAATTGAGCGGCGTCCGCAGTTCATGCGACATGTTGGCCAGAAACTCGCTCTTCAGGCGGTTGGCCTGCTGTACGCGCCGATTCTGCTCCTCGAGCTCGAGGTTCTTGCGCCGTAGCTGTTCCTCGAGCCGCTTCTGTCCGGTGATATCCTTCGAGATCAGAACGAAGCCGATCGGCTTGTCGTTGGTGTCGCGGCGCAGCGTCATTGCCACCGACGCGATGAAGCGTTCGCCGCTCTTGCGCACCCGGTCGAACACACCCTCGGCCTTGCCCGTGCGGGTTGCGGTTTCCAAAAAGGCGGTGAGCTTGCCCGACTCGATATCCTCCGGGGTGTGCAAAACGCGAGAATCACCTTTGCCGACCATCTCTTCGGCGCCGTAGCCGTAATTGCGGCGCGCGCCCTCGTTCCAGGCGAGAATTCTGCCGTCGAGATCCATCGCGATAATCGAATACTCGGTCGAGCTTTCCAGCACGTTGTTGAGGAACGCGGTCGCCTCCGTGAGCTCACGGTTTTGCTTGCGGATCTGCTCTTCGAGACTTTTCTGCGCGGTGATATCGCGAGCGGCTGCGAACACACCCTTAAGACGACCGGCCGCGTCGCGAAACGTGGTTGCATTGTATGAGACCACCGTTCGCTTGCCGTCCTTGGCTTCCATGGTCAGCTCGTAATTGGTGACTCGATCTTCCGCGAGCACGCGGCGGATACCGTCCTCGGCGCGGTGCGGGTCGGTAAAGTAGTTCTTGAACGGAGTGCCGATCAGCTCCTCGTTGCTGCGGCCGGTTAGCTTCGCCATCTGCAGGTTAACGTCGGTGATAATGCCGAGCGTGTCGGTCGTCATCAAAGCGTCGATGTTCGACTCAATAAGACTGCGCGTATAGGTCTGCTGCTCGCGCATCACCTGCTCGATCTGCTTCTGGCGAGTGATATCGCGCGCCGCGGCGAGGATTCCCGAGACCGCACCGCCCATGTCGCGAAACACCGCCGCATTGAATGATACGGGGATCTTGCGGCCCGACCTCGAGCGCAGCACCAGCTCGTAGTTGGTCACCAGGCCTTCGCGGAAAGTCTGCTCGACCCCGTCTCGCGCGAGCTCCGGGTCGGTGAAGTAGTTGACGAAGGGACTGCCGATGAGCTGCTTGCGGCTGTAGCCGGTGAGCTTGGCGGTCTGCTCGTTGACGTCGGCGATGACGCCCTGAGGGTCAACCGTGAGCAGTGCGTCGATGCTCGATTCAATCAGGCTGCGATTGTAGTTCTGCTGTTCGCGGAGCTGATCCTCGAGGCGCTTCTGTTCGGTGATATCGCGGGCGGCGGCGAAGATTCCCGCCGTCTGACCCGCCGCGTTCTTGAACACTCCGGCGTTGAACGAAACCACCGTCCGTTTCCCGGTGAACGACTTGAGCGCCAATTCGTAGTTGTTGACCGCTCCTTCCGACAACGCCCGCCGCACGCCCCCTGCAGCTCGCTCCGGATCGGTGAAGTAATCCTTGAATATGCTTCCGATAAGCTCCTCGCGGCTGTAGCCGGACAGCTTGATCATCTGCTCGTTGACGTCGGTGATGGTCAGCTCGGGGTCAACCGTGACGAGCGCGTCGACTGACGACTCGATGAGGCCGCGATTGTAGATCTGCGATTCGCGCAGCTGTTCTTCCAGCCGCCGCTGTTCCGTTACGTCCCGCGCTACGGCGAAGATGCCCTGCACCTTGCCCTCCATGTCCTTGAAGACCGAGGCGTTGAACGAAACGAGGAATTCACGGCGATGCCGCGAGCGCAACAACAGCTCGTAATTCGTCACGTAGCCCTGGCTAAGCGTGAGCATTACGCCAGCGCTGGCCCGCTCGGGCTCGGTGAAATACGACTGGAATGAGGTGCCGATCAGCTCTTCGCGCGAGTAGCCGGTGAGGCGCACCATCTGCTCGTTAACGTCGGTGATGGTTAGATCGGGCGCCACCGTCAGCATCGCGTCGACCGACGACTCGATCAACCCGCGGTTGTACTCCTGCGCTTGCCGGAGCTGACGTTCGAGGTGTTTCTGGGCGGTAATATCGCGCGCCGCGGCGAATACCCCGCGCAGGGATCCGTCCTCACCGCGAAGCGTAGTTGCGTTGTACGAGACGACGGTCTCGGCACCGTCGGCGGCCCGCAGCGTGAGCTCGTAATTGGTGACCTGGCCGAGTGACAATACCTGGCGGATCGCGTCTTCGGCACGGCGCGGATCGCTAAAATATTCCTTGAAAGCCGTACCGATAAGGTCGGCTGGCTCGCGTTTGGTCAGCGCGCACATCTGACGGTTAACGTCGGTAATGACCCCGAGCAGGTCGGTCGTCATGAGCGCGTCGATGTTCGATTCGATTAGACTGCGGTTGTAAGTCTGTTGCTCGCGAAGCTCGCGTTCGAGTTTCTTTTGCGCGGTGACGTCGCGGGCGGCGGCAAAGATACCAGCCGGGCGCCCGGCGGTGTCGCGGAACACGGCGGCATTGAATGAAACCTGGGTCTCGGTTCCGTTCTTCGACTTGAGCACCAGCTCGTAATTCTGCACCACCCCCTTCTCGAGCGTGGTCCGCACACCGCTCGCGGCACGTTCGGGTTCGGTGAAGTAGCTGGCAAACGGGCTATCGACCAAACGTTGGCGCGCGTCGCCCGCCAACCGCACCATCTGCTCGTTAACGTCAGTGATGCGGCCCTGCGGATCAACTGTGACCAGGGCGTCGACCGAGGCTTCGATTAGGTTGCGGCTGTAGTTCTGCTGTTCGCGTAGCTGCTCCTCGAGGCGCCGTTGCTCGGTGACGTCTCGTGCGACGGCAAAGATACCGCGTGCCTCGCCTTGAGCGCCGCGGAATACCGAGGCGTTGAACGAAACCAGCGTCGCTCGACCGGAAGGAGTGCGCAGGGTAAGTTCATAGTTGGTCACGAAGCCTTCGGCGAGGGTCTTTCGCACACCAGCCGCGGCTCGCTCGGGTTCGGCGAAGTAATCATTGAAACGGCTGCCGATGAGCCGCTCCCGCGCGAGCTCGGTAATCCGAACCATCTGCTCATTGACGTCGGTTATAAGCAGGTCCGGCGAGACGGTTATCATCGGGTCGACCGACGACTCGATCAGGCCCCGGGTGTAGTTTTGTGCCTGGCGCAGTTCCTCCTCCAGGCGCTTCTGTTCGGTGATGTCGCGCGCGGACGCGAAAATGCCGCGTACACGTCCTTCAGTGTCCTTGAAAATCGAGGCATTGAACGAGACCGTGTTCTCGCTTCCGCTCTTCGGCCGCAGCACCAGTACATAATTCGTCACGAAGCCTTCGGCGAGGGTCTTGCGCACGCCCTCGGCGGCCGCCGATCCATCAGTGAAATAATCGGTAAAGCTGCTGCCGATCAGCTCCTCGCGTGAATAGCCCGTCATTTTGGAGGTCTGTTCGTTGACGTCCGTGATGCGTAGCTCCGGATCGACCGTCAGCAGGGCGTCAACCGAAGCTTCGATCAGGCCGCGCGTATAGTTCTGCGACTGGCGCAACTCTTCTTCGAGACGTTTCTGCGCCGTTATATCGCGGGCCGCGGCGAACACGCCCTTGAGCTTGCCGTCGCTCGCCCGGAAGGTAGTGGCGTTGTACGAGACCACAGTCTCGGCGCCATCGTGCGCGCGCATCACCAGCTCGTAGTTGGTCACCCGGTCTTCCGAAAGAGCCAGCCGAATACCGTCCTCGGCGCGTGTCGGGTCGGTAAAGTAATGCTTGAACGGCGAGCCGATAAGCTGTTCACGCGAGTAGCCTGTCATCAGACACATTTGCCGGTTGACGTCGCTGATAATGCCCAACGGGTCGGTAGTCATGAGGGCGTCAATATTGGATTCGATGAGCCCGCGATTGTATTCGTGCGATTCCTTGAGTTCGTCGAGGATGCGCTGCGACTCGGTCAGATCCTGAGAGATCATGGTGAAGCCCAACGGCTGACCATCGCTGTTGCGCCGCAGGGTGATCGAGACCAGCGCCTTGAACACAGTGCCGTTCTTGCGCACTCGCCGCAGCTCGCCCGACCATTTTCCGTTGTGCCGGACCTCGTTTAGGATCTTTTGCGGGACCCCTTTTTCGACGTCTTCGGGATGATGCAGTATGAACGCGCTCTTGCCGAGCACATCGGCCTGCTCATATCCGTAAATCCGCCGGGCTCCCTCATTCCAGGCAAGGATCGTCCCTTTGAGATCCTTCGCGACTATGGAGTATTCAGTTGAACCTTCGAGAATCGACTCGAGAAAGGCCACCTGCTCGGCGACCCGAGGCTGCGATGTAGTCATGTCAGCGGCTAAAGGAGACATAGATCACCCGTTGCAACAGAAGCGTCCGACACGGATACACGAAGCATGCCACCAAACAATTGATAGGCAGCGAAATGCTATAAAGGGCTTCAATACTCGTTAGTGGGAAAGGAACAGCGGCACACCGTTCGGTTGGGCGCGGGAGTGTTCGCTCTCGCGACACCCGGCCAGTCGCGCCTTCGATCGCAAGACAATATTTTGCCGGTCACCTATATCTTTCAGGCTGGAAATGCTGGATGCCAATGCTCGGCTACTCCAATCTGGAATGCGTCCCGCAAATCTGATGTCGCGGGACGGGACGTTCCGGAATATCACTTGTCACATTACGATTGCTGGTGTTGGCTCAAATCGAGTCATTTCTTTCAACAAAATCGAAAACTCCCCGGCGGTGAGTTGCTCAAAACACTATCTCTGGAGGAATCGGAGGCGCTCGTGTTGACCAGTTTATCGCCGCGCTCGACTAGGATTACAATTGGATGAAAGGCGCCCGCTATTTCCTTGCGGTTTTTCGCCACCGGGATGGTAATCGACACCACACACACGGCCGCCTGCCCGCCTGACTGCAGTTACCGCGTTCGGCACATGTTCAGGAACTTCGATATGTAAACAGCCTCCGTACTCATCCGCGACGAGGAGACCGTAGGGGCCCTTTTCGCGCACTGATTCTTTCGGAGGCATCGAACTCCCACGCCGTTCCTTGAGAGGGTCGCGAATTGAATCACGGGAATATCAGCCTCACTTGGCGCCTGATAGCGGGTCACAGCAAAGCAGGCGAAGCTCATAGTCTTCTGCGGGCCTGGCAAGGATGGGAGCACTTCTCTCGATATTTGTGGCCGCCGATGAGCATACCGGGCGCACCGAACGGTGTTCTGCGTATTCGAATCGGCTCGTACGACGAAGCGCCGATAATCTTACCCGACGGAACTGAAATTCGACCGAACGCGACGATTGCCCGGATTCATTGTGATAATGAGGCGATCGTCCGAATGGTGGGCATTCACCGGAACCCTTTCGCTGCTGGCCGTGAGGATCTGCGAAGCCTCGCTATTTGGGCCCAGAACGACAGTATCGGCCGCCGGATAGAGGCATTTTATGCGCGCAGTATCCTCACCAAAGGAGCGTGCCGTCTCGGCTTCACCGTCACCGACAGCCGCGTCACCATGCATCGACGCTTCGAAAGGGTTTTCTTCAAAGGCCTCTTGCTGCTCTATAGTCCAGAAGGGCTGAACCGCTTACGGCACGGCAGCACACCCCGCGCGAATCCTGCCGATCTCTGGCTATCGCGGCACGCATTGATCAACCGCTACAGCCCGGATTGTATCTGTCAGGACGCAGAATTTGGCCGTCTTTGCAGGCCCTCAGGCGGTCATTCGCGAAGCGAACGTGCGGCCTCCGCGGGCGGGCGCTCGCCGCTCTCCGCAGGCGATGCGGGTGCACTCTCGCGGCGTCCGGCACCGTCGCGTAGAACGTGAGCCAAAACGTCGTCGACCGTATCGGCGAAGAAGATCTCCATTTCATTGCGCAGTTCAGGCGGAATATCGTCCAGGTCGCGCTCGTTACGGCGCGGCATAATTACGGTGCGAATTCCCGCGCGACGCGCCGCGAGAACTTTCTCCTTGATGCCGCCGACCGGCAGAACTTTGCCGCGCAATGTGATTTCGCCGGTCATCGCTACGTCTGCGCGAACTGGACGGCCGGTCATCAGCGAAGCCAGCGAAGCCGCAATAGTAACCCCCGCCGAAGGGCCGTCCTTGGGAATTCCGCCGGCGGGCACGTGCGCATGGATATCGGACTTATCGTAGAAGTCGGCGGCCAAGCCGAGACGCTCCGCATGCGTGCGAATATAGGACAATGCGGCTTGCGCTGATTCCTTCATCACATCCCCGAGCGAACCGGTCAGCGTCAGGCCCTTCTGCCCGTTCATCCGGGTGCTTTCGATGAAGATGATATCGCCGCCGTTTGGAGTCCAAGCGAGCCCGGTCGCCACTCCCGGCTCGTTGGTTCGCTCAGCGACCTCGGAGAAATAGCGGGGCGGTCCGAGATAACGCTGCAGCATCTCGAGTGTGATTTGAGCGGGTGGCGCTTCGCCCTCGGTTATTGAACGCGCGATCTTGCGACAAATTCGGGCGATTTCACGCTCGAGGTTTCGCAGACCCGCCTCACGCGCGTAGCTCCGGATGATTTCCGAGACCGCCTCGCGAGTGAAGCCGATGTTTTTACCGGCCAGTCCGTTCTCCGACAGTTGCTTCGGCACCAGGTGGCGGTCGACGATATGGAGCTTCTCCTCCTCGGTGTAACCGGGAAGCTCAAGAACCTCCATCCGATCGCGCAGGGCATGCGGAATCGTGTCAAGAACGTTCGCGGTCGTAACGAACAGCACGTGCGAAAGATCAAACGGCACATCCAGGTAATGATCGGAGAAGCTATTGTTCTGCTCGGGATCGAGCACCTCCAGCAGAGCGGAAGCGGGGTCGCCGCGGAAATCAGCGCCAAGCTTGTCGACCTCGTCCAGAATGAACAGCGGGTTGTTTGACCCGGCATTGCGCAGCCCCTGGATAATGCGGCCAGGCAACGCGCCGATATAGGTGCGCCGGTGACCGCGAATCTCGGCCTCGTCGCGAATGCCGCCGAGCGACAGCCGCACGAATTTGCGCCCAAGTGCGCGCGCGATCGAACGCCCCAGCGAGGTTTTGCCGGTACCGGGTGGGCCAACGAAGCACAGGATCGGCCCTTTGCTGTCCTGTTTGAGCTTCCGCACCGCCAGAAACTCGAGGATTCGCTCTTTGACTTTCTCGAGATCGTAGTGGTCTTCATCGAGCACTTCGCGGGCGTGCTTGATGTCCAGGTTGTCTTCGGTCGCGATGCTCCAGGGCAGGCTCACCAGCCAATCGAGATAGGTGCGGACAACCGTGTGCTCAGCCGACTCGGGCGGTATCATCCGCAGCCGGTCGAGTTCCTTGTCAGCGGCCTTGCGAGCCTCCTCCGGCATCTGGGCTTCGCCGATTTTCTTTTCCAGGTCCTCGATCTCGGCCGAACGGCCGTCGCCTTCGCCAAGTTCCTTCTGGATCGCCTTGAGTTGCTGGCGGAGGTAGTACTCACGCTGATTTTTGTTGAGCTCGGTCTGGACCTGTGACTGGATCTTGTGCCCGAGTTCGAGCAGCTCGATTTCTCGATTGAGGATAACAATCAGCTTCTCGAGCCGCTGGCGAACATCGAGGGTCGCTAACAAATCCTGCAACTCCTCGACTGCGACCTTGAGATATGCGGCCACCAAATCGGTCAGCCGCGCCGGATCGCGAACCTGCATCGCGATCATCTGGAGCTCATCCGGCAGATAGGGTACCAGCGAGACGAATTTCGAGAATTGGCTGACCAGATTGGCTTGGAGGGCGTCGACCTCCCGGTCCTGGTTCAGAGTTTCGGCCAGCCGGCCGACACGCGCAACAAAGTATGGCTCCCGCTGAGTGAACTGCTGAAGCTCGATGCGAGCGATGCCTTGCACCAGCACTCGGACGCTCTGGTCCGGGTACTTGAGCATTTTTAGAATTCTGACCGCTGTCCCGCGTTGGTACAGACCCTCGGGAGCGGGATTCTCTTCCTCGGGATTCTTCTGCGCGGCGAGCGCGATAATTTTTGAATTCTCGCCGACATCCTCGATAAGTTTGAGAGAAGAACTGCGCGAGACCAGAAAAGGATGAGTTTGACTTGGGAAAATGACGATACCGCGCAGTGGCAGGAGGGGCAAAACCTCCGGAACTTCGATCTGACTCAGGTCTTCCTCAGTCTCGAAGCGCTTTTCTCCTTGGGGTTTCTCTGCCATAGCGGTTGGTCACCGGCTCTTTTCTGAGTGCACCCGGCCGCCGTTCATATGGATTTTGCGCAGCGGGCTTTTAACGTAATATACCACTGGCGGGCGCTCAAGATTCCACACCCTAAGGTAAACACGATTTGGGCGAGCGCCAGGGGGGCCGCGAAGAGTGACAACGGTTGCCTAAGTACAATTTCGATAAGCTTTTTACGCCCGCGGAAGCGAACGAGCTGTTGCCGCGTCTGGAGATCCTCGTCCGTGAGCTGCAATCCGACGTCCGCGAGCTTCGTGATCAGATTCGCGCCCTGGCCGACCGCGAGCCGGGTCTCGACGATCTCGGCCTCGCGCAGATCGTCGAGCGTCATCCACAGTTGCGCGAGCCGGCCGAGCGGATGGCCGAAGCGGCGCGGAAAATCGAAACCCTCGGATGCTTCCTGAAGGATATCGATCAGGGCCTGATCGATTTTCCCTGGGAAATCGACGATGACAACGTCGTGTTCCTATGTTGGCAATTCGGCGAGCCGGCGGTCGACGCGTGGCATCCGGTAGAAGGCGGCTTCGCCGAGCGCGCGGCACTTCCCGGCGCCCCCAAACGCTACCTGAACTGATGAAATTGTACGCATTGACGGTAACCCCGGGGCTGGTCCCGATGCGGCGCGAGGCGGACGCGGCATGACTTTCACCCTCTTTATTTATCTGCTCTGCATCGCATGCTGGCTCGGCGGCATGATTTTCTTTTCGGTTCTGACCGCGCCAGTGATCTTCCGCGTGCTTGAACGCGCCGACGCTGGCAAGCTGGTCAGCGGAATTTTCCCTCGTTACTACCTGCTGGGTTACGTGGCGGGAGTAATCGCGCTGCTACTCGCCATCTACTTCAGTGCGGTGCGCACCCCGCGGCTGTGGTGGATGCTCAGCGCTGTCGCGCTCGCAATCGCGCTGGCGTTGACGATCTACGCGGGCGCCGTGGTGCGGCCGCGCATCGACGCGATTCATATCACTGCCGAGGAGCCCAATAGCGACCCTGCGCGTACTGCCGAATTCGACCGACTGCATCGCTTATCCGTCGCACTCAATGGCGGTGTGATGGTGCTCAACCTGCTCGCCCTTCTGACATCGTCGGCAGCGCTTTCGGGTCATGGCTAATCACGAATTTCGGGCCGTGGTTCTGGACCTGTTCGATACCCTGGTGCGCTGGGAACCCGAGCGCCTGCCGCTTATGGAACTTAACGGACGGGCAATCCGCACCACCATGCCGTGGGTCTTTCCCAAGCTCGAGGAACGGCTCGGCGCGGCCTTCGATCGAAGCGCTTTCGTCCAGATCTATTCCCGAGTGACTGAAGAAATCGCCTTCGAACGGGAACGCGACGGAATTGAGATCACCTGTCACGAGCGCTTCGCGCGCACCCTCGAGCGGATGGCCGCGGTCGATCGAGGAGAAGTGGAGGCATTTGCTGAGGTTCTGACCCGGGTTCACATGGACCAGGTGCGCGCAGTGACTTCGGCGCCTCAAGAGCGTGCTGAAGCGGTCCGGCGGATCGCCCCGCACTACCGCCTGGGCCTGCTCTCAAACTTTGACGATGCCCGCTGCGGCCGTGAGGTTTTGACCGACACCGGCGTAGCAGATTTATTCGAGGCCGTCGTTATCTCGGCCGAAGTGCAGCTGCGCAAGCCCGACCCGCGGATTTTTCGCCGGATGCTCGACATGCTTGGTCTCGCGCCGCATGAAGTCCTGTTCGTCGGCGATACTCCTCGCGACGACGTATGGGGCGCATTTCAGGTCGGCATTCCCACCGCCTGGATCCGCAAAAATGGCGCGTCGCTGCCCGAAGAGATTCCAAAGCCACGGTTTATGATCGACGACCTGGCCGAGCTCCCGGGCCTATTGAGAATCTGAGTTGGCGCCACGCAGAACCATAGCGGTGATCGGCGCCAATGATGCTTCGGCCGCAGTCGCGGAATTGGCCTACGCTACCGGGAAAGCGATCGCAGGCCACGGCGCCGTTCTCATCTGCGGTGGTGGTGGCGGCGTTATGAGCGAGGCCGCGCGCGGATCGCGTTCGGCCGGCGGCGTCACTATAGGCGTGCTCCCCGGCTATGATCGCTCTGCAGCGAACCCGCATATCGAGTATGTATTGGCGACCGGCATGGGCCAGGCGCGCAACGCGATTATCGTCGCCAGCGCCGACGCTGTGGTCGCGCTTGCGGGCGAGGGCGGCACCCTTTCCGAGATCGGCCTCGCGCTTAAACTTGGCCGTCCGGTGGTTGCCCTGCGTGCATGGGAGCAACTCGAGATGATTTCGCACGCCACCGACGCGGCCGCGGCCGTCGAGATGGCGTTGCGGCTCGCGGAACACATCCCAGTGCGGAGCGTTCGATGAGCGAGGTCTACCATCGGTTTCCGGCACTGAAGCAGCTGACCGAAGGCGCTTTTTCGGCCCTGCTCGGACTTACCGTCGAATCCGCGAGCGAGGGCGCGGTTACGGTCCGCATGCCGTTCCATCCACGGCTGCTCAACTACGGCCCGCCCGATGTCCCAATTCACGGCGGTGCGATCGCCTCGCTGGCTGACTTCGCTGCCTGCGCCGCGGTCTGGACTCTGCCGCAATCCCAGCGAAGCGCGACCATCTCGATGACCGTGAATTACACCGCCCCGGGAGCGCAGAGCGACCTGATTGCCGAGGCTACTGTTCGCCGTTCGGGAAAGCGGATCGCCAGCATCTCGGTCGAGATTCGCGACCGCGATCGCGAACTCATTGCCGACGCGCTGGTGACGTACAAAATCGCCTAGCTTGCCGAACTCCGGTTTTCGCCGGCCTTTCGCTCGGCGCAAGATCGGAACGGTTAGTCTCGTTTCGACACACTTTTTGGGATTATCTGGAGGCCTTGATGCGGCTTTAACGGGAATCCACGCTTATTTTGGTCGGTTTTCGGAAATAAGGAGCGGAACAATTCCTGCTCGTCTGGTCAGGTGGTTCCCTGGCGAACCCAGTCCAATCTGAACAGGAGCCCGTAGCCGTGACCTCAGTTCGTATTCTGGTAGCTGAAGACGACCCTATTAGCCGTAAAATTGCCTTGGCACAGTTGGCAAAACTGGGCTACAGCGCTGACAGCGTGACCGACGGTAACGAAGCCATTGCTGCCGCGGAGCGACAAGCCTACGACCTGATTCTGATGGATTGCCAATTGCCGGAATTGGACGGGCTCGAGGCCACGCGCCAGATTCGACGGCGGGAGCACGAAGGGCATCACCCGATAATCGTGGCAGTAACCTCGCCTTCTGGAAGCGATACGTCCGAGTGCTGCCTTGCCGCCGGAATGGACTACTACCTCGCCAAGCCCGTCGCCACCGAACAGCTGGAGTTATTGATTGAGCAATGGCTCGGCTCCGTACAGCGCTCTGCCGAACCCAGGCGCACCGCCCCGAGCGTCGAGCGCGAAGGCTCGGAAGAATATGTCGCGTTCGACCCGGCCTCAATCGATGGTCTGCGCGAGGAAGGCGACGGCCTGCTGGACGATCTAATCGGGCTATACCAGGTTGAAACCCCCAAGCAGTTGGAGCGGCTCGATCAGGCGCTGGCACAAGACGACCTCAAAACCGCCGAACGGGTCGCTCATGCGACCAAATCGACTGCCGGCACCTTCGGCGCGCATCGGCTGCAGACGATCGCGCTCGAACTCGAAACCGCGCTTCGCAATGGCGAGAAGGTCGAGCCGCGAAAAATCGCGACGTTCCGAGCCGAATGCGAGAAAGTCGGTCGGGCCCTCCTTTACCAGATCCTGCAGGAGCCGCGTGCCGGCGCACAAGCTATGAACGGCCGATGAGTCGTCACCTATCAGCGCGATTCGCCTGAACTTCTCATAGGATGGCCCCCTTCCGATCGCCCCCCGGATTGCCGCGGGGCGGCGCCCTTTTCTTGACGGAAATGCACGATTCGGCGCAGGCTAACTCGTAGTCGAACGCAAATCCGCTTCCAGAGGAGCCTGCCATGGCCGAGACCGCGCATCGATACGAAATTGGCATTGAGGACGTCGAATACCTGCGCCATGGCGATAAGCCGCTGATGGCCCGGGTCTTCAAACCGCGTGGCAACGGACCGTTTCCTGCGGTCGTCGAGATCCATGGCGGAGCCTGGTGCCTGATGGATCGCACGCACGACACGCCGGTCAACGAGCCGTTGGCCAGGAGCGGCGTGGTGGTAATGGCGTTGGATTTCCGCATGCCTCCTGACGGCACCTACCCGGCTTCGCTGGCCGATATCAACTACGGGATTCGCTGGCTCAAGTCGCACGCCGAGCAGTTCGCTATTCGGCCCGATTTGGTCGGGGTTATGGGCAGTTCCAGCGGCGGGCACCAGGCGATGCTGACTGGAATGCGGCCGGCCGATTCCCGCTACAGCACGATTCCGCTGCCGCCGGGCTCTCCGAGCGTGGATGCGCGGGTGCGCGCGGTGGTGATGTTGTGGCCCGTAATCAATCCTCTCGGACGCTACCTTTACGCGAAGAAGCTAAAAGAGAAGGGACAGCCTTATCCCGAATTCGTCGATCTCGTGCTGCCGCTGCACGATAAGTTCTGGCAGAGCGAGGCCGCGATGGCCGAGGGTAATCCGCTGCTCGCACTCGAGCGCGGTGAATCGGTGGAACTGCCGCCTGCGCTGTATATTCAGGGCACGCGCGACATCGTTCATCCACGAGTTGATCTCGACAGCTTCGTGGCGAAGTACCAGAAGGCCGGCGGTCAGGTTGATTTGCAGCTATACGATAACGCCGCCGAGGGCTTTATCGTGCGCAAACCGGATTCACCGCAGGCCGCTGAGGCGATTCAGAAGATTATCGGCTTCGTTCATAAGCATCTGCATTAGAGCAGCACTCTTTGGAACTGTTCAGTTTCGCGATGGATGGCCTGTGCGAACCGGACAATCTGAGCGGATCGCAATGAATGCCGGCGAGCGCTACCGGCGCCTCACCGAAAGCGAAGGCCCGCGACTGCTCTCACCCGCATACGGGAGCACCCAGAAGCGAGCGCCGCTGCATGCGCCGATTCTGATTGACCAAACTCTTTCGGAAATCACCGGGCCGCGTTTCGGGCTTAAGCAGGGCTTCGCCAGCGACTCCGATATGACACGCTTCGACGGCGGAGAAGCATTAGGTGAACGAATCGTCGTGAGCGGGCGCGTGCTCGATGAAGATGGCCGGGCGATACCCGAATGTTTGATTGAAATCTGGCAGGCCAACGCGGCCGGCCGCTACGCCCATGAGGTCGATCAGCATAGCGCACCACTGGATCCGCATTTCAATGGCGTTGGCCGCACGATAACCGATGCCGCGGGAGTATACAGATTCGTCACAATCAAGCCCGGCGCTTATCCATGGCGCAACCATTACAATGCCTGGCGCCCGGCCCATATTCACTACAGCCTTTTCGGTCCCGCCTTTGCGACGCGCCTGGTGACCCAGATGTACTTCGAGGGCGACCCGCTTCTTGCGCTCGATCCGATTTTCAACAGCATCGAAGAACCTGCCGTGCGCAACCGCTTGATCGCGGCGCTCGATATGGGGACGACGGTGCCGGAGCATGCGCTCGGCTACCGCTTCGATTTTGTCCTGCGCGGCCGCCTTGCCACCCCGGCCGAGCGGTAAGAGATGACGCTACCGCTGACACCGCCGCAAACGATTGGACCATTTTTTCATCGGGCACTGCTTGATGACGCGCTCCACGATCTGACCGCAAAGGAGACAATAGGCCAGCGCATTGTAATCGAAGGGCTCGTGCTCGACGGCGACGGAAATCCTGTCGGCGATGCAATGTTAGAGATCTGGCAGGCGAACGCGGCCGGCCGCTACGACCATCCCGACGACCCGGAGCGGCAACCGATCGACACGCACTTTCACGGCTTCGGGCGGTGCGCGACCGATCGCGCGGGCTGCTTCCGCTTCGTGACCATCAAGCCCGGGCCGGTGCGCGAAACGGGCGACTTTGCCCACGCGCCGCACATCAACGTCAACGTCTTCGCCCGCGGCCTGCTGCACCATCTGGTAACGCGAATTTATTTCCCCGGCGAAGCGCTGAACGCGACGGACCCGGTACTAACCTGCGTTCCCGAAAGCCGGCGCGCAACGCTGGTCGCGCGCGACTCGCGCAGTTCGACTCAATCACACTACCGGTTCGACATCATATTGCAGGGGGAGAACGAGACGGTCTTTTTCGAAGTCTAGATCGATGACTACGAACTGGCGCCGCTGTGAAGCGCCGTGCCGGCGGTCGACTCGCCGAGTAGCTGACGCAGCCGCTCAATCCGCCGGCTGAGCGGCGGATGCGTCGAAAAAAGATTCGTGAAAAAACCGTCGCTGCGATCCTGTACGCCTTCGAGCGGGTTGACAATAAAGAGATGGCCGATGCCGCGCGCAGCGTGAGCCAAAGGCGACTCGGTGCGCGCAATGTGCTCGAGCGCCCGGAGCAGAGCGCGTGGATTGCGCGTAAACTCGACCGAGGACGCGTCCGCCAGAAGTTCGCGCTGACGCGAAACCGCCATCGCGATTAGCTGCGAGAAAATCGGCGCGACAATCGCAAGTACGAAGACCGCGATTGCGATTATCGCGCCGGCCTCGCCGCCGTCGCTGCGATCGCCGTCGCCACGGTCGCCGAAACCGCCAAAGAACGACCATCGCAAGAAAAAATCCGCCAGCATCGCGACCCCGCCGACCAACACCGCAATCATCATCATGGTCCGGATATCGTAGTCGCGGATGTGCGCCATTTCGTGGCCCAGCACTCCCTGCAGCTCCTCGCGGTCCATTTCGTCGACCAGACCCTGCGTTACGCAAACCACCGAATGGGCTGGGTCGCGCCCGGTCGCGAAAGCGTTAGGTGCGGGATCGTCTATCAGGTAGGCGCGCGGCACCGGCATCCGCGCCGCCAGGGCCATCTCGTTGATTACGTCGAGTACCATCTGATGCTTGAGCGAATCCGCGGTTAGCGCTCGCGCGTGCGCCGACAGCAGCACCAGTGACGCTCCCCCGTAATACGAAACCAGCGACTGCACTGACCCAATGATCAGCGCCGCGATCGTGAGAAACGGAAACCCCACGAGGTGGCCATCCCGGATGCGGATCGCCCCGATAACGAAATCCAGTCCAAAGCCAAGCGCGCAGAAGATGACGAGAAAAACCGCGACCAGCGCCGCAGTTTCGCGACGATTGCGCCGCTCGAGTTCCCAGAAATCGCCGTGCCGCTCGGGCATTAGGCCTTACTCGTCCGCGAACGCGGGCGGCTCTGCGTTACGACGCGCGCGGGGCACCCAGCGAAAGATCGACTTTGGGCAGGGCCTGATCCTCAGGCGCCGCCTTGAAATAGTCGGCCGGATGAAAACCAAAATTGTTAGCGATCAGATTGGCGGGAAAGGTCTCGATGCGGTTGTTGAGCTGCAGCACCGCGTCGTTGTAGGCCTGGCGCGAGAAGGCGATTTGATTCTCGGTGGTGGTGAGCTGCTCCTGGAGCTGCAATACGTTCTGATCCGCCTTGAGTTGCGGATAGTTTTCCATGATCGCGAGCAGGCGCCCAAGCCCCGCCGTAAGCTGGTTTTCCGCCTCGAGCCGGGCCGGCTGGCTCGGCGCGGCGACCGCGCGATTACGCGCCTCCACGACCTGGGTCAGGGTATCACGCTCGAACTGCATGTAACCCTTCACGGCTTCGACCAGGTTCGGAATCAAGTCGTGCCGCCGCTTCAGTTGAACGTCGATCTGACGCCACGCATTCTCGACTCCGTTGCGCATCCGCACGAGCGAGTTGTAGGCGAACACTGCGTAGAGCGCGGCCAGAACGATGATCGCAATGATTATCCAGGATGTCATGTGCCTGTGGGAATCTCGCTCCTTAGGAAGGATTCCGCTCCCGGCCGCCGATTAGCGCCAGGTTCATTGCGGGTTGTCCATATCGGGCTGGAAAAAATGACCGAGCATCAGGTGGGCGTCAGCCTCCATCAACAATTTATCGCTTGAGTCGCCCGAGCCATGACGCGGGCAAATCGGCCGGCCGGCGTCATCGACCTGGTATAGCGCGGTCAATGAATCGCAGACGCCGCAGCGAACTACCGGATTGGTGCCTTCGGTTGCCGCAACGTACTGCTGAATGAATTCCCTGAGATTACGATTCAAATTTTCACTTCTTCGAGCGGCCACGCTAGGTCAATCGACGCGGTGCGCCGGCCACCCGGCGCACCGTGTCCGCGGATACTCTAGTTGATCTGAATTTTAACCGGCTTGGCCTCGGGCCGCTTCTCCACCGTCACCTCGAGCACGCCGTCTTTGTAGCTCGCGTGAATCTTTTCGTGGCTCGCATCCTCCGGCAGTTCGAATGAGCGGCGAATCGTGCCATACGGACGCTCCGAGAAGTGAACTGACGACTCCTTCGACCATTCAGGGCGCTTGCGCTCCGCCGAAACCGTCAAGGTATCATTCTCGACCCGCAGGTCTACCGACTCGCTCTTAAGGCCCGGCATATCGAAGTAGAAGTGATAGCCTTCCTTGTCTTCGACCACGTCAACCTGGGGGCGAACCGCTTGCGGACGTGCCTGAGGGTTGAACTCCTTGAAAAGTCCGTTCATCCGATCAAACAACCATCCGTTGGTAGGGAATGAGTTTTCGTACCTGATTTCCATTTAGCTCCTCCGGCCGGGTGCACCGGCGAATTTGATTATTCTGGCTGGTCCGCGCTTCGTGAGCCTTCCAACCTTCTGCACTCAAGTTAAGTACGAATCGGTCCTCGTCAAGGCCGATCAGCAAGCGCAGAATAGGCGCCCGCTGCTCCGATTTTTCGGGGTTATGTGTAAGAGAATAAGTGCGTCGCGAAAGAAACTATTCAGGTGATTTTGCCGGCGCGCTCACGCGGATAATTTCGGCGGCGAACCGCCTTGCCATGCCGGCGTCGCCCCAACCCTCGGCGAGCGCTTTGCCCTGTTCGAGCACCTCGACTGCGCGCGCTATTCTGCCCTTGCCCAGCAGCGCTCCGGCTTTACGGAAGACACGGGCATAGCGTGCGCCTTTTTCAGCGGCTTCCATGATAACCGGTCCAGCTGAGACTCTAGACGCGATCCTAGGCGGCACCATCAGCATCGTCCAGCCCGCGAAAGGTTATCGCTTCGCGGTCGACTCGATCCTGCTCGGACGCTTCGCGCAACCCGCTCACGGTGCGCGAGTGTTGGAACTCGGTGCGGGCAGCGGAGTGGTGGCGGTGATGCTCGCCGCGCTGCGCAGTCCGCGCGAAGTCGCGGCGGTTGAAATTCAGCCGCAACTGGCGGCGATGATCTCCAGGAACGCTTCGCTCAACGGTATCGCGCGCTTAACCGCGATATGCGCGGACATTCGCGAACGAAATGTCCCGGGACTGGCTCCCGGTTCGTTCGACTACGTTGTCGCGAATCCGCCCTATCGCTCTGCCGGCAGCGGCCGCGAGAGCCCTCTCCCGGGGCGGCGAATCGCGCGCGGCGCGGACGGCGCGGCGCTGCACGATTTCATAGCGGCTGCGGCGCGTTATGCGAAAAACGGCGGCAAGCTTGCACTGGTCTTTACCGCGGCCAGAACTGCCGAGCTGATCACGGAATTGAAGGGGAAGCGGCTCGAGCCCAAACGAATTCGCTTCGTACATCCACTACCCGGCCGGCCAGCAACCATCGTACTGATGGAGGCGCGCAAGGGTGGCCGGGTCGAAGTCAAAATTGAACCGCCCTTGTTACTCTACGATCGGCCGGGTGCGTACAGCAATGAAGCCCGCGATCTTCTCGGCCGTGCAAAGTGACAGCAACGGCGGAAGGACCCACCGGCCTTTGAGACCAGGCGTTGCCTCGTGAACAAAGGCGCCCCCATAATCGAGCACCCGGCTCAATTGGCGAGGATCAAAACAAACAGATGGCATCGGCGAAAACATTGGGCATCGTGCTGTTCGACGGATTCGAATTGCTCGACGTATTCGGACCGGCGGAAGCTTACGCCAGCCGCGAAACCGAGGGTGCTTTCACCCTGCTGATGGTCGCGCAGGAACGCGGTGCCGTCGCCAGTGCACAGGGGCCGAAGGCGCTCGCCGAGTTTAGCTTCGCTGATTGTCCCAGGCTCGACATAATGCTGGCGCCGGGCGGAATCGGCACCCGGCGCGAGGTCGAGAATCCGGCCCTCCTGTCCTGGCTTCGCGTTCGCGCGAGCGAGGCCGAAACCGTGACCTCAGTGTGCACCGGCGCTGCCCTGCTGGCGCGCGCAGGAGTGCTTGACGGTCACCGTGCCACCACCAACAAACGATCGTTTGATTGGGTGGTATCGCAAGGGCCGAAGGTGAATTGGGTTGCTGCGGCGCGATGGGTGGAGGATGGAAAGTTCGCGACTTCCTCCGGCGTCTCGGCGGGAATCGATATGGCGCTCGCGATTATCGCGCGGCAGTGCGGTGCGGAAACGGCGGAGAAGGTCGCAATCGCGATGGAATACGAATGGCATCGCGACCCGTCGTGGGATCCCTTCGCGAAGATCTGGCAACGCGTCTGATAGATGCGCAGTTGGTTGCCGAATGAAGTATCATCGCGTCTAAGCCGGATTTGCTGCGGATCTCAGTCGCGCGATATGGACAACACTACTGCGGGAACCTGACCTTGCGCTCAATGGGCGGGCGGCCGGAAGCTCGCGTCGAAGACAGAATCAACCTCGGCATCCGTTGCCGCATTTTTGCAGGCGCCTTTGAGTTCCACGCGGGGAATTTCCAGCGTCGTCAGTAGCGGCAGCGCGACGTGTTCGAGGAACATCCTCGGGCTTATTCCCGCGCCGGTAGCCTTGAGCCGTTGGCGATAGTCAGGAATGAGACCATCCCCTGGCATCTTGAATTTCGAGAACACGAAGGCCAGATCGGCAATCGTTCCTTCGCGGTCCTCCGCGAGCTCCATTCCCACCAGGGCGCGATAAAAGCCGCCATGTGCGGCTTCATCCCGGCCAACCAGGAAGAAGATCGTCTCGAGCAGTTTATCATCCGCCGAGCGGGCCAGGTCCCTTTGGATCTTGTAGGCAGTGTACGTCGCGCCTTCCTGAAGAGCTCCGTAACACGCCATCTGGCGGGGCGTCTCGAATGGCAGACTCCACACATTAGCGAAGACGATCTCTTCGAGCTGGGTAACCTCCGCCTCGGAACGCAGGCCGGAGCGGATCAGGTATTCGCGAAACACCAACCCATGCCTGGATTCTTCATACGCCCAACAGGTCTGAAACCACGCCATCCCGAACATTGAGCGCAACAACCGCAATGCATTGGCGGTGTAATCCGGCAGATA
This sequence comes from Binataceae bacterium (SeqCode), assembly GCA_035279875.1. Classification (GTDB taxonomy): domain Bacteria; phylum Desulfobacterota; class Binatia; order Binatales; family Binataceae; genus JAMXLL01. Next base: position 23,883 of record DATEGX010000421.1, read on the forward strand.
GAGTTCTTCCGAGCAGAAAAGCTCAATACGCCGCGCATTGACTTCCGTCGCCTTGGAGACGTCCAACTCATTCCAAGGAATATCCTTGAAAATGCTCCATCGGCGTTTGCTTTCCGCCGTTTCGAGGAAATTCAGGTAAAGCTGGTAAACCCGGTCGTGATCGAAAGAGGCCACCGTCACCTAGCCCTTCGTTCGAACCTCAAGAAGATGCCAGCGCGCTGGCTTCGAACGCGGCCAGTGCCTCACGATGATGCCAAGCTGGGGCATTCGAGGTCTCATCCAAGACTGGTCCTATCTGCCACCATGCGCAAGTAGGCCGCTCGTCCGATGCACTATCTGAATCGCGCTTACGAACTGCAATAGACTAATCGTTACAAATAATTGTTTTCTACACCTTAGACATAAGACCATAAGCTAACGGGCTGTCTCTGGTGCAGTCACGTCGTCGACACCGTAGATTCGGGCGTCGTCGCTGACGAATCGGGTAGGCAAGCCGGCGATCGAGCCGCGAACTGCGACTCCCGGTGACGCCCAAGTCTATTGGTGGGCAGGGACCGCCGTGTCTTCGGTGACCAATGTATGCAGGTCGTCGCGCTTGAAGATCCCGGCCGCGGACCGAGTGAGCGCCACCGAGAGCACTTGCCCGGGATTGTCGTAGATTTCGGTCAGGTCTTCGGGTGCGCTGCCGGCAACGGGCGGTGGCGGATCGTCATAGGTCGCGTCACTCTCACCTTGCCAGAACGGAACGTCGAACGGAGATTTGTAAACCGAGACGTCGATCGTTACGTCGGCGCTGGCAAACCAGGTCGGCCCGGCGGGATTGTCGGGTCCACGATGCTTGGTGACCCAGAAACGGGCGATCTTTGGCTGAATGACGTACGTACCGGGCTTTTCAGATAACGCCTGCTTAAGCGACATCGCCGAGGTCGTCGAAACCATCCCGGCCTCCTGCGCGGCCTGCGAGATTGAATCGCGAACCAAGGCCTCCAATGGCGGTCCGTATAGCCGCTGGTCGACTTCGCCACTGCGATCGCGGATTACGCCGATCGCCGGGTTGCCGTCGCTCGCCGTATGCGCCATCCCGGCGGCGTCCTTGAAGTCACGCGCGTCAATCGCCGGGAGCACCAGAACCGGCCGCTTGGGATAGGTATTCTCGTAGCCTTTGACCTGGAATGGGTAATATTCGACGATTTGTACTGAACTAGGGGGCATCGCGACCGGCTGGTTGTTGGTCGACGCGCACGCCGGAAAAAGCATGAGTGCGCAGAGCGCCGCGAGCCGGTGCCGCGAAAGCCGCGCGTCGGCGGCGCTATCAGTTCTGCGATGCCTGGGCGCGCTCACGGAAGAGGAACAACGTGCCGCCCACTTCGAGACGGTCGCCACTTTTGAGGGCGCAGCGCCCCTGGATTGGCTGCCGGTTGACCAATACCTGCCCGCCCCCGGTCGGGCTGATGAAGAAATTCTTGCCCTCGTTGCGAATCACGGCGTGCCGCGCTTGCACGGCCTGGTCGCCAAACAGGCCGATATCGCTCTCCTCGGCCCGCCCGATAATCGTAACCGGCTTGCTCAACGGGTATTCACGTCCCTCGCGGGCATTACGGCTCTGACTGCGGACCACCATCAGCCATCCGCGTTTGAGCAGTTCGCTGACCAATCCGATGAAAAAGCCTATGAGCGCGCCAAGAATTATTATCGCAATCGCGCGCCCAAATGTCTGTGGAAAAGTGGCCGTTAATGCCTGATAGCACAATCCACCGACTGCTCCTCCCAGCAATCCGCCAATCGCGCCGTTGCGCCGTCTCGCGTTCGATCGCGTCGCCCAGCCGACGCCCAGACCAACCACCAGCCCTAAAACGGCCCATCCGAGGATTCGACCGTTGAGTCCGCCGAGTACGTCGAACGCGAGTTCACCGACCAGCAATCCCAGCGCGCCGCCAATTGTGCCGATAATCGCGCCGGTCTTGACCCCTCGCATCGCCTGGCTCCATTGGCTCACGCTGAGCGCCTCGATCGAGGCGAGGAAGGCCGCGATAAAGAGTCCGACAATTGCGCCCAGGATCACGTCGCGCGACCACGGGTTGCGCACACCCATGAACGACTCAGCCGCCGCCCAGGCCCCGAGTCCGCCCAGTCCGCCGGCCGCCGCATAGAAGAGCAGTTTTTCCCTTGAAACGTTGGTTGCCATTGGTTCAGCTCAAAATCCAGTGCCCTGCGGCCTCTTCAACCTGAGAGCGGCTGGAAGTCAGTCGGCTCGGGTCGCCCAACTGCCGTGTTTGCCGGTAGGGGTCGATTCGAAGGTGCCGCCCAGCATGTCGTGGTCGCGCTGACCCTCGAAAAAGTAGGTTTCAGCGCCATAGGGCACCTGGAATTGCACGTGATTACCGCGCACGAAGCCTTCGATAGGGGTGGCTCCGTAGCCGGCCAGGTGGACTACCATCTCGCCGTGCAGGAAGCCGTTGGCTTGCGGACGCAGGCGCAATTCCAGAGGCGCCGAGCCGCTGCTGATTCCCTGGATCGTCCCGCTCGCCAGCAGCGGCATCTCAAGGCCGACCGCGGTTGAAGCCGGCACACCGCCGCCGCTCGCCACCGGACCGCCGCTAAAGGGAACCCCGGCGTCGGCAGTTACCTGGAACTTGCGCTGGGCGAAGTACTGCCCGTTCAAATAGAAGTTTACCGCGTAGCGCCCAGGCAGAAATGCGCCGCCGGCGGCATTCCCAACCCGCCCACTGAAAGTTACACGGGACTGGGTCTGGTTTACGGATTCGATGTCGTCGACGCTGCCGAGCGTGCTGCCGTCGGGCGCAACATAGGCCGCGTCCACCCGGTACTGATTGTTGTCGAGCCCGTATAGCCGGTTGCTGAAGGTCACGCGCCATCCCACGAACAAGACTTTGCTCAAGCTGAACGCGGTGCTCGGGGGCGACAGCGCGGTGCCGTCCTTGGTGGTATTGATGAAATCGATTCGTTCGAGTTGCAGCGGCTTCCGCATCCGCTCCTGCAGCATCGCGAGTTTGCGCGCCTCGGCCTGGCGTTTGGCCTCCTCGCTGCGCGCCGCGGCTTCGGCCTCGCTTTTCGCCCGCGCCGCCGCGGCCTTGGCTGCCAGGTCTTCAGTCACCGAAAATTGCTGCTGCCCGAGCACCTGGTCATTGGAATAGAGCGCGATCCGATAATTCCCCGTGCCGATATTGCTCGCGTCCGGTAACAGGGCGACCCCGCTGAAGTCCGCTGCCGTCTGCGACGGACCAATGAATCGCTGGTCGGCGCTCGAAGCGATCTGTACGCCATGCGGGTCGAAAATGCGCGCCTCGACACGATTGTTCTGACCCTCCAGTCCGGCCAGGCCGTTCTTGAAAGACGCCTGCCACTTAAGATAGCGGTTGGCCGAAAGCTCCGAGTCGGTAAAGCTCGACTTGGGCTTCGACAACGGATCGCCGGCCCGGGTCGAAAGCTCGACCGACAGGTCCTCGAAATTCAGCGGATGGGTGCGGGCCAGCGCGACAATTTCGGCATGTTTCCAAGGCAGATTGTCGACGTATTGCCGGATACCAAGCTGGTTCTGCAGGCCAGGGTCGTTGTAGACGTAGGTCGCGCCGAAGGCCAGCCCCGCCAGCGCGGCGGTAAAAATCACCATCCCGGCTATCCGCCGGGCCACGCTCTTCGACCGTCGCGGCGCCGGCATCGCGTCGTCGAATTCGAGCACCCGGGGTGGCAGGGTCAGGTCAGCGGTACTGCCCTGCGAGTTGACCTTGCGCACGGTGGTGCCGAGTCCGCTGCCATAGAGCAGCATATCGCGGAATTCCTGCACCGTGGCCGGCCGATTGGTCATCTCGTAGCCGAGCGCGCGATCAATAGCTCCGGCCAGGTTGCTCGAAACCTCGGGCCGAAGGTCGCGCACCGGCGGAAAGCTGAAGGGCGGGAACTTCTCCGGATCCCGCGCGGTCAGCACGTAATGAAGGGTCGCGCCGAGCGAATAGATGTCACTGCGAGGATCGGCAATACCCTGGTATTGCTCGGGCGGGGCAAAGCCCAGCGTGCCAATCATGGTGCCCTTGCGCTGTGCCTTGAACAGCCGCGCGATGCCGAAATCCACCAGCACCACCCGCCCATTGGCCGTCAGCATGACGTTGGAGGGCTTCATGTCGCGGTAGACGATTGGCGGCGTCAACCCGTGCAGATAGGCGAGTACGTCGCAAAGCTGGCGCGCGATATCGACCGCCAGCCCTTCCGGGAAAGGCCCCCCGCGGACGGCCAGTTCTTCCTCGAGGTTGCGACCCTCGACGTACTCCATCACCAGGTAATGGCGATTCTGGTCGTCGAAACGGTCGGTTATCGCCGGTATCGCCGAATGCTTGAGCTGGGCGAGGGTATCGGCTTCGCGGGCGAAGTATTCGTTGGCCTCGATGCGCTGTTGCGGGTCGATGAAGTGGTCGACCATCTCTTTGATTGCGCACGGACGCCGAGACAGGCGCTGGTCGCGCGCGAGGTAGACCATTCCCATCCCGCCGCCGCCGATCAGGCGTTCAATCGCGTAACGATTCTGTAAGACGATGCCGGGCTCGAGCGGGCCGGGTAGCGGCGCTGAGGGGCTGGGCGCGGAGGTCGGCTTGGGCGTATTCGCCATCGGTGTCAGCCTGTAAAAATAACCACCACTGACACGTTATCGGTTCCGCCTCCCGTGTTGGCCGCCACCACCAGCTCGCGCGCCGCCGCCGAAGGTTCCGAATGATGCCGCAGGATCTCGCCGATTTGCCGGTCTTCGACATGCGCGGTCAAACCGTCGCTGCACAACATCAGCCGGTCACCCCGCTTGAGCCGCAGCGCAAGCGATTCCGCTCCTGCCGGGCCCTTGGGGCGTGCGCCCAGCGAGCGCGTGATCACGTTCTTGTGCTCGTGATGGCGAGCCTCCTCGGCGGTAATCTGACCTATTTCCATTAACCTTTGAACCAGCGAATGGTCCTTCGTCAACTGGCGCAGACCGTTCCCGTCGTGGAGATAACCACGGCTATCTCCCACCCAGGCGATCGCCGCCTCCGGCGGCGCCATCAGCACACCGACCGCGGTCGAGCCCATCCCGCGCGCCTCCGGATGCGCGGCCTGGTATTCGACGATCTTCGTGTTGGCCAGCTCGAGAGCGTCCTGCAGGATCAAACGCACGTCGGCGGCTCCGCCCGTCAGCTTGTCCTCAACATAATTGCGGATCGCGCCTACGGCAATTGCGCTTGCCACTTCGCCCGCCTCAGCACCGCCCATGCCGTCGGCGACCACGTAAAGGAGAGTTTGCGCCGGATCGACCAGTGAGTCACGCCGGAATTCAAAGGAGAGTACCGAATCCTCGTTATGCTCGCGCACCATCCCGACGTCGGTCAACGCGGCGGCACGGACGGTCAGGATCGCCGCCAGCTTCACCAGTTCGGCCTTGAGGGCGTCGACCGTCGGCCATCTGGCGCCCGGGTCAAAGCGCAAGGCCTGCCGAATCACCTGCTCGAGCGCGGGGCTGACCACGTGCGGCGGATAAAAACGAATCGGGCCTGCTTCCTCGCGCCAGCTTTCCGCGTCGATCCGCTCGCCGGTCAGGCAGCTATAGATCAGCGCGCCAATCGAAAAGACGTCGGCCCGTTTGTCAACCTTGCGCGCGCGGTAGATTTCCGGCGCGGTATAGCCGTCGTTGAAAACCGGTTCCGCCTGCAATTCGTTGTCGTTGCTGATGTAGTCGAGGCCAGTCAGCTTGATGCGTCCGTCGCGAGCGCGCGCCACCGACTGCGGGCACAGGTCGTTGACCCGCAGGCCGCGGCGATGCGCAAAACTGACCGCCTGGCATACCTGGATGGCAACGCCGACGGCCTCGGTCTCGTCCATTTTGAGGCCGCCCGGCCGGCGCGCCAGAGGCTCCAATTCGTCGTCCGCGTAGACCAGGTAAGCCCGGCCATCGTCGGCGAAGCCGCCGATCGCGCGCTGGAAGGCCGCATGATTCAACGTCATCGAGAGCGCCAGCACTCGCCCGAAGGCCTCGCCGAGGTCCTGGTTGGCCGGCGGGTGGATTACCGGCTCCGCAACCGTGCCGCCGGCCTGACCGTTGGCAGCGGCGGTGGCCGCGGCCGCCCCGGTTTCCGTCGATGCCTGGTCCTCGGCGCTTTCGCTCAAAACAATCGCCTGCAAACCGTTGTCACTGGCCGGAACCTGGCCCTCGTCCGGCTCGACCGCGTGATCCAGTGATATCGATTCCTGTTCGGCGTGCTCAGCGGCCACCGGTGTGGCGGCGACGCGGTCTGGCGAGGGATCCGATGCGATTTCTGACGTATCCGACACGGCTGGAGCCGTCGCCGGTTTGGACCCAGCGTGAGCCGATTCCTTGAGGTTCAGATCTGCGGTTTTTGCCCGAGGTCCTGCGGGATTTTCCGTATCGGCCGCGCGAGCGGGCTCGGCTTCGAGCGGTTCTCCGTCGAATCGGCTGGTCCCTTCGATCTTCTGCTCGCGCAACTGCACCGGTTCGAGCGTTTTGCCATTGCGCCGCCCCGCACGATAACGATTTTCGCGCGAGCTTTGACTCAATAGCTCCACGATCCTGTAGCCCTGCAGCTCGGTACCTGGCGCAAGTGGCGCGATCGACGCCGCCGGCGTATGCGCGGCGGAGGGCGAAAGGCCCTGGCCGCAGCGATCGCAGAATTTGGCGCCGTCGTCGGCCTGCTGGCCGCATTCAGGACACGTGATCATCGCGCGTCAGCCTCGTCGAAATTCCAGTTTAGCACCACCCAGCACCACCGCGTCGCGATCTTTCAATTTGTACAACTGATCGCGCCCGAGACGGCCGCGCCCCACGACATAAGTACCGTTTGCGCTGCCCAGGTCGCGGATAAAATAGTCCGCGCCCTGTTTGATTATTTCCGCATGGCGGCGCGAAATCCGCTCGATACCCCGGCTTAGAATGGAAAGATCGAGATCGATTCCATCGGGATTTCCTCCCGCGCGTCCGACCACGATTCGGGTGCCAATCAGGCCGAAGCGCTTCCCCTCTGCGCTCGACACCAGCCACGCGCCCGCTACTTCTATCGGCGCGGGCCGGACGGCGACGTTACCGTTGGAGGGCCGATCGGTTACGGTGGGGCTCGTGCGCGGTCGACTAAATGGCTCGGCCGGGCGCTTTTCCGCAGACCGCGATGGTTGAGCGACCCCTGGTCGCGGGCTTTGCGGCGGCATAGAGACCGCTGGAACAGCGGCAATGGCGGCGCGCACCGTCGAGATCGCGGCAGCCACGCGAGCGCGCGCATTCGGCCGGGACTCCGCGGGTTTTAGGGCCGGTGGCGAGGGCTTGCTCTGCACCGCCTCCCCGATCGGCCGTTTTATGCCTAAATCACTGGTCTTTGCGGTCGACGAGACCTTGCCCGGGCCGGGCTTCGGCGAGGACGGCAGACTCAGCCCAGGCTGGGTCTTCATTCGCGCAATCGCCCCAGCCTGTGCCCGCGACGCTCCCGGCATCGGCGCGGACGGCGCGACCGCCGGCGGCGACTGGAGCGAGCGCGGCGTAGGCGAGCGCGCCAATGCGACCGGCTGATTCAGCTCGATCGGCGCAGCCCCCACTCCAGGATTTGGCCTGGGATTGCCAGGGTTGCTCGGTTGCGGCGCCCAAGCCTCGTCTGCCTGCGGACTGGGCAGCGCATCCTTCATCTCCCGCGCGGAGGCCGGCCGCCGGGCGATTTCCTTGTCCAGCGCAGCCATTACGACCCGTTCGGTTTTTTCCGAGACCGTGGCCGCGAGTTGACGCACCGGCGGAAAGCTGAAGGGCGGTTCGAGTTGAGGGTCGCGTCCGGTCAACAGGTGATGCATGGTGGCCGCGAGCGCGTACAGATCGGAACGCGGCTCCATCTTGCCGAGATATTGCTCAGGCGGCGCGTAGCCCACCGAGCCGATTTGGGTGCCCCGACCGCCCGGCGGAAGGAAGCGCGCAATCCCGAAATCAATCAGCATTGCGCGCCCATGATGGTCGATCATGATGTTGCCGGGCTTGAGGTCGCGGTAAACGATCGGCGGCTTCTGGCCGTGGAGGAACTGCAACACGTCGAGCAACTGCCGCGCCATCCCCAGCACCTTGGCCTCGGGAAAGCGCGCCCCTGCGCCCATTTCGTCAAGATGATGCTGGAGGTCGCCGCCGGCCACGTACTCCATGATCAGGTAGTAACGTCCGCGCTCGGCGAAATAGTCGATGACCTGCGGGATACTCGGATGTGACAGGCGGGCGAGCACGCTGGCTTCGCGATTGAAGTCCTCGATCGCCTTTTGCTCCTGGATGCCGTCGCCGAGCATCATCTCCTTGGCCGCAACCGGCCGGTTGGCCAGCCGTGTGTCGTTGGCCAGATACACGCGCCCCATCCCGCCAACGCCCAGCACCTTGTGGATCCGGTAGCGGCCGTCGAGCAGTTGGCCGTCGGGAAGCGCGTCGCCGGTATTCATCACAGAAACATCCGCGGTACTCGCGCGAGCGCGACGACCGGAGGCGCCAATCGTGGAGCGCCCGGGTTCGTGAACAAATTAGGAAATCGGGTTTATCGACAGCTTCATGAATGTCTTGCCGATGATTATCTCGTCGCCATCTTTGAGGTCCACGGGGTTGCCGGGTTGTAGCCGGGGCTGGCGGTTAACGTAGGTCCCGTTGAGGCTGCCGATATCCTCGATGGTGATTTTGCCGGCCTCGATCCGAATCAACGCATGCTTGCGCGAGATCTTCGCCTCGGGGTCGTCGGCATCGAGGTCGACTTCCGGGAAGGCGCCGGTCTCCGGATCCCAGCGGCCAACCAGGCTGTTACCGGCTTCCAATTCGAACTCCTGCCCGCGCCGCCCGCCGCGGAGAATCGCCAGCTTGGCCTTGAAGGGCGCACCGGCAACCGCCGCCGCAGCCGCGGCAGCAGGCGTGCCGCTGGTGTCGCCGGTCGGGGCCTTGGGAGAGACCGGCGCTTCCGCGGCCTTGCTGTCGGCCTCCGCATGCTCAGCCGGAGCGCTCTCCGCCGGAGTTGGACTCGCGCCGCCGTCGACTGCCGGAGTCGCTTCAGTCCGCTCGCCAGCAACCGCGGCAGGCGGTTCAGAGGCAACCGCGGCGGCCGCCGCGCCTGATGTGCCCGCGGATGCGGCCGAGGACGCGCCCGCACCCGCCGCCGCGTCGAGCTTGGCCCCGCAACCGTCGCAATAGTCGAGGCCGTCGGTATTTTCGTAGCCGCATTCGCCGCATTTGATCATGATTGAACCCACCTCCGTGGATCGTTTTGAGCGCCCGGCAAGGTCGAGCGCAAATCGACCGCCACGGTCATTCGCCTTTCTGCAAATCCTTCAACGCGTCCGGATCGAGCATCTGGGTCTTGCGCACCACTGCCTGCGCCTGCAGCAGAGTGGTTTTTGCCGCCTTGGTCTGCAAAGTCTGGGTCTTCTTGACCTGATCCATCAGGCCGACCAGCGCCTGGGTCGCCTTGACGTTGCCGAGCCGCTGAGTGCCCTGGATCGCGTTGCTCAGGAGCCGGGTGGCGCGGTCGACATTGCCCACCTTCAGTTCTTCTTCGGCCCGGGTCTGAAGTTTCGCGATC
>DATEGX010000422.1:0-2325 GCA_035279875.1 Binataceae bacterium (SeqCode)
CGTTGAAGCTAGGCCACGTCGCCTGGATCGTCGAGGATCCGCAGAAGACCGCCGCGTTTTACGAAAAAGTCCTGGGCTTCCGCGTCTCCGACTGGATCGACGATTTCTTCGTCTTCATGCGCTGCAATACCGATCACCACACGGTAAATTTCATCCGCGGCAAAAACGTCAAAATGCATCACATGGCGTTCGAGCTGAAGGATTTCATCCATCTGCAGAACTCCTGCGATCTGTTCGGACAGAAGAAAATCCCGATCATCTGGGGCCCGCTGCGTCACGGCCCCGGCCACAACATCGCCACCTATCATCGCAATCCGGACGATCAGGTCATCGAGTTTTTCTGCGAACTCGACCAGATGGTCGACGAGGAACTCGGTTATTTCGAGCCGCGGCCCTGGCATCAGGACACGCCGCAACGGCCGAAAACCTGGCAGGGCGGCAAAACGAATGTGTGGGGTCCGCCGCCGCTGCCGGATTTTCATCGCGGCAGGGATTGAGTTCATCCTTCCCCGCGAAGCGGGGAAGCGGTGGAAGGGGCGCCAGCGCTGCCGCTCACAGCAGCGAGCGAATCATTCATGCAGTGAAACGCTTTACCGGGGAGCCCCCTCTACCGCGCTTCGCGCGGTCCCCCTCCCCCGCACTGCGTGCGGGGGCGGAAAGAACAATTAATCGCTCTTGCCGCCGAGCTGCTTCAGTTTGGCGAACACCGCGTTGACGTCGAGCTCGTCGCCGGCCTTCTTCGCGTCCGCAGGCTCCGGCTCTTCTTTCGGTGCGGTCGTCACCGATGCCGGCAGGAGCGTGGCGCCCTGCTCTTCGACCGGAATCGGCTTTTCCTTGGCGGCGCGATGCACTTCGAGGTCAAGATCGATCTGCGAGCACAGTCCCAGCGTCACCGGATCGAGCGGCGTAAGATTCGCCGAGTTCCAATGGGTGCGCTCGCGGATTGCCGCAATGGTCGACTTGGTCGTGCCGACCAGCCGCATGATCTGGCTGTCTTTCAGTTCCGGATGGTTGCGCACCAGCCAAAGAATAGCATTCGGCCGATCCTGCCGGCGAGACACCGGCGTATAGCGCGGTCCCTTTTTCGGCTTCGCCTCGGGCATGCGCACCTTCGGCTCGGCCAGATGCAGCTTGTGGTTCGGGTCCGCCTCGGCGGCGGCGATCTCCTCGCGCGTGAGCTGGCCGGTGGATACGGGGTCGAGGCCTTTGATGCCCTGGGCCGAATCGCCGTCGGCAATGGCCTTCACCTCCAGCGGGTGCAGATTGCACAACTGCGCGATCTGGTCGAACGAAAGCGACGTGTTATCGACCAGCCACACGGCTGTCGCTTTGGGCATCAACGGCGCGGTCGCCATCGGTAAATCTCCTCTGTGCTCCGCCCGCCTTGCTCAGGCGAAGCCACTCATCGGGGATGACTGGAAAGCTGCCCAAATATAGGCGTCCAGCCGTTCTGGCGCAACCGTTCGTTGGCCGTTGCGCGTGAAGAGTCATGGCGAAGGCCGATCCGACCCGCTATTGGTCAATGAAGGGCGCGGGCGTATGCGCGCATGTTCTAAAGGGCCGCAAATGAGCAGAATTTTGTGCGCGGTTGCCGCACTTATCGTCGCGCTTTCGGGCGCGGTGCCCGGCGCGAAGGCTCAGAATGCGGGCTTTCCCACGCGGCCGGTGCGGCTCGTCGTGCCATTCGCGCCGGGCGGTGGCGTCGACATCGTCGCCCGGCTGGTGGCGCCGAAGCTGAGCCAACGGTGGCGTCAGCCGGTCGTGGTCGAGAACAAGGCGGGCGCCGTCGGCTTGGTGGCGAGTGAATACGTCCTGCAACAGCCGGCCGACGGCTATACGGTGCTGATCGGGGTCGCCGGCAGCCACGCGATTGCGCAGTATCTGCATCACAACTTGACGTTCGATCCGCTGCGCGATTTCGCCGGCGTCACGGTGCTCGCCTACTCGCCGCTGATCTGCCTTGTGGCGCCGTCGAGCCCGTTCCACTCCATGAAGGAGCTGGTCGAGTACGCGAAGGCTAAAACAGTGCCGTTCGGCAGCCCGGGCGCCGGCTCGCAGCCGCACCTGATCGGCGAGATGTTCAACCTGAACTACGGCACCAAATTCGAGCATGTCGCCTATCGCGGCGTCGCGCCCGCGATGCAGGATCTGATCGGAGGCCACATTCCGATGGTGATGGGCGAGACCGGCTCGGCAAAACCGTTCGTCGTTTCGGGACGGTTGCGCGCGCTCGCCGTAACCGGCACGGCGCGAAATTCGAGCCTGCCCAACGTGCCGACCTTCAGCGAAGCCGGCTATCCGAGTTTCGAGGCCAACTCCTGGTTC
>DATEGX010000423.1:0-3625 GCA_035279875.1 Binataceae bacterium (SeqCode)
GGACGGCTCGGCCAAAATAGAAAAATGTTTGCAACGCCTGGCACAGCCCGCTGTTCGCTTGAAACTTTGTGAGGACCGCATATGAGCCTGCCGAAACGGAAATTGGGCCGGACCAATCTCGAGGTTACAACTCTTGGCTACGGCGCGATGGAGTTGCGCGGCGCGCCGGTGGGACCGGAGATTTCCGACCACACCGCCGAGCAGATGCTCAATGCAGTATTGGACGCGGGCATCAACTTCATCGACACCTCGATTGACTATGGACGCAGCGAGGAATTGATCGGACGCTTTATTCCGCATCGCCGCACCGAGTACTACCTTGCTTCCAAATGCGGATGCGTCCCCGACGCGCCGATGGGCGCCGAGCACATTCATACCGCCGAGAACATCCGTGCCGGTGTCGAGCTCAGCCTGAGGCGCATGAAAACCGACTATCTCGACCTGGTGCAATTTCATCGCAGCCTGACCCGTAATGAGTTCGAGGAGCACGGCGCTCTGGAGGCAGCGCTGGCACTCAAAAAAGAAGGCAAGGTCCGCTTCATCGGCGTCTCCGGCACCTTGCCGAACCTCGCCGAGCAGATTCAGATGGGCGTTTTCGACGCCTTCCAGATTCCCTATTCGGCTCTCCAGCGCGAGCATGAGGCGGTGATTGCGCGCGCCTCCGCGGCCGGCGCCGGGATAATCATTCGCGGCGGTGTTGCCCGCGGCGCTCCGACCGACTGGCAGCGGCGCTACTACATGCTTCCGGGAACAGCACTGCGCGATCGATGGCAGGCCGCGCGTCTCGATGAATTGCTCGACGGCATGAGCGCGCTTGAATTCACGCTGCGCTTCACGCTTTCGAGCCCGGACCTCGATACGACGATTGTCGGGACGCGCGATCCTGATCATCTGCGCGACAATATCGCGGCCGCGCTCAAGGGTCCGCTACCCGACGATGTCGTCAGCGAAGCGAAACGGCGTCTCGCCGCCGCAGGCTCCAGTCCTGTCAGTTAGTGGCCGCGGAAATGGATCGCTCCTCGGACAGCGATCTACCTGAACTGCGGCATCACTTTTTTGGCGAATAGCTCGAGGCTGGCCTGGACTGCGCTTAGCGCAATCCCGGGTGGCGACAGCATCATCGTGTACATCTCAACCGGGACCTCGGCAATGCGATCTTTGATCAATTTGACGGCTGCTTCAGGTGTCACAAAGTTGACTAGTCCCCTCGAGAGCAGCTCTTCGGCATTGTCGAGACGTGGCCACGGACTTGTATCCGTTCCCTCGAACCACTTCGAATAGGAGTTGAACCAGTAAATCAGATGCGGCGCGTACGTCGCGAAGCTCCGGTCCGGATCTTCACTGACGACCAGCCATAAGTCACCGCCCATAATCCGCGCCGACGCTGGATCCTTGCCGGCCGCGCGCAATTCAGCGAGATACATCTCGTAGACCGCCCGATTCGACGGTCCGATATAACCGTCGCCATAACGAGCCGCTCGCCGCGTCGCTGCGCGGCTGAAACCACCTACCCAGATAGGCGGATTGGGCTGCTGCACGGGGCGAGGGGAAAGGCGCGCGCCCTCGATGTTGAAATGCTTACCGTGGAAAGTCACCGTTTCTCCCTGCCAAAGCCGGCGGATGATCTGCAGCGCTTCGTTGGCGCGCGATCCCTTGCGGCTGATATCGAGGCCATAGCCCGCGTATTCCTGAGGCCGATAGCCGAGCCCGACTCCGAAATCGAGGCGGCCGTTGGAAATCAGGTCCAGGACGGCGCCGTCCTCGGCGACCCGGACAGGGTCATATAGGGGCAGGATCGCGATATCGGGACCGACGCGCATTTGTTTCGTGCGCGCCGCGATCGCGGTTGCGGCGACCATCGGGGACGAAATGTAATCGTCATCGGTAAAATGATGCTCGAAGACATAGGCAGCACTGAAGCCGAGAGATTCGGCCCAGGCAAAAAGGTCGATTATTTCGGCATAGACGCTGGCCGAGCTCTTGCCTGATCCCGGAGGATTGCGAAAATCGGTAGTGAGACCGAAGCGCATATGGATATCTCCTGTAGAGCGCGGTTGCGTTCAAATTACGGTTTGGAACACCATCTACCATTCTAAACGACGTTCAACCATCCACGCTGTCAGCGGCATCCGGATGGGAGAAGAACTCACAAGGAGGAGAGCAATGATTCGCGGCATTCACCATGCGGCCATTTCAACTCCCGATATCGAGCGTGCGCTTAAATTCTATCGCGACCTGCTCGGTCTCGCAGTGATCTTCGAAACCAAGTGGGAAATCGGCACTGAGAGCGCGGACCAAATCACGGGTTTGAAAGACTCCGCCGCGCGCGTCGCGATGCTTAAGGCCGGTAATGCCTGTATCGAACTTTTTGAGTATTCGGCCCCGATTCCCAAGGCCTCGGAACCGATGCGTCCCGTTTGCGATCACGGGGTGACTCACATTTGCCTCGATGTCGCCGACATCGACACCGAATACGAACGGTTGAAAGCGGCTGGAATGACGTTCCATTGCCCGCCGCAGGGCCTCGGCGCACTCCGCGCCACTTACGGTCGTGACCCGGACGGCAACGTCGTCGAACTGCTGGAAGTGAAAGATGCGAACAGTCCGATGCGTTTGACGGCGTAAGCACGACGACGATTTCCGGGGATTCAATTGCGAAGGCTCGCCTAAGTTTGAGTCAATCAAGCCGGTCTGCCGATCAGGGCGAATAAGAAACTGGATCGGAGTCCGGGTCTTCGAGCAATCTACTCGTGGGATTGTGGCGACGTGGACGTGCGGAATCGTCTGCGGGGGTTTGCGCAGCTTCGGGACCGGCAGCGGCACTCGACCAGCGCGCATCACGGTGCGGCAGGGTCCAGGGGACGCCGATCTGACGCGGCGCGATCCGGTCGGCCTGAGACCCCGCGGCTTCGATCAGACGGCGCATCGGCTCGTCGAGCGGCTCTTTCGACAGGCGAAACGTTCCCCAATGAATCGGCACAAGATAGCGCGCACCGGTCTCGAGGAACATTTTCCAGACTTCCTCGGGATTGGCATGGTTCCAAATCCATGGGTCGTAGGCGCCAATCGAAAAGGCCGTAACGTCGAGCGGACGTTCTCGCAAAGGCGCGAAGACGTCGGTCATCGCGGAGTCACAGGCCAACAGCATCCGGTGGCCGTCCTTCTCGAGCACATAGCTATTGAAGCCATAGTCGCGGCCCCATGGCCAGCGGCGGCCCCAATGTCGTGCGGCCATTGCCGTGACTCTAAGCCCATCGACGGAGGTACTCTCGCCCCATCGCAATTCGCGCACGTCTGAGTAGCCCAGCGGCCGGATTAGCTCGGCGCAGCCGCTACAGGCGATCACCACCGCTGTCTTAGGCAACGCCTTTAGCGAGGGGATGTCGAGATGATCCATGTGCGCATGAGTTATCAGTATTACCTCGACGGTTTGCAATTGCGCCGGCCCCAGTGGCGCAGCAACCAAGCGATGCGGGCCGATCGAGAAAGCTCCCATATCGAGCCCTACCCTTTGAAACAGTGATGGGTCGCTAATCATCCGAACGCCGAAAAAATTCATCAGCAACGTCGCATGACCAAGATTGGCAAGAGTTAGTGAGTCGTTCGGCCAAAGGACCGGGTTGAG
>DATEGX010000424.1:0-12885 GCA_035279875.1 Binataceae bacterium (SeqCode)
AAAAACACCCGTTACTCCCGGCAGGAAGACCAGCGGCGCAAAGGCCACGGCCACCGTCGCGGTCGATGCGATCAGCGGGCGGGTCAATTCGTGCAGCGCGTCCACCACCCCGGCCTCGCCTGCGTCGCCACGAGCATGGGCGCGATGAATCGATTCGATCATCACGATTGCGTCGTCGATGAATAGTCCGATACCGGCCGCCAGACCGCCCAGCGTCATCATGTTGAAGGTCATGCCGGCGACCTTCATTACCGCAAAGGTGATGGCGATCGTGCAGGGCACCACGATCGCTGCAACCAGCGCGCTGATTGCGCTCCAGGTGAAGAGGAAGACCACGCCGACCGCCAGCGCGAGTCCCAGCACGATCGCGTCGCGCACGCTCGCGAAGGATTCCTTCACCAGCGCGGCCTGGTCGTATGAGAAAGAGAACCTCACGTCAGGGAAGCGCGCCTGCAATCCGTCCACCAGCGCGTGGGCTTCGTCCGAAATCTCGACGGTGTTGCCGGTGGGCTGGCGCGATAGGCCGACCAGCACAGCCGGCCCGTTTTCGCTGGCCGCGCGAATATAGTCTTCGGTGATGCCGAGCTTGACGCTCGCGACGTCGCGCACATAGAGCGGCTGGCCATTGACGCGGGCAATCGGCACGGCTGCCAATTGATCGGCGTCATGCAAATCGGTGGTGACCACGGTCAACAGCATGCGATGCGAATCGAACACTCGGCCCGCCGATTCGATCACATTAGCCTTGGCCAGTCCCGCGATTACGTCGGTGGCGCTGATACCCAGTTCGAGCATCCGCGGCGGGTCGAGCTTGACGACGTATTCGCGATCCTTGGCGCCGACGATCTCGACGCGATAAACGCCGGCGATCCGATGCAGCCCCGGCACCACGGTGTAACGCGCGATATCGGTCAGTTCCGCCGGGTCGCGCTCGCGCGAGCTCATGCTGATATCGAGGATCGGGAACGTGCCGGTGGTCAGCATCCGCGAATCGAGCCTGGTATTGGCTGGCAGCTGCGAGCGCACCTCGCTGAGCGCTGCTTGCAGCATCTGAAAGGCCGACACCGGGTCGCTATTCTCCGTGAAGGCTACGTCGATTTCACTGCTGCCGCGCGTGGTGGTCGAACGAACCAAGGCCACACCGGTCACGCCATAAGCGGCTTCCTCGAGCGGCCGCGTCACCTCCACCATCATCTGGGCCGCTGGCAGATCGCCGCTATCTGCGAGAATTATCGCCCGATTGAACTGGATTTCCGGAAAAACTGAACTGGGAATACCCGCTGCGGCGATCGCCCCGAGGATCGATACGGCCGCCACCGCGCACAAGGCCAACTGCGAATTGCGCCGTCTCATTGCTGCGCCATCTGTACGTTGACCAGCAGCCCATCGGAGAGCGCGTAGCCGCCCGAGGTGATCACGATCTGGCCCGGAGTCAGGCCCGAAACGATTTGCGCGTTCCCGCCGGCGCGGATACCGACATGCACCGGTGTGCGATGAGCGCGGCCGTCGGGGCCGGCGACGAAGACATAGAAGGTATTACTCGCCGCATTCTGGAACAGCGCGGCAACGGGAATCGCTGTCCCCGCGGCGATGTGAGCGGTGGTGACCAGCACCTGCGCGGGCGCATTGGTCTCGTAGATGCGCTCAGGGCCGGTGAATTCCACGCGCGCGGGCGTGGTCGCGCCCGACTGGTTAAATGCCGGCGAAAGAGCCGCAATTCGCGCGGGAAAGCGCACCCCCGGATGGAGCGCCGAGATCACTACCGCTGGCATCCCGGGCCGAATCACGGGAACAAGGTCTATCGGCACGTTCGCCTCGACGTATACGCTGGCCGGATCGATCAGTTCGGCGATTGGATCCAGATCGGCGACCGTTTGCCCGCTGCTTACCATCAGTTGATCGACGATGGCGTCGTGCGGGACCGTAATTGGGATGCCGGTGCCGTGAACGTAGCGGCGGGCAGAATCGGAAAGCATCCGCGCTTCGGACGGATCGACCTGGCGCGCCACGGCGAGCCCGTTGGCGACCGCTTCGACCTCGCGGCTCAGCAGATGCGCGACAACCTGGCCGCGCGTGACAGATTCGCCCAGCCGAAGATCGAGTCCCAGCACTCGTCCGGCCGCGGGTGCGCGCAGCGTGATATGTTTACGCACCACGGTTTTCCCCAGCAGGCTGACTTCGCTGGTCATCGGGATATCGGCTGCGCGCGCGCCGCTTACCGCCATCACCACCTGCGGCGCCGACTCGGGCGAGTCGCCCTCGTCGGTATCGGCCGACTGGCGATGGCAACCCGCGGCGAGCAGCGGAATGATGACTGCGAAGACCAGAACACAGCGCGTGCGGGACCGCCAGTTCCCGCTCATTGCACGATCCCGAGAATCAGTTTCGCTTGAGCGGCAGATTGGCGCGCGTTGAATTCCTGAGCGAAACGCTCGACCCGCAGATTCTCGGCCTGTTCGTATGCATCGATTACTTCGAGCAGCGTAACATTGCCGCCGCCCAGAAATCGGGTCCACGCCAGCGCGAAGGAGTCGTCGGCAGTCTGCCGCGAGCGCGTAACGATCGCCAGTTGCTGGAGCGAACTGTCGTAACGGGAGCGCGCGGCGGCCAGGTCGCGCGTAAGCGTCAATTCGCTCAGTCGCCGCTGCGCGATGGCCGCCTGTTCCGACGCTTTGGCCTGATCGATATGGGAGCGCACCAGGCCGCCTTGAAAAAGCGGCACCGAAATCGCCCCGTCGTAGGAAGCGCCGAGATGATGGCCGAAGGTTTTCGGCGGGTTGATTCCTTCCCATCCTGCCGTAAGGGCGATTTTCAGGTTGGGCGCGCGCTCGGCCTCGGCCGCCATCACCGCCATCCGCGCCGAATCGATTTGCCGAGTGGCGGCGACGAGCTGCGGGTTGCGCGAGAGATCACCACTGGGCAGCGGCGAAATCGCGGAGACTTCGGTTATCTGCAAATCGGCATTTTCAGGCTCGCCAATCAGCGATCCGAGCGCGATCGAGGCTTGTTGGGCGGCCTGACCGGCAGCGGCGAACGAGAGGTCCGAGGCATCGCGTGTGGCGCGCAGCTTCAGAACGTCGCTGGCGATTGCACGGCCGCTTCGTTCGAGCGACTCGATTACGTTCAGGTATCTTCCGAGACGCGCAAGATTCGAGCTCAACTCGTTGACAGTTTCGCGCGCGCGCATCAACTCGAAGTAGGCGACGGTGGTGTCATAGACGATCTGCGCGCGTGCCGCGTCGATTCCGTAGGCCGCCGCTTGCGCCGCGTATCGGGCGGCGCGCACCTGATCAGTTCGCCGTCCGCCGTCGTAGGCCGTGTAGTTGAGGGCAAGCTCGCCAAGAGTCAACCCGCCATTGGTGATGGTCTGGTCGTAGCCCGGAGCTTGGTTGTATTCGCCCACACCGAAGAGCGAGGGAAAAAGCGGCGCGCGGGCCTCGGCGACTCGCGCCGAATCAAGTTCACTGGCGGCGTCGGCGGCCTCGACCGAAGGCGCGTACTGCAGCGCGCGGCCGATCGCTTCCTGCAGCGTCAGGGGCGCCGCCAGTGCCGGCCGGCCAAGTGCGGCAAAAACGATTGCCACGATTAACAGGCAACGGCATCGCAGCATGAACCAATGATAACAACCGCAATGCCGCTGGCCTAATTAACAAATGTTAAGCTGTTAAGCTTGGGACAGGCGCCTCAGCCGGCCGCCGACGGCAACGTAACGACGAACTCGGCGCCGCCCTCCGGACGATTCGCGACCGTGATTTCGCCGCCGTGCAGCAGCACTATCTCGCGACATAGGCTGAGCCCAAGCCCGCTGCCGGACTCGCCCCGGTGCTTGCCGCGAAAGAAACGTTCGAAGACCAGCGGCAAGTCGCTGGCCGGAATCCCTTGACCGGAATCGGCGACGCGCACCTTCGCGCTGCCGTTGTGCGCCTCGACGGCTAGCTCGATACGGCCGTGCTCAGGCGTGAACTTGAGGGCGTTGTCGAGAAGATTGATGATCAGGCGGCGCAGATGGTTCGGGTTGCCGCGGACCATCACGGGGCCGCTCATATCGACCCGCAAAATCTGATTCCTGGCCTGCGCAACAGGCTCGACCGCTTCGCTGACCTCGGTCGCCAGCGCGCCCAGATCAATCGTTTTGCGCTCGAGCGCCGCTTCCTGGTCAAGGCGCGCGATTGCGAGCAACTCGTCGGCGATTCGACAGAGCGCAACCACCTCGCGCAGGGCCGAACCGATCGCCTCGGCGTATTCGCCAGCCCCGCGCTCGTGTCCTAACACGACTTCCAAACCGGTGCGCAGGACCGCCAACGGCGTTCGTAACTCGTGGGCGGCATCGGCGGCGAAGCGGCGCTCGGCGGTGGAAGCGCGCTCGACCCGGTCGAGCAAGCCATTGATGGCCCGGGTGAGGCGCGCGACCTCGTCGCGCACCTGTGGCAAAGGGACCCGGCGGCCCGAATCGCGCGGCTCGATCCGGGCAAGCTCGTCTGACAGCGAATTAATCGGGACCAGTGCCCGGCCGGCGAGCCAATAACCGCCCGAGACGCCCAGCACCAGCAGCAATGGCACGATCAACAGAAGACTCGCGCGCAACCGCGCAATCGAGGCGCGTACCGGAGTTGCGTCGACACCGTCGGCCAGGTAAACACGGCCGTTCGCTAGCGGAAACCCGACAATTGCGTAGCGGAAAGCATGGGCGCGACCTTCGACCAGGGCGTGAGTCTGAAGTTCGCCGCTAAATTCCGGTAAGTCGGCGGCAGCATTGCCATAGGCGGCCAAGATGCGTCCGTTGTGTATCAACAGGACCCGGCGGCTCGGTCCAAGGTCGCGCTCCTGGCTGAGCCGCGCGGCGATTTGCCCGGCTGAGTTGGCGCCTAGCCGCGCGATTGTCTCCGAGGCGGTATCGGCCTCTTCGAGCAAAGCGCCGTCCAGTTCGCCCCATTGCTGCCGCTCGAACAGCAGGAATACCGCCACTCCGGCGATCACCAGCACGCCCGCCAACACCGCCGCCCAGTAGAGCGTCAAGCGAACGCGAATGCTCATTCAGAAGTCCGCATCGAATAGCCGGTGCCGCGCACCGTGACGATTAGCGGGCTGGCGCCGCCGTCGCCAAGCTTCTGGCGCAGGCGATTGACAAAAACCTCGATCAGGTTGCTGAAGTCGTTGTATCCCGAGCCCCAAACCGTTTCGGCGATCATTTCGCGCGTCACGGTCTGATCGGCATTGCGCATCAGCAACTCGAGGAGCGCGGTCTCCTTGGGCGAAAGGTTAATCTCGCGTCCGCCGCGCCTTACGCGCCGCCGCGCCACTTCGTACGCCAAATCGCCGGCGCGCAGGATTGCGGGTGACGGTGCCAGCCGCCGGCGGATTAGTGCGCGCAGGCGCGCAATCAACTCAGGAAAGGCGAAGGGCTTGACCAGGTAATCGTCGGCCCCGCCGTCGAGCCCGGCTACTCGTTCGTCGAGGGCCCCGCGGGCGGTCAGAATCAATACCGGGGTCGAATTGCCGGCCTTGCGAATCATCCGCAGAAATTCGAGCCCATTCATCCCCGGCAATTGCAGATCGAGAACCATCGCGTCGAACTCGCCGTGCTCGACGATCCGCTGCGCGGATTCGGCACTGCCGGCGCTGAGCACTGAAAAGCCTTCTTCGCCGAGGCCGCGGCAAAGATGCTTCAGCAGCTTGACTTCGTCTTCGACCACCAGCAGATGCGCCGGGTTCACGATGTTCGCGCCTCACGATTATTTTCCGCGAACCGATGAGCTATCGGAAGAGCGTTGACGTCTGGTGGATTTTCCGCGATCGGCGTCTCTACCTGACGTGGTCCGCGAGCCCATCTGAAACGCCTAGCGCCAGCGAGGTCTGCGCGGACGCGCGTTCGCGGTCCAGCAGGCGGCGCTTGTATTCGAGACCCCATCGGTAGCCGGTAAGCGTTCCGTCCGAGCCGATCGCGCGATGGCACGGAATCAGGATTGCCAGTGGATTGGAACCGTTGGCATGACCGACCGCCCGCGCGGCGCTCGGCCGACCGAGGCGGCACGCGATTTCGCCGTAAGAGCGCGTCGTGCCACGCGGAATTGCGCAAAGCTCACGCCAGACGGCAAGTTGAAATGGGGTGGCACGAATATCGACGCAAACTTCGATCGAGCGGCGCGCATCGGTCAAGTACTCGATGACGGGCCGAAACGAGGCGGCGATTGAGACGTCGGCGCGGCCGATCTCGGCTTTCGGAAGGTCGGCGCGAAGTTCCGACTCAAGATGCGCCACCGATTGATGAACACCGATCCAGCAGAGGCCGCGCTCGGTCGTCGCGATCAAGACTTTGCCGAAGGGCGTGGCCGCGATCGTATATGAGAGGCGGGCATCGCGGCCGTCTGCGCCGTAACTGGCGGACTTTATACACAATTCGCCGATGCCATCGTTATCGTAGCGAAGGAAACTGTCACTGGCCGAGTTCATTTTTTTACTCTCTGGTCCGTTGCGTCCGAGCAATTCCGCCGAACGCTGCATCTTGAAGGAATCGGTCAACTGTTGCGGCACTAGAGTAAACAACCCCACGGAGATCCGCTCGTGAAAAGGGCCCCGCTTAGGCCGGCAGCTTGATCTCTTCACGGGCAAATCGTGCCAGCAACCGCTTCATGAATTGGTTGCGAGCCTCCGCGATCAAATCGCTGGACGCGATGCGCAGCACGACCGTCAGGTTGATCAGATTACCGCCCATGCCACCGAACAGCACCTCGGGATCGGGCATTGAGTTTCGATGATTGAAGGAGGTCATTACCTCATGCGCGACCTCCAAGGCCACGCGCTCGACATGAGCCGGGTCGTTCGAGTTGAGCACCGCAATGTCGACCGAGACCGAAATATCGCCGCCGGAGCCGCGGAAGTTGGTGACGATACTGTCGATCAGCTTGGAATTGGGCACGACCACGACCTCGTTGGTCAGCATGCGGAACTTGCTGCTGCGCCAGCCGAGTTCGAAAAGCGCGCCCTGCTGTCCGTCCTGCAATTTGACGAAGTCGCCGACCTCGAGCGGTTTGTCAGCGATCAGGAAAAGGCCGGAAAAGATATTCTTGAAGGTTTCCTGCAAGGCCAGCGCGACCGCTAGTGAGCCAATCCCGAGCGAGGCCAGCAGCGGACCGATCGAGATGCCTACGCTTTCGAGAAACATCAACAGGCCGAGCACGACTATCAGGCCGCGCACCGCGCCGGTG
Source organism: Binataceae bacterium (SeqCode) (assembly GCA_035279875.1). GTDB lineage: Bacteria > Desulfobacterota > Binatia > Binatales > Binataceae > JAMXLL01. The sequence continues at coordinate 7,206 of DATEGX010000424.1, forward strand.
ACGATCCCGTAGCCCTCGGTGAACAGCGCATAGCGCGCCGCCTGGTGTCGCAGCCAGATCTGGCTGATGCGGTCGGTGAAAACCACCAGCGCCGCGATCACGCCGCCCACCAGTACTACGTCGACCTCGGCCTGCCATTTTCCGGAAATTAGCGCGATTTGGGCCGCCACCTTGACGCCGCCGACGATGATCGCAATCGCCAGGGCCGGCGAAATCGCCTCGATTAGCGGGCTGAGGTCGTGCAGATGGGGCCGGCGGGCGGCGCGGGCGATCACGGCGAACAGGATGCGCTTCACCAGCAACAACAGGACTATCCAGGCGGTCAGTACCGCACCCGCGACTAACCATCGCGAGCCTATGAATTGCGGGATATTGATGCCGAGATGGGGGATCATAGGGGCACAGGCACTGGCAGCGCGCCGCACCTGACATTGTACCAGTCATCTTCGCCACGCTGCCGGGATCCGGACGGAAAAGCCGCTCCGGCTGGCGGCTTAGCTGACGGCGATGCGGAACTAGCCTTTGGGCAGCTTTAGCACTCGTTCACCGATAATATTATGCTGAATCTCGCTGGAACCTGCCGCGATAGTCAGGCCACGCGCCGAAATCGTCCGTTGCATCCAGCGGCCGCCCTCAATAGTGCCTATCGAGCCCTTATCGAGCGTGCCGTAGGGGCCAAGTAGCTCGTCGGCGAACATCGCGACCCTGAGATTGAGTTCGGTCGCGAAAAGCTTGCCGAAAGAGCTTTCCGGTCCCGGAATCCGGCCCTTCAATTGCGATGTCAGCGAGCGATAACGGCTGAGTCGCAGGCATTCCGCTTCGACCGCAAATTGAGCGAGCTTTTGCCGTACATACGGATGCTTATTGGCTGAAATACCCTCAAATTCGAGGTGCCGCGACAGATTAAGCAGTTCGGTGATCGTGCGCTGCACCGGATGACGCGTGCCGCCCGAGACCCGCTCGTACATCAGGGTCGCAATCGAGACCTGCCAGCCCTGGTTAATCTCGCCGACCAGATTTTCCTTGGGTACCCGGACGTTGTCGTAGAAAACTTCGTTGAAACCGGCGTCGCCGGTAATTTGCACCAAAGGGCGAACCGTGATGCCCGGGCTCTTCATATCGACCAGCAGGTAGGTGATGCCTTTATGCTTGGGTGCGTTGGGATCGGTCCGCACCAGCAGCACCTGCAGGTCCGCGCGATGGGCCAGGCTGGTCCAGACCTTTTGCCCGTTGACCACGAACGAATCGCCGTCGACCACGGCGCGGGTCTGCAGGCCAGCCAGGTCGGAGCCGGCGTTGGGCTCGGAATAGCCCTGGCACCAGATCTCCTCGCCGGTGAGCATCTTATGGAGATAGCGCTCTTTCTGCTCCTTGGTCCCGATGAACATCAGGGTCGGCCCGATCCGGTCGATTGCGAGTTGATTCGCGCCATAAAGCGGGAGTCCGAAGCTCAGGACTTCGTCCTGGTAAATCGCTTGCTCCATCAGGGTCGCACCGCCGCCGCCGTATTCCTTGGGCCAATGGAGCGCGACGTAGCCCGAATCGTAGAGCCGGCGATGGTACTCGCGCAGGCGCTTCCAGCGCGAATCGTCGCCAACGTCCAGCAGGCTGGCGGTCGCACCGCCGTCGCCCCCGCGGCCGAAAACCTCCGATCGGGTCTTCTGGAGCCATGAATGAATCTTGCCGCGGAAAGCCTCTTCTTCGGCTGTGTACCGGAAATCCATAAGCGCACTCCGCCAGGTCTAAAATGGGTTCAATTCGGCATTAGCGACGCGCGCGAGTATAGCAACCCGGTGCCGCTCGCGTTAACCGCCGTGCGCCGGCAGCTGCTGATTTCGCATGGAAATCGCCGCCTGATCATGCGAAATTTCGGCCTTGAACGCTCGTGGCGCGAGGCCGCGAACGTTAAAGGAGCCCGGTAAACATGGTTAAGCTGGTCTATATCCTGCGGCGGCGCGACGATATTACACCCGAGAAATTTCACGACTACTGGCTCAATAATCACGGCCCGCTGGTCCGCAGCTTCGTCAAGGCAATCCGCGCCCGCAAGTATATCCAGAGCCATACGATAGCGCCCGAACTGGGTGCGGAGATCGCGGCGACCCGCGGGATGGGTGCTGGTTACGATGGCATCACCGAGGTCTGGTGGGACAGCCTCGAGGATCTATCGGCCGGCTTCTCGACCCCGGAAGGGCGCGAGGCCGGGCGCGCGTTGCTCGAAGACGAGGCCAAATTCATCGATTTCGCCCGCTCCTACATCTTCCTGACCGAAGAGCATACGATTTTCGACCTGTAGACCAGCCTCTCTTGGGGGTCGCCGATGCGGCTGACTGGCGCGCGAGGCGGTTTGTTGTATGATATTCGGCGGCTATGGCAGGCGCGACCCGGCCCGGCGGGCGTGCAACTTTCTTCGTCAAAGCGGGTGCAGGGCAGATGGCGCTAAAACATATCAAGGTTCCGTCCGAAGGCGAAAAAATCTCGATGTCCGGTGGGAAACTGCGGGTGCCGGATCGGCCGATAGTCCCGTTTATCGAGGGCGATGGCACCGGCCCGGATATCTGGCGGGCATCCCAATATGTCTTCGACCACGCGGTCGAGAAGGTTTACGGCGGCAAGCGCAAGATCGCCTGGATGGAAGTCTACGCCGGCGAAAAGTCTTACAAGGACTTCAATAGCTGGCTGCCGGACGAGACCGTCGAGGCCTTCAGCGAGTTCCTGGTCGGGATCAAGGGTCCGCTGACGACCCCGGTCGGCGGCGGTATCCGCTCGCTCAACGTGGCTTTGCGGCAGATGCTCGACCTTTACGTATGCTTGCGCCCGGTGCGCTACTTCAAGGGCGTGCCCAGCCCGGTAAAGACCCCGGAAAAGGTCGACATGGTGATCTTCCGCGAGAATTCCGAGGATATCTATGCGGGCATCGAGTGGCAGGCGGAAACCCCGGAAGCGCGCAAGATCATCGACTTCATGCAGAAGCAGATGGATGTCACCAAGATCCGCTTTCCCCAGACCTCGGGTATCGGTATCAAGCCGGTCTCGCGCGAGGGTTCCGAGCGGCTGATACGGGCCGCGCTCGATTACGCGATTTCGCACAAGCGCAAGAGTGTTACCCTGGTGCATAAGGGCAACATCATGAAGTTCACCGAGGGCGCCTTCCGCGATTGGGGCTACGAACTGACAAAGCGCGAATACAAGGGCAAGGCGATCGGGTGGGACGACTGCGGCGGCAATCCACCGCCCGGCCAGGTGTTGGTCAAGGACAATATCGCCGATATCACCTTCCAGCAGTCACTGACGCGGCCCGATGAATTCGACGTAATCGCCACCATGAATCTCAACGGCGACTACCTCTCGGACGCGCTCGCCGCCCAGGTCGGCGGTATCGGGATCGCCCCCGGCGCCAATATCAACTACCTCACGGGCCATGCGATCTTCGAGGCGACCCATGGCACGGCGCCCAAATATGCCAATCAAGACAAGGTCAATCCCGGTTCGGTTATCCTCTCAGGGGTGCTGATGTTCGAGCACATGGGATGGCAGGAAGTGGCCGACGGGATTATCCGCGGGATGGAGCGGACGATCGGCAACAAGACCGTGACCTACGACTTCGAGCGCTTGATGACCGGGGCAAAGCTGCTGAAATGCTCGGAGTTTGGTAAGGCGATCGTCGAGAATATGTAGCGAAAACAGCTATTTGAATGAACAACGGCCGGCGGAAGCTCCGCCGGCCGTTGCTTTATTCAGGCTTCAAAATATTCCGGGCGGTCGATGTCGGCGATCAGCCCCGGCTGCCTTGGCTGCCATCCCAGGAGTTCCCGCGTTCGCCGGCTCGAGGCCGGATTGTCGATCGCCGCGAAAGGCGCCAACCAGCCGAAATGATCGGTCGCCTGCTCGGCGGCCTTGCTTACGAGGGGCGCGTTGAGGCGGCGGCCGATGACGCCGGCAATGTCTCGCAATCGCACCCCCTCTTCGGCGACTCCATGATAGCGGGCCCAGGCCGCACCCTTCTCGAGCACCAGCCTGTAAAGCAGGGCCGTATCGAGCCGGTGTACCGCTGGCCAGCGATTCGCCCCTTCGCCGACGTATGCCGATACGCCTTTGTCGCGGGCAAGCCCGATTAGCAATGGCACGAAGCCACGATCGCCGTCGCCGTGCACCGTCGGAGGGAGGCGCAATACCGAAACGCGTATCCCGCGCGCCGCTACCGTAGCTGCCGCCTCTTCCGAGGCTACCCGGGGGAGCGCGGAACTGCCGGAAGCGGGCTCATCTTCTTCGCTCCCGAGCCGACCCCAGGAGAGGAGCGCGGTTCCGGAGGTCACGATTAACGGGCGGCCGGAGCCCGCGAGCGCGCCACCCAGAGCCTCGATCGCACGCCTGTCAGTCTCGCAATTGGCCTGGTATTTCGAGAAATCGTGCCCAAAGGCGGTGTGAATCACACCGTCCGCCGCGGCCGCTCCACTGTGCAGGCTTTGGAGATCTTCGAGGTTGCCGCGATGCACCTGGGCACCGGCGGCGGCCAGCGACTTGGCGGCGGCATCCGATCGCGCGAGGCCGAGCACCCGATGACCCGAGTTAATCAGTTCCTGAACGATGGCAGACCCGATAAAACCTGTAGCGCCGGTCACGAAGACACGCATAAACAGCTCTCCGCTGACTCATTCCGCATGGCGAGGCCGAGTCAGCCAAGCGGATCGCTTGGCAGCTTACGATTCTCATGCCAATGAATTCACGGCCGGCGAGGCATCGCCTCGCCGGTCGTTTCATTTTCTAGCCGATGCTCCGGGACCGGCCTAATGCGTGCGCATCTTGAGGCGGTCTTCCTGGGCCCAGCCTTCCTTCAACGGCACCATGAAGTAGGGGATTAGCGACATCTTGCTGAACTTCCATACGCCGTTGCGCTTGACGTAGTCGTCGTCGTAGCGCGCCGCTACCAGGAAGGCCTCGCCGTTGAAGATCGGCTTGGCCTCCAGATAGGCGAAGCCGTGACCGTGGTCGCCGTGCAGTTCAATTATGTGATTGTGGATGAACTGCTTGACCCAGGTGATTCGCGGGCGGCTCTTGTCGGCCGGCGCGCTCGGCTCGTTGAGGGCGCCGAAGAACTTGTTCAGCTCCGCGTGGCCGGTGGCCTTGCCGAGATGGGCAAAGTCGAGCACGCCGTCTTCGGTGAAAAGCGCGGGAATTTGCGCGAATTTTCCTTCGTTAACATATTCGTGATAGCGATAGCGCAGGTCGCGAATCGCCTCACGGTCAGTCAGCTCCAGAACCTTGGCTTCGAGTTCTTTGACCCGTGTTTCGAGGTCTGCCGCCATGGCTAAACCCTCCTCTTATGTTGCGACGACCACCGTTGGCCTAAAGCGATCCGGCTATGACCATTCCTTGGGCACCTGCTGCGCCCGCTGATGATTAATCAACTTGGCGCGGCGGGCCTGCTCTTCGGGCGAGACCGTCTTCGGATCCTCGCGATACTCGGGGCCGGCCGCCATGGCCTTTTTCACTGCCGGCCGCTCACCGATCTCGTCCATCCAGCGCTTGACGTTGGGAAACTCGCTGATCTCGATATGGCGGCCCTGCAAGGTGACCGCCCACGGATAGCAAATCATATCGGCGATCGTGTATTGGCCCGCGGCCAGGTACTTCTTCTTGTGCAGGCCGAGGTTCATGACTCCGAAGATACGATGGACTT
>DATEGX010000425.1:0-2411 GCA_035279875.1 Binataceae bacterium (SeqCode)
TCGTGCCGAACGAGGGACAGGCGTGGTCGGCGCGAGCGCGACCGACATTTGCAGCGGCGGCGATAAAAGCGCGCCCCTTGCGCTAGAGAGCGGCTAACGCGCGGGCGGGCCGCCTCACTCGAGATGAACCGGCAGATGTTCGGCCGGCGCGACCGGATTCTCCGCCGTTGCCCCGATCGTGGTCGCCGGAGCGATCTTTGCGCGCAGTGCCGCGATATGGGCAGCGATTACGATTAACGGGGTTACCATGTCGACTGCAGAATTTGGCCGACCTTGAAGTCGATGACCCGGTAGCTCGGTGCCGGCGGTGCGGTGTAGGTGATGCCGACCTGCGCAGCACCGGCCACCGCCCGATCGCCACCGTCGCCCTGAATCTGCCAATGACAATTTTCGCGAAAACGGAAGATGCCGCCGGCGGCGCAGCACCACACCGTCGGCGCCAGCCGGTCGAGCAGGTCGATCGATGGTGTTGCCGCCGCGATGCCGACCGCGGCAGCGCCGGTCACCGCCCGGTCACCATCGTCGTCCCGAAGCGCGACCACCAATTGCGCTAAAATGGACGCCGCCGCCGGCCCAGCGCCACACCGTCAGCGCCAGCAGGTCGACCACATCGGTCCCTGTTGTTGCCGCCGCCCGCCTCGCGCGCGCGTATGGGCAGCGATTACGATTAACGGGGTACCATGTCGACTGCAGAATTTGGCCGGCCTTGAAGTCGATGACCCGGTAGCTCGTCGATCTCGCCCGCCGCCGCGACCCGGCGATGCCGAGCTCGGCAGCGTCGGTTACCGCCAACCTCCATCGTCGCCGAGAATTGCGCTAGTAAGAAACTAACTCGCTCGGGCGGTGCTACACACTCCTGGGCGGGGCCACAAAGAACGTTTCAGGCGGCGAGCGGCTTGATCTCGACGACGTAGCCAAGGTCGGCCAGACGCCTGATCAAGCGGTTTTTTTGCTGGTCGGTGGAACGGCGATCGAAGTGATTGGAGCCGAGATCCTTGTACATCGTCCCGTCCTTGAGCATGTGGTAGATCGCGGTAAGGATGGATGCCGCGACGGCCATGATCGCCTTCTTGGGGCCGCGCCGCGCTTTGATGCGGTAGAATTGGGCTTGCAGATAGCTGCCTTTCTTTTTGACCGCCGCCCAGGCGCACTGCACCAGCGTGGTTTTGAGCCAAGGAGCACCCTTGCGCAGGCGAGTGGATCGACGCTTTCCGGCACTCTCGTCGTCGCGCGGACAGATGCCAGCCCAAGAGATGAGATGGGCGTGCGAAGGGAACCGGCTCATGTCGGTTCCGATCTCGGAGACGATAACGTTGGCGCCGAGGTTCTTGATGCCGGGGATCGACATCATCAGCTCGACCGCAGTGCGAAAGGGCCCAAGATTTGCCTCCACTTGTGCATCAACCGTGGCCATAGCGGCATTGAGGGCGTCGATCTGATTGAGATGAAGGCGCAGCAGGAAGCGATGGTGCTTCGTCACGCGGCCGCGAAGCGCCTCGCGGAACTCCTCCTGTGACGCCTTTGCCCGCGGATGGGCAAGGCTGGCCAGTTTGGCGGGATTGGCTTCGCCGGCAATCATGGCCTCGATCATGGCGCGGCCGCTCTTGCCCATCAAATCGGTGAGCACCGTGTCCAATTTGATATTGGCGTCTTCGAGTGTCCTTTGCACCCGCTGCACGTGGCTCGATTGCTCACGAACCAATTGCTTGCGCGTGCGCAGCAGATTGCGCATCTCCTGGGTCTGTGTGTCCGGCACGAAGCTCGCCCGGATCAGACCGTGCGCCAACAGTTCGGCCAGCCACATCGCATCGTTGACGTCGGTCTTGCGGCCCGGCACGTTCTTCACGTGCGCGGCATTCGCCAACACCAACGCGAACTCACCATCATCCAGAATATGCCACACCGGCTTCCAATAGACGCCGGTCGCTTCCATCGCCACATGCGTGCACTCGTTTGCCGCCAACCATTCCGACAAGCGCAGAAGCTCCGCCGTGGTCGTCTGGAAGGTACGAACCTCGGTCGTGACCTTGCCGTCGGATACAAGCCGTAGGCAGGCCACCACCGTCTCTTTGTGAACGTCGAGACCGCAACACCGTCGATGCAACAGCTCCATCTCCTCCTCCCGGGTTGCGTCGTCGGCGTGGGGTCCCGTAAATAAGAACTCTAGCAAGCGTGCTCCGGGGCCGATGATGGCCCGTGGCGACAGTCTGAGGTGCTCCAGAAACCCCGGGTCCAACTAAAACTCGGGCTGTAATCGCACCAAGAGAATACCGACCTCGGTGCCGACGACGCGCCCCCAGACTAGCAAAGTTTCATGCGCTGCAGGTCCGGCAAAGCCCGATGGAGAACTAAAACGACCGAGGCAAGATCGGCTTCTCGCCCAGGGACTTCAATCCCGGCTAGGAGAACTT
>DATEGX010000426.1:0-2073 GCA_035279875.1 Binataceae bacterium (SeqCode)
GGGGTGACCCGCCTCGACCGTGTTAAGGGCAAGCCATTCGCGACCTTATCCGAGACCGAGCAAGTCGAGGTACTCAAGCAAGTCGACAGCACCGCATTCTTCAAGAAGGTGCAGGGCGTCGAATTGGTCTCGCTCTACGACAACCATGGGGTTTGGAAGAAGCTCGGCTACCCCGGCGCTTCCTACCCAATCGGCGGCTATCTCCATCACGGTTTCAATGATTTGAACTGGCTGCCCGACCCGCCTGAATCGGCGAGCCCGAAACCGGCCTGAAGCGGAGGATCGACGTGGCCCGATACGAAACCAACGACGATTCAGTGGTGGTTATAATCGGTTCCGGCGCGGGCGGCGGGACTCTCGCCAACGAACTTTGCCAGAAGGGCCTCAAGGTCGTTCTGCTCGAGGCCGGCGGGGCGCAATCGCCCGCGACCTTCCGCAATGACGAATGGTTCGCCTTCAATCAGTTGGCCTGGCTGGACAAACGCACGACTTCCGGCACGTGGCGGGTGGCAAAGGATTTCCCCAATCTCCCGGCATGGACCTGCAAGACCCTGGGAGGGACTACCGTGCATTGGGCAGGTGCCTCGCTGCGCTTCCAGGAGCACGAGTTCAAGGCCAGGACCACGTATTCGAATATCAAGGGCGCAAACCTGCTGGATTGGCCGCTCACACTCGCCGAACTCGCCCCCTATTATGCGAAGGCCGAGGACAAGATGGGTGTGACCCGCACCAACGACATCCCCGGCCTGCCCGGCAATAACAACTTCAAGGTGATGTATAACGGCGCGACCCGCGCCGGCTACAAGACCGTGCATACCGGCCGGATGGCGATCAACAGCCGTCCGCGCGATGACCGCTCGGCCTGCTGGCAGCTCGGCTTCTGCTTCCAGGGATGCAAGTCCGGGGCGAAGTGGTCGACGCTCTATACGGAGATCCCGAAGGCTCAGGAGACCGGCCGTCTCGACTTGCGAACCCAGGCCCAGGTGCTGCGCGTCGAACACGACAAGAGCGGCAAAGTCACCGAAGTGCTTTACGCCGACAAGGACGGCAAGCACGTCAGCCAGAAGGCGCGAGTGGTCTGCGTGGCCTGCAACTCGATCGAAAGCGCTCGCCTGCTGCTCAACTCGCATTCGTCACAGTTTCCGCATGGTCTCGCGAACTCTTCGGGCGAAGTCGGGCACAACTACATGCGTCATACCACCGGCTCGGTCTTCGGCCTCTTCAAGCAGCCGGTGCACATGTACCGCGGCACCGTGATGGCGGGAATTATCCAGGACGAAGCGGAGCTTGACACCAAGCGCGGCTTCGCGGGCGGCTTCGAGTTCGAAACCATTTCACTCGGCCTACCGTTCACGGCGGCGTTCCTGAACCCCAGCGCATGGGGACGTGCCTACGCCAGGCAAATCGAACAGTTCAACAACATGGCCGCGATGTGGATCGTCGGCGAGGATATGCCCCAATCAGGCAACTCGATCACGCTTCATCCCTCGGAGAAAGACCAGTTCGGCCTGCCAATTCCCAACGTGCACTACGACGATCATGAGAATGACCTGGCGATGCGCAACTACGCGTTCAAGCGTGGCGCGGCAATCTATGACGCGGTTGGAGCAATTGAGACCATCAAAGTGCCGCCCTATCCGTCTACTCACAACATGGGCACCTGCCGGATGAGCGCGAATCCGCGCGATGGAGTCTGCAACAAATGGGGACAGACTCACGACATCAAAAACCTGTTCATTTCCGACGGTAGCCAGTTCACTACCAGCGGCGCGGAGAATCCCACGCTGACGATCGTGACGCTGGCGATCAGGCAGGCCGAATATATCGCGGCTGAAAGCTCCAAGCGGAACATCTGAGCGGACTGATACGACGGATCTTCACTGCCCGGTTTTTCTCGCGCTCAAGCGTAGTGCTGCTATAATCGCATTCGGCCGGGCACTCGGGTCATCGCGGGATCGACGGAACAATCGATGCGATGCGAGGACTTGCCCGGGGAGGTGTTCTCGTCATGGATCGATTCGGCGGCAATTGGAAAAATCGTGCACGAGTGACAAGACCCCGCTTCGCGGCGAT
>DATEGX010000427.1:0-5808 GCA_035279875.1 Binataceae bacterium (SeqCode)
ATCACGTTGGCCATTTCTTCAGGTTTGCCGAGTCGGCCGACCGGAATCACTTCCTTGAACTTCTCCAGCAACTCGGGGCTCGCCGAACCGACCAGCAGCGGAGTCTCGATCGCGCCCGGGCAAATGCAATTGCAGCGGACGCCGTAGCGGGCGTTCTCGACCGCGGTGACCCGCGTCAGATTTATCACCCCGGCCTTCGCCGCGTTGTAGGCGACGATGCCGTAATCCGCGCGCATTCCCGAGATTGACGCGGTATTGACGATCGCGCCGGAGCGCTGCGGGCGCATCACGGCGAGCACGCGGCGGGTGGTCCGGTAAACGGCAGTGAGGCCGACTTCGATGGTATGGGCCCAGACCTCATCGCTCGAGTCCGCCAGCGCCGCGGCCGCTGACGCGTTGCGCAACGCGGTGGGAAAACCGAAGGCGTTGTTATGCACGAAATCGAGCCGGCCGAAGCTCTCGACCGCCCGCGAGATCATCATGTCGATGTCGGCCGGCTGCGCCACATCGGCGACGATGGCGATCGCCTTGCCGCCCGCGGCCTTGATTTCAGCCGTGACTTTCTCGGCGTTGGCGCCATTGATATCGACCACCGCCACCTTGCCCCCGCGCGCGGCGAAGCCGATCGCGGTCGCCCGGCCGATTCCCGACCCCGCACCCGTTACCAGGCCAAATTTTCCGTCGAATCGCATCGCCATGCCTCCCTCTAGCGGACATAAAAAGCGGCGCGATCGGTTCGACCGCGCCGCTCCACACGATTCATAAATGGGCGTTTTACGCGATTAGCGACTTCGCCACGACCTCGCGATGCACCGGAGCGTTGCCCAGGTTCGCCTCGCCGGCCAGCGCGCGCCGATGGTACAGATGCATGTCGTGCTCCCAGGTAAAGCCGATGCCGCCGTGCACCTGGATTGCCTCCGAGGTCACGTTTTTGGCCATGTCGGAGGCATACGCTTTGGCCATCGGAACGGCGGTCGCCGCTTCGGCCACCCGCTCGTCGACCGTCCAGCAGGCGTAGTAGGTCAGCGAGCGGGAATTCTCGACCGCGACCATCATATCGACACACTTGTGCTTGACCGCCTGGAACGAACCTATCGGCTTGCCGAATTGGACCCGGGTCTTGGCATATTCGACCGCGATGTCGAGAGCCTTCTGCGCCGTGCCAACCATTTCGGTCGAGAGCCCGGCAGTCGACACGTCGAGCACCCGGCGCAGCACCTTCGCTCCGTTGTCGGGCGCTCCCAGCACGGTATCGGCCTGAACATTATCGAATTTGATGTGGCACATCCGGCGCGTCATATCGACGGTCTTGAGTTGGGTGACGGTGATGCCCTTTTCCTTGGCCGGAACGCAGAGCAGCGTGATGCCGTTCTCACCGGTCCCGCTGGTCCGTGCGGCGACGATAATCGCGTCAGCCACATGGGCGTCGGGAACGAAGAACTTCTCGCCGCTGAGGGTATAGCCCGAGCCTTTTTTCGTCGCCTTTAGTTCCACGCCGCCGGCGTCGAAACGGCCCGCCGCCTCGGCCAGGGCGAGCGTGGCAATGAACTTGCCCTCGGCGATTTTGGGCAGAAACTCCTTCTTGAGCGCATCGGAGCCGCCCTCGATAAAGGCCGGCGCACCCATCAGCGCAGCCGCGAAAAAGGGGCCCGGAATCAAGGCTTTGCCCATCTCCTCGATCACCACGGTCATGTCGAGGAAGGTGCCGTTGGCGCCACCGTATTGTTCGGGAATCAGCAGTCCCGGCCAGCCCTGACCCACCAGCTTTTGCCAAAAGCCTGCGTCATGCGCGGTCTCGTGAGCCATCATTTGACGCACGAACTTGGTCGAACAATTATCGGCCAGGAAACGCTTGGCCGCGTCGCGCAGCATCTCTTGCTCTTCTGAAAACCCGAAGTCCAACTTGCTTTTCCTCCGTGCCCCGGATGGAGTGCCTGCGCGGCCCGCCGGGGGCCAGCGCTTTTTTCAGCTACCACTAACCGTCGCGCAACTGCAAGGGCGGATCGGCGGTCCCGCCGGTTCGTGATACCCGTGCGCCGACCGCTTCGGCGCGACTGAATGTGTCGGAGATAGGGCGCGAAATCTCCCGCAAGGCCCGGAACGAGCACAAATAGTTGACGGAATGGAAATCCCGCTCTATGCTGGCGGCGGGCAATCAACCCGTAGCTTCGACTTCATGGCCGCTTATACCGAGCTCAATAAAACGCTAATCGACGAGCTCGCTGAAGATTACAATTTCGGGCGAATCGGTAGTCTGGCGGCAATCCCCGAAGGCTCAGTCAATTCGAATTACCTGGTCGAGACCGCCAAGGGCCGTTTCTTGCTCCGGATCGACGAGGTCAAGAGCGAGAGCGAAGTAAAGCGCGAAATCGACCTGTTGGCCTTCCTGCGGAAGCATTCGTTCCCGTGTCCGCATCCGATGCAGGATCGGATGGGGCGCTTTTATCGCGATTTCGATAGCAAGTGCGTCTCGATATTCCGCTATGTCGACGGACGGGTGGTGCCGGAAATGCGCCTTCGGCCGAGCCAACTGGAGACCATCGGGCGGGCGCTCGGCGAGCTTCACGTTATCGGCAAGGGCTACAAAAAGGGCATTGACAACCGCTTCAGCTTCGAACGGATCGCGGACCTTTATCTCGGCGTGCGCGGGCGCCTGCCTAACTATTTCCGCAAGGTAACCCGCACTCTCGAGGACGAAATCGAGTACCTGACGCGCTACCTCGAGGGCAAATTGCCCAAGGGTATCATCCACGGCGACCTGTTTGCCGATAACCTGCTTTTCCGCGGAGAAAAGCTCACGGCGATGCTCGATTTCGAGGCTGCCTGCCGGGGCAAGTTCATCTTCGATATCGCGACCGCGGTCAATGCGCTGTGCTTTATCGACGGCGGCTACTCGCTCGACCGCTTCCGCTACCTGCTGCATGGCTACGAATCGGTGCGGACGCTGTCGCTGGCCGAATGGGACGCGTTCCCTAACGAACTGCGTTATTCGTCGCTACGCTTTACCGTTACCCGCCTGCACGACTTCTTCCTCAAGCCGCTCAACGGAAATCAACGAATCGACAAGGATTTTCGTGAGTTTTTCGACCGATTACGGGTGCTCCGCCGCGAGCGCGAGGGCGGCATGGAAGCCCTGCTGATGGCGATGGCAACCGGCTATGACTACCGTAAGTACCAGAAGGTGAAGGCCAACGAGCGGCTGAAGGCGTAAGCGGCTTTTCGGCTCGAAGATCATTAGTACGGGCAATGCCCGCATTCCCGCCGTTAATCTCTTTTCGTTTTTTCTACGCCCCGAATGTCGCATTTGCCCGCAAATCCATCCCTTGGCGAATTGAGATGTGAGGCTTGGCGTTGAGTTCCGTTTTGGCACGTTTGGAGAGCCGATCCCCCGCGATATGGCTCGAGGTTGCCCCACCCCGGGGAATCGCGGTTGAATCCCTGCTGACCAAGCTGGGGGCGCTAAGGGGTCGTGTCGACGCAATCAACCTTGCCGATAATGCGTTGGGCAAGATCAAGATGTCGGGGTTGGTCTTCGGCTCGATGATCAAGGCGCGGCTGGAAATGCCGGTTGCACTCAACGTCTCCTGCCGCGATCGCAATCGCTTCGCCCTCAAGGCCGACCTGATCGGCGCCGGTGGATTGGGAATCGATGCAGTAGTAGCGCTACAAGGCGACAAACTGCCCCCGGATGGAAGCGCGGGCGCCCGTCCGGTACATGACGTTGATACTTTCGGCCTGCTTGGGATCATCACGGATCTAAATCGCGGCGATACGGGCGAAGGCAAGCGGCTGCTCAAGACCCTGCCTCAATTACTACCGGGGGTGGTCGGCAATCCCAACCGCAAGCTGATAGACCGCGAATTCGACCTGCTCAGACGTAAGGCCGAGGCCGGTGCCCGTTTTGTAATCACCCAGCCGGTCTTCGAGCGAGCGGCCGCGCTGGCTTTCGCCGAGCAGGCTGACCGGTATGGTCTGCGCGTGGTTATTGGAATCCTGCCCGTCAAGCGCGAGTCGATGGCCGATTATCTCAAGCAAAACATTAAGGATTTGAGCAGGGCGGCTCATCATTTCGAGAGTTACGCCGGCCTCAGCGAGGACGCGGCTCGCCGGATGTCGATCGATCGCAATCTCGCCCTGATGGACGCCTTGGCCCCCGACGTGGCAGGCTTTAATATCATGAGCGGCGGAGGACCGTCACTTGCCATCGAACTCGCACTCGAATGGAGCCGGCATGCCACTGGAAAGCGCACCTGACAAGGTCTCGGACACGGTCGAAGGGCGCAATATCGCGGAGGAGTCGGTGCGCGGAATCCTGCGCTATATCGGCGAAGACCCGGCGCGTGAGGGACTCGCGCGCACGCCCACCCGCGTCGTCAAAGCCTACGAATTCCTCACGCGGGGCTACAATCAGGACCCCAAGCAGGCGATAAACGGGGCGCTGTTTACCGAAGAGGACTATCAGGAGATGATCCTGTGCCGCGACGTGGATTTTTATTCACTCTGCGAGCACCATCTGCTGCCCTTCATCGGCAAGGCCCACGTCGCTTACCTGCCCAATCGCCATATCGTTGGTTTGTCGAAAATCGCCCGATTGGTCGAGATTTTCGCCCGGCGCCTGCAGGTGCAGGAGCGGCTGACCACCCAAATCGCGCAAACTATCATGGACGAAATCAAGCCACTCGGCGTGGCGGTGGTGCTGGAAGCCGAACACCTTTGCATGCGGATGCGCGGGGTCGAGAAGCAGAATTCGTACGTAACCACCTCGGCGATGCTCGGGCGTTTTCGCACGCATCAGGAAACCCGGCAGGAATTCATGAACCTGCTGCGCAACGGCAAGAGCTGATCCGAGACTGCGGTGTCCAGCACTCCTTCGGCTCCTGACTTGCCGCCGCTGAAAGAAACCATCTCAAACCCGCTCGACCATCTCGCGCGGTACGCCCTGCGCTACGTCAAACCCGGGCAAACCCTTGGACTGGGTACCGGACGGGCGGCGAGCGCCTTTATCCGGGCGCTGGCGGCCGCAGGGCTCAAGATTCGCGGCGTGCCGACCTCCAAGGCCAGCTCGGAGTTGGCTCATTCGCTGGGAATCGAACTGGCCGATTTTAACCAGGTGAGTCGGCTCGATGCGGATTTCGACGGCGCCGACGAAGTCGACGCGCGCCTGAACATGGTCAAGGGTCGCGGCGGGGCGATGGTGCGCGAGAAGGTAGTGGCGGTCGCGTCGCGCCGGCGAATCTTCCTCGTGGGCAGCGAAAAGCGTGTCAAACGGCTCGGCGAACGAGGAATTCTCCCGGTCGAAGTGGTGCCATTCGCGATTAACCCTGTCCTGCGGGAGGTTTCCCGGCTCGGCCTCAAGCCGCAAATCCGTCTCGGCGGCAACGGTCAGGAATTCGTCAGCGACAACGGTAACGTGGTCATCGATTGCCGGGTAACCGCGATTAGAAGTCCGGCACGCCTCGAATGCGACCTGCTGGCGATTCCCGGAGTGGTCGGCACCGGGCTCTTCGTCGGGATTGCCGATATAGTCCTGGTTGGCTCGGAGGACGGCGCAGTCACAACCATGCGGCGTCCACGTTAACTTGCGACTGATGAGCTGAAAATCGCTGCATAAGCCCTGATTTGGACTTCGGCTGGGCCGAACGAACGCCGCCCGGCTCTGACTTCGAGACTCGCTTGTTGGCTCTCGGGCTCGCATAATGGATCCGACGGCGCCAGGAGCCGATCACCCGAGGACGGCTATACACGTGAGTCTTAACGGCAAGGCCGAGATGTTTGCCGGACGCCGCAAACGCTTCATGGAAGCGATCG
>DATEGX010000428.1:0-3854 GCA_035279875.1 Binataceae bacterium (SeqCode)
TTTCATTGGCCTTCATGCTGGCGAATTTCGAACCGCCTCTGCCGACGCCGATCGGGGTCTTCTACGCGACTTCGCGTCCGACCTACGACGCGGCTATGAACCAGCAGCTAGACGAGGCGAAAGCCAAGCAGGGGCCTGGAGATCTTCAGGCGCTGCTCAATCGCGGTGACGTCTGGACGGTCAACTAGCCGCGCGCCTGGGTCAATAATAAAAACGCCCGCGAACGCCCAAGCGCTCACGGGCGTTTTTTCACGCCTACACGGTTACTTTTTCAGATGCGGCAGTTATACGCGGCGAGCACGTTTTCGCCGAGCAGCTTCTGACGGCCGGACGGCGAGAGCTTTTCTGCGCATTCCTCGAGCTCTTCGATATAGTTTCCGGTATGGTCCGGATGGGGAAAATCCGACGCCCAGAAAAAGCGGTCTTCGCCGCATAGCTGCATCATTGCGGGCAGCGAATGTTCGTCAGGGTCCGCCGAGATCCAGACGTTACGGCGGAAGTAAAAACTGGGTTTTTCCTTGAGCGGCACCGTGCGGCCCATCACGCTGTCGTAAACCGCGTCCATTCGATCAAGCCAGTAGCCGATCCATCCAGCGCCAACTTCGAGGATAACTACCTTGAGGCGCGGAAACTTCTCGAAGGTGCCGTACTGCATGAAACTGGTGAGTGCATGGCGGATTGCGTCGGAAGCGGTCACGTTGAGGAAAAAAGGCTGCTTTCGCACGTATTGTTGATCATAGCGCCCCGGCAGCGCCCACGGTGGCTCGAGCGAAACGTGGATTCCGATCGGAACGTCGAGTTCCTGGGCCTTGGCGAACAGCACGTCGTGATCGGGATGGGCGTGCGGCTTCCGGGTCATCGTGAATTGCACGACCCAACCACCCTTGCATCCCGCCTTGACGGAACGCTCCAGCTCGGCGGCAGCGGCGGCAGGATCACCCAGCGATAGATGCGCGACCGGGATCAGCCGTCCGCGGCTCTCGGAGCACCAGTCGACGATCCAGCGATTGTATGCGCGGGTCATGGCTTGCGCGTAGTCCACGTCCTCGCATTCGGTTTCCCATGTGAGGTCGAGACTGGGATAGATGATCGCGGCGCGCAAATTCTCCTTGTCCAGCCGCTGGACACGCTCCTTCGCGTCGACTGCGCCTAGGGGTACGTCCTGGCCGTATTTGCGCTTGGGATCGAATGAGCCTTTCTCGCGGGTGACCTCGCCCATCGCGGCAACGTTACTGAAGGTCCCCTTGCGAGAAACCCTCGAGGGTTTGCCGGCGATTTCAAGATACTCCAGGCCGTCTTCGTCCTCCTTGACGCGCAGTGCGTTGGCCTTGTACTTCGCCTCGCAATTGTTCTCCCACAGCTTGCTGTCTTCGAGGATATGGCCGTCCGCGTCGACCGCTCCCGGATATTTCAAAGCCTGAATGTTCTCAACAAGTCGCGCCATTTAGTTAAGCCTCGATTCGAGTAGTTTCGTAACCTGGCACGTCCTACTATTTTCGCCGGGCGCCGCGTCGTCAAGCACCTGGCCAGGCAGGCCTTGATGATGGACACCGCCGGCGGCAACTTCAGGCACTGCCGCTTGAACAGCGGCGAGCGGGTTCAACGCAACCGACGCTACAGATGAGACGTTTTCGCGCGATCGGCTACCCGCTCAGGAACGGACGACACCGCGCGCGTCGAGCCTGAGGTTGAATGGCCGTTCGAGTCCGGTCGCAGGGGCCCACGCGCTGCGTTCAATCTCGAAGATGTTTTGCCCATAGACGTGCAGAGCGATGAGCTTGCTTTCGCGCGGGTTGGCGATTTTGTGGATCGCATTTGGACCCAGCATCATGACGTCCTTGGCGCAAAGACTCCGCCCCCCACACTCTTCGATTACGCGGCTATCCCCGATGAGACGGTAGAACGCGTTGTCTTCCTGGCCGTCGTAGACGCCGATTACCGCCCACGTGCGATGATCATGCGGAGGCGACTCGAAGCCAGCGTTCACCGCGGTATGGAGTACCGTCAAGCCAGGTTCGCTATGCAGGAGCCGTGAGGCGCCAATTTCCGCGGTTAGGGGTTTCGCCCCAACCGCGCGGCGCACCGATTCCTGCATGGCTCCAAAATCGTCCTTACGAAGCGCTTCGCGCAGTTCGCGCAGCAAGTCCTCAAGCTCGTACATATGACTCCATGCGGAAGAAACGTTATTGGCGTTGACCCCAATTATCGAAGAAGGTGACCTCGGCGGCCGGTTTGCGGACCGGACGGCCCCAGCGTCCCTTAGGGTAGCCGATCGGTATCAGCACCTCGTTCTCGTGGGTAACCGGGACACCCAGGCGCTGATTGATCTCAACCTCAAAATCTTTGTGAAGCCCTGTGATCGCGGTCCCCAATCCGTAGGCGCGCGCCGCGAGGCAGAGATTCTGGACCGCGGGGTAGATCGAACCGAGCATCGGCCGGCCCTTACGGAGCGGATCCGTATAACGCTTGACGCAAGCGAAAATCAGCGCGGGCGCTTCACCAATATGATTTGCGAGATAGTTGGCTGACCTGAGATCGCGTGCCTCGGGCGCCGCGGGCCGCGTCTCCAGGAACTGCCGCTTCTCAGGCGTGAAGTAATGGGTATCCCAGGCTTGTTTGTAACGCTCCGCAACAAAGCGCCTGATGTCGGGGTCGGTCACAACCAGGAAAATCCAAGGCTGGCGGTTGCTGTTCGAAGGGCTAAGAGTGGCCGCCTCGATCACCTTCATGATGACTTCGCGCGGCACCGGGTCCGGCTTCAGACGGCGCATCGCGCGGGTAGTGTAAATTGCCTCGAAGAGGTCGAATTCAGGATGGCCATGCATTCGGCAAAGGCTATCAGGTTTGCGCGGAAGATTTGAACGGAGTGCGACTCCGTTTGTACATCCAAGAGTGCGGAGCAGCGAACTGCTGACTTACGGTCCTAACCTTTGGGCAGGCCCAAGACCCGCTCGCCGATAACGTTGCGCTGGATCTCGCTGGTGCCCGCGCCGATTATCATTCCGCGCGTAGCCAGCATCCGGTAAGACCATTTGCCGTCGTCAAGCGCCATCGGAGCCTTGTAAGTGATCTGGCTGTATGGCCCGAGCAGTTCCATTGCGAACTTCTGAATTCGCAGGTTGAGCTCGCTATAAGCGAGCTTCTGGATGGAACTCTCGGGGCCCGGCGGCAGACCCTTGAGCTGGCGTGTAAGCTGTCGCAGCCCAAGATAGCTAATGCCCGAAGCTTCGCATGCGAACTCCGCGATATGCTGGCGGACGCGGCTATCGTCCCATGCGCTGGCGCCGTCCCGTGGCACCAGGCGAGCGAGGGCGGCAAGCTCGCGGACGATCGGCGTCATGTCGCGTGCGCGACGCTCGAACATAAGCGACGTCAGCGCGACCAGCCAGCCGTTATTCTTGTCGCCGACGATGTTCTTCTTTGGTACCCGCACATCCTCGAAGAACATCTCGTTGAAGCCGCGGTCGCCGGTCATTTGCACCAGCGGACGGACTGTAACACCCGGGCTGTGCATGTCGACCAGCAGGTAGGTAATGCCCTTGTGCTTGGGGGCATCGGGGTCGGTCCGTACCAGGAGAAAACACATGTCGGCGTGATGCGCATCCGAGGTCCACACTTTCTGCCCGTTGACCACGAAGTAGTCGCCGTCTTCAACCGCGCGTGTCTGCAGGGAGGCCAGATCCGAGCCCGAACCGGGCTCCGAGTAGCCCTGACACCAGATTTCGTCGGCCGCGAGCATCTTGGGCAGGTAGCGCTCCCGCTGCTCTTCGGTACCCCAATGCATCAGCGTCGGACCGACCAGGCCGATCCCTTGCGCATTGACGAGCTGAGGTGCGCCGACCCGGTTCAGTTCT
>DATEGX010000429.1:0-4372 GCA_035279875.1 Binataceae bacterium (SeqCode)
AATCTGCCGCTTCGCTACTGCCACTGCGTCTGGCAAAAGGATCTGGACGGCTACGTGAACCTCTTCACCGATGACGGCGCGATGTCGACCAACGACCCGACGCTGCCGCGCGCGCACGGCCGCGACGAATTGCGCAAAATGATCGGTCAGGGTCTCGACACGATGAAACCGCGGCCCTTCATTCATAACCATGTAATCGAGCTGGTCGGCCCGGACCGCGCGAAGGGGACCTGTTACGTGGAAGTCCGGCTGATACGCGATGGCAAGAAGTGCCTCATGTCGGGATGGTACAACGACGAATACGCCAAGGTCGGCGGAGAGTGGAAGTTCAGGAGCCGTCAAATCACGGTCGATTCGCTCGGACCCGTAAATGAAGGTTGACGAACGGCTATAAGTTGAGAGGCGGACGCGTTTGGACCCGAGCATCCGGGTGCGGCGGGCGGAGTCGCCATTGAGAAAGCACGATGCCCTCAACCGCGATTGATTCGATTGTTCTCGGCGATCTTTTCAGTACGCCCGCGATGCGCGAGGTTTTCTCCGACGCGAATCGTCTGCGGTGCTATCTCGAAGTCGAAGCTGCGCTGGCACGAGTCGAAGCACGTCTGGGAATTATCCCCGCCGAGGCCGCCGCTGAAATCGCGCGGCACGCCATCGTGGCCGAGATGGATTTTGATCGTCTCCGGCAGCGCACCCTGGAGCTCGGTTCGACGGTCATGCCGGTGGTCGAGCAATTGCGCGCGCGATGCGCTGGCGGCCATGGTCAGTATTGCCATTGGGGTGCAACGACCCAGGACGTGACCGACAGCGCGGCCGTATTGCAGATCCGCTCAGCGCTGGTGTTGGTGGAAAGCGACCTCCGCGCGATCGGCGATACGCTGAGCGACCTCGCGCGGCGCTATCGCGACACGCCGATGGCCGGGCGGACCAAATTGCAGCATGCGACGCCGATTACTTTCGGCTTCAAGATGGCGGAGGCGCTCGACGCCGTCCGGCGCCATCTGGCGCGCCTCGAAGAGTTAAGGCCGCGGGTGCTGGTCGGGCAATTCGGCGGCGCGGCCGGAACGCTCGCCGCTCTGGGTAGTGACGGGCTCGAGGTACGCGCCGGGCTGATGCGGGAACTCGGACTGCGAGAGCCGGAAATCACCTGGCATAGCCATCGCGACCGCTTTGCCGAGGTGGCTTGCTTCCTCGGCCTCGTGACTGGAACGTTGGGGAAGATCGCGACCGATATCAAGCTGCTGATGCAGACCGAGGTCGGCGAAGTGTTCGAGCCCTTCGAGAGCGGGCGCGGTTCGAGCAGCACGATGCCGCAGAAGCGCAATCCGGTTGCCTGCAACTATATTCTCGCATGCACCGCGATGGTCAGGCAGCAGGCCGCCGCGATGCTCGAGGCGATGGTCGAGGATCACGAGCGCGGTACTGGACCGTGGGAAATCGAATGGGTCGCGCTGCCGGAAATCTTCCTGCTGAGCTCTGGCGC
This sequence comes from Binataceae bacterium (SeqCode), assembly GCA_035279875.1. Classification (GTDB taxonomy): domain Bacteria; phylum Desulfobacterota; class Binatia; order Binatales; family Binataceae; genus JAMXLL01. The sequence goes on from DATEGX010000429.1 coordinate 1,481, forward strand.
GATGGCGCACTCGCGCACCATGCTGGCCAGGTTGCGGGTCGATGCGGCAAAGATGCGCGAGAATCTGGATTTGACCAACGGACTGATCCTGGCGGAGGGGGTTGCGATGGCTCTGGCGCCGATGATCGGACGAGGCCGCGCGCATGAATTGATCGCGGAGCTATGCGAGGCAGCATTGGAACGCAAACGACCGCTGTTCGAATTGCTCGCGGAGAATCGCGAGATCACCGCCCATCTGGATCGTGCGGCGCTCGAGCGTCTGTGCGATCCGGCCGGATATCTCGGCGCGGCAACCTTGATGGTGGACCGGGTTCTAAGTCACAGGAAATAGAAGGGGCGGCCTTAAGGGCCGCCCCTCTCGATCATCCGCCAGCGTGTATGTCAGGCAGCGTGGGCGGCCTTCGCCAGCGGCAACTCGGCGCCTTCGGTCAGTGGCTCCGCCTTCCATTTTTTGAGTTCGGGCATCACGTATTCGGCGAAACATTTGAGGTTGCGTTCAGCCTCGTCGAACGGCATCCCGGCGTAGCTGACGTTCGCCATTACGCCATTCATATCGATGGTCTCCTTCATGAAGCGCAGCTTCTCGAGCACCTGGTCAGGCGTCCCGTAAGGCATCAGAGAGGCGAAGTCGCGCGCGGCACCATCGAGCCCGTGACGCGATATATACTTGCTGATGCCGCTGTAGAACTCGTAGCTCTTATGCTGGCCGAAACGTTCCGAGGTCATTTCGTAGTGCTTCATCGCGGTGTGGTAGTAGTCCGTGATGTACTTCATGCCGAGTTCTTCGGCCCGGGCGCGGTCCTTATCGACGAAAAAGAACCCGCCGGAGAGCGGCTTGGGCGGCTCGCTGCCGTTCGTTTCGCGCCATACCTTGTGGTAGACCTCGAAATCCTTCTTGACTGCCTCCCACGGTTTTTGCGGGATGACCAGCACCCCTACACCAAGCTTTGCCATGATCGGCATCGACTCGGGCGAGACTGCCGCGGCATAGGTGCGTCCGCGGAACGAGCGCGCAGGGAATGGACGAATCTCGCGCCGAGGCTGGTTGAGCCGGCGCCCGCCTTCCATGTAACCCTTCTCGAGCGCATTGAGGATCAACTCGGTGTACTCGACGAACAGCGCGCGGCCCTCGTTCTGATCCAGGCGAAAACCCTCGTATTCGATGCGCGCGAGGCCACGGCCGAGGCCGAGGATGAAGCGGCCATTCGACAGATGGTCGAGCACGGAAATCTGCTCGGCCACGCGAATCGGATCGTGCCACGGTACCACCACGACCATCGAGCCGAGCTTGGCGCGCTTGGTCCGGCCCGCCATATAGGTGAGAAACTGCAGCACGTCGGGGCACATCGTGTAATCGTCGAAATGATGTTCGACCGACCAGACTGAGTCGAAGCCCAGCGGCTCGGCCATCTCGGCGAGCCGCACCTCGTTGAGATAGACCTCGGCATCCGAAAGTTTGTTGTTGGGGTTCTGAAAAGCCACTCCGTAGCCTACGTGCATAAGAATTCCTCCTCGGCGGCGGTTGAGCGGCAGGTGCGGCCTCGATTTCCGCCCCGCGCCAAGCCGTTTCCTGTTGATTTAGCGCATTGACATGGATTCGATCCAGCCGTCGCGTTGTTGCAAGAGGCTATTTGCAGTCAAAACCTCGCCGGTTGCGGCTGTACTGGCATTCGCCGGGCTGCACGTGGTCGACCAGGAAGGTGAAGCTGTTGACGGTCGCACCCTGCCCGCAGCTCGCGTACATCGTGTACGCGCAACTGATTGAGCAGGTGCCAGCCGCGCAGCTCATCGACGCATGATCGAAGTTGAGCAGCGTAAAGTTGTTGTACTCCGGCGATTTCCAGGGGGCGGGCGGATTGTCAGCCTTGACGCGAATATTCACCGGACAATCGACCACCCTAGCCAACGATCCTGCCGGGCTCGCGCTCATCGCGACGAGCGCCATCAATCCCGCCAGCGCGACTCGCTTTTTGGTCATCAATCCGGTCCTCCACGTCGAAATCCGCGAATTTGGCGAGGGCTACGAATAGCAGGCGCAAGAGCGGAATGTAACCGTTTGGTCGTCGCGCGAGAGCAAACTGCGCTTTATCGCAGCGCGTAGACGGCCCAGATCGCCGCGCCATACGAGGCCAGCAGGATTCCACCGCCGAGGTCGCGCAGGACGTAGACACGCCGCCGATACGAGATGGCGGCCAAACCCAGCAGCATCAGCAGGACCGCAAGAGATCCTGAAACCGTCAGAACCGGGTCAAGGCGCGAAAAAACAGAGACCGGGGAGGCCAGGTCCATCGCGAAAAACACCACCATGTTGAAGGCGCAAGAGCCGTAAAGGTTCGCCACCGCGAGATCAAAATCGCCCAGCCGGCAGGCGGTGAGCGACGTAACCAATTCCGGTAGCGCGGTGGAAAGGCCAAGCAGCCAGATGCCGACGAACGAATCGCCGAGACCGCTTCGCGCGGCGAATTCCTGCGCGAAATTGGCAAACCATGGCGCGACGAGGAAGATCATCGCCGAGCCGAGTGCGAATACCACGATCGAACGCCCGAGCGGCCATCCGCGCTTCGGGGTGGCGGGCACTGTCGCCAGGTCGCCGGTGGAAATGGCGTGCTCCCGCCGGTACATGATCCTCGTGCCGGCCAGCCATACCGCGACAATCAGCAGCGACTCAGGGCGCAAATGCATCCAGCCCGCGCCGACATGAATCCGCGTGAACCAGGTGCCCATCAGGGTCAGGAGTATTGCCAGCCTGGCACTGTAGGCGCTCTGCGACCCCTGCCCGCGGTCTGGGTCCGGGGCTGAGAAAACCAGCGTGATGATCGCGAGGATCGCCATGTTGGTGAGGCTCGAACCAAAGAGGTCGCCGGCCGCGAGGCTCGCCGAGCCGAGGCGCAC
>DATEGX010000430.1:0-4169 GCA_035279875.1 Binataceae bacterium (SeqCode)
GGGATGGCCCGGCGGCTTGCCGCGATCCTCTATTTACTTAAAGAACAGCGACAAAATGCTCAGCGTGGCGGCGTTGTCGTCAACATATGCGAGCAGATCGTCAGTCTTGTTTCTCAGTAGAGCGAGACCAAAAGCACCACCGTTGGCCGGGTCGACTGAGTACTGAGTAACAAAGGTGCCGGTCGGCGCCATCGGGGTGAATTCGGTCAGTTCACTGGGTGAGGTCGCAACCGTGTTCAGACCGTCGTCGTTGGCAGTCAGCAAGTCACCGTTGCCAAGCTGTATCAGGCCCGTCGGTCCGTGCAGATGGGTCGCATCCGAATAAACCACGGTACCGGGCGTAGTCGTAGTCCCGAGCTTGCTGGCGCCCGAAATTGCGAAGATTGCCTCGTCGACCTCCGAGGCGACGTAGAGGACATCGTGCTTGCTGTCGTAGGCGAGACCAGCCGGACCGTTCGCCGCGGCCGGAAAGCCGACACTGTTCAGGTAGCCGCCGCCGATCTGGGTCTCCGAAGTCAGCACTACACCGCTCTTGCTGACCGTTCCCGCCAGACGCCATACCGAAGCATTGAGCAGATTCGACACGTACAGCGTGACATTCTTGCCGTGCGAAACAATCGCGAGACCCCATGGGCCATCGATGAAATGGCCACTCGGGTCGGTCAGGCTGGTGACCACGCCACCGCTGCTGTTCAACACCGTCAGCGCCCCCGCTCCGGCAGTGCCGCCGGTGACGGGAACGTTACCGACGACGATGAAATTATCGAGTTGGCCCAGCGCCAGATCGAGGCCGTCGGCGGTTCCCGCCGCGGTGTAAAACGGCGTCGCCAACTGTGCGCCCTTGCGAATATCGACAATCGTTGTACCGGTGCCCATTACGTTGGCGGCGTCATTGAAGTTCGAAACCAGGATGTCTCCCGGCTTCAGAGATCCACCCATATGTCCCGGGATGAACAAAACCCCGTAGGGATTCACGTCGCCGTTGGACGGCACCGTGGAGATCGGGACCGGGAGCAGCGGCGTCCCGGCCCAAGCCGGCGGATTGTAAGCGAACAGGGCCAGGACAACGGCAAGTGCTCCAACCAAAACCGCCCGGACCGCCGTGAAGCCGTTGCCCAACATCGATAGTTTGAGGGCGCAGTACCGAAAACTAACACCTTTCATCGTCATGCTAACCTCTCCGTTAATTGGGGTACGCAGTCCAGTTTTCGCAGACTTAAAGAATACCCTTTTGAGTGATCTGAAGTGAGTTTGAGTCCGCCAGAACGCGGAAGGAGACATGACCACTGGTAACATACACTATGACCGCAAGACAAACTTCCAGGGAATCTGCGATTGACGTGCCAACCGTCGAGAGGCTTCGGAGAGACTTGGACGAACCAATCAGGCTTAAGCGAAATGGCGAACAACTTTGGCGAGCTTCAGTCAGATCCGGCTTACCGCGACGCCTGTTTCCTGAAACCGGGAAAGCGAAATTAAACTCGATACAATCACAGGAACAGCCCGGCAATTGACTAAAGCATTCGATCACGATGCATAGCGGCAATTCACTGACGTAAAGCGATCACACCAGCGCGGCGGACGCGACCGGCGCGCAGCGCTTGCTCCAGCCTTCGGGTATGTTGGAAGCTACTTTCGCACGAAATCCGCGTCGATAAATCGCGGCTTGACAACCACCGGCATTTCGACACACTTAGCCTACTTCAGGCGGATATTTCGTAGAATTCCGCTGAATTTCATCTCATTTTCGGGGTTCGAGGCGAATGCAGGATCAGTTCAGTCTTCTGGCGATGTTCATGAAGGGGTGGTACGCGACCTATCCCCTGCTGGCCATCTCGGTCATCTGCGTCACCATAATATTCGAGCGAATTTGGGCGCTTTGGGGCGTCGGGGGACGGGCGACGCGGCTCGCAGATCGGATGATCGCGCTGTTGCGCGAAGGTAAGTTTAGCGAGGCGCTAGCGATGGTGCCGAAGCGCCGCGGGCCAAGCGAGCGGGTGCTCCACGAGGTCATCGCCGAGGCCGAATCGGCTCCCCGCAATCGTCTGGAGGAAATCGACGAGGAGCGGCGCTTCGCTGAATTGCTCCAGCTTCGCGGGCTTATCTGGGTGCTCGCAACGTCTGGGGCGTCGGCGCCTTTTATCGGACTGTTCGGCACGGTGGTGGGTATCCTGGTCGCGTTTCAGTCGATGGCGGTAATGGGTACCGGCGGATTTTCAGTGGTCGCGGCGGGCATTTCGGAGGCGCTGATCTCGACCGCGCTCGGTCTGATCGTCGCGATTATCGCGGTTATCTTCTACAATTATTTCTCTCAGCGGGTTGAGCGCATCAACGCGACGATTCATATCTGCGCTGCACGCCTGATCGACGCGGCCGAGACCGGCAGGAGAAACAATGGCCATTAGCGCGCCGCGCGGCGAAGGCGGGATGTTCTGGGAGATCAACATCACCCCGCTGACCGATATTTTCCTGGTTCTGCTGATAATCTTCATGGTCACGGCGTCCGTGGCGGTGGAATCGGTCACCCACGTCAATCTGCCAACGGCGGCCAATACCACCCCTGAAAACAAGGGCGTAATCGTTACTTACACCGCCAATCACGAATTGTTCGTCAATTCGAAGGACGTGCCGGAACGCGAATTCGAGCCTGAACTTCACGACGCGCTCTCGCGGGTTGACGCCAAGGTCGTGATTTTCCAGGGCGATCGCACGGTCCTGCTCGGCGATATGGTGCGTATCCTCGATATCGCCAAGGCCGCGGGCGCCGATCAGATCGCTATCGCGGCCAAGCGCATGGCGCCCGGCGAGGTTGGCCCTTCCGCCGGCTGAGGCTCGCGGCCCAATTCCCATAACGGACGGCTACGGCAGGATTTTTCGCTTATGGCGATTCAGACAGGCGGTGATCAGGGCGGCATTTTCGCCACGATCAATATCACTCCGCTGACCGATATCTTCCTGGTTCTGCTGATTATCTTCATGGTCGCGACGGCTGTGACAATCGAGTCCGCGGCGCACGTCGATTTACCCCGGCTCGAGGCGCCGACCCAGCATCAGCAGCCCAAGGGTGTGACCGTTACCTACACCTCTGATCACCAGATTTTCGTCAACGGGCACCACGTCTCGGAGGGCGAGCTAAGGCCCGCGGTGCATGACGCGCTCAGCCAATCGACGGATAAAACGGTGGTTTTCGACGGCGACCCGAGTGTCATCCTGGGGGATATGGTGCGGATCCTCGACATCGCCAAAACCGCGGGCGCGGACCAGATCGCACTGGCTGTGTCAGGCGGCGGTTCGGGCGGCGGAGAATCCGCGCAAATGCCAGCGCCGCCGTCCGCGGCGCCGATGCCCGAACCGATCGAGCCCGGCGCGGAGCCGGTGGCTCCGTCCAACGAGTAGATGAGCGGACGGCTGCGGGCTGAATCGGCGAATGAATAGCGAATCTTTGGGAAATGTACTGAATTGAACTGGGGACTAGGGAAAGAGCTTGGGACAATGCTCGTCGCGATAGCCGCGGCGATCATCGTGTCGATCACGGCGCTGGCTTTCTTGCTGTACCGGTTCGCATGGGCACGCCGTCGTGAGCGCGCCGATAGCGAGGACTCGCCCGAATCGGTGGTCGAGCGCCGCACGATCTGGGATGCGCTCAGGTTCATGGCCGGACCGCTGCCACTCTCGATAGCGCTCCATGTGATCGTCCTGCTGGCGATCCTCTACAGCGTCCATATCGAAGCCGGCCGTAACCTGATCACGGTAAACTTCCAGGCCGGCGGCGGGGGCGGCACCCAGGAATTGAAGCAACTCGACATGCCGGAAATGCCGATGCCCGAGATGTCGGTACCTATGCCGATCCAGCGCCCAATCGTCGCACAGCACAGCACCGAGGCGATTAGCGAGGCGACGCACTATGTGCGGTCGGTGGCCGGCGGGGGTATCGGGATAGGGCGCGGCGGTGGAATGGGTTCGGGCTATGGCCGCGGAGTCGGCGCGGGCTTCGGCGGCTTTATTGGCAGCTTGCGCCGCAGCGGCCTCGACGTCGCCCTGGTAATCGACGGCACCGGCTCGATGAAGCGGATAATCGGGGTGGTAAAGAACAAAATGCGGTCGCTGGTGCTCGCGATCCATCGCCTGGTGCCGACCACGCGGATGGGTATCGTGGTCTTCGGCGCGCG
>DATEGX010000431.1:0-13917 GCA_035279875.1 Binataceae bacterium (SeqCode)
GTAGAGATCGCTAAAGAGATTCCATTGGCGAAGCTCGGAAGTATCGAGGTGCGCCCAGTGATGCAAATCAAACGGGAGGGATGACGGCACACCTGACGTGCTGCGTTGGCAGCAACGATGCGGCGAATGTCCCGTCCTGAACACTCCAGCCTGGCATGTGTCCTCGCCACGGCGACGAGCGCTCGAGTCTCTTCTATTACTACACGTACTACTCCATGCCTCTGGACTCGCTGGAGGGTATTTTGCCGTTTACCACTGCACACCCGGATACAGGCTCGGCATGCGAAATGCCCGGTATGGCAGTTGGCCCGCAATGGTCATCTCCCATATCAGCGACGGAGAGTTTTGCTGAGTAACCTCTTCTACCATTGCGACCGGGGAACTAAGCGCGAGGTTGAACTCGATGTCGCCATTGTTCAAAAGATCGGTGTTACCGCAGCACATCGAGTATGGCAACGGACTATCCTGCCAGACCAAGGTCGCGGTGTGGGCATTTTCGTCGAGTTGAAAAATGACGGCTCGGCTGTAACACGGCGGCGCTCCCTTTGTGCCGCATACGCTACCGTCGCTAAACTTTCGGCCGTTGCCGTTGTCCATCAGACCCAATTGAAATATGCCCGAGCTATTAGGGCTTACAATCGTGGGGTAATGCTGCGCATAGTTCCAATCGGTCGGATCGGTTCCTCCTACCAGGGTGAAGTCGCCGCCGGGCCCGAGTTTCCAAAGGATATGACCATCGCCCAGGCCATTCTCGTACGCGATTTTCATTACCCAATCCTCATCGCGCATAGAGACGATCAAGTCGCCGTCGTCCGGCGAATAGATTACGGCGTTGGAATGGGTCCAGTCGGGAAAGTTGAGCGGATGGTGGTTGACGTCAAGATGAGCGAAGGATGACCAGGTCCAAACCACCTTCCGATGACTATTCAGATCTACCAGAGCGTCTCCTACAACACTAGTCGATGGCCCAAAGCCACGCAAATTGTGAAAGGGCTTGATGTAATTCACCAGTACTATCAAATGCCCATTGGGGAGGGTTAGGAAATCGTGGTGGATTACACCGGCGCGCCACGGCACGTGGGCCGCCGCCAATTTGCTGTTCAGGTCGCTTAGCGAGATCTGCTGGATCACTCTTCCGGCAAGGTCAATTTCCCGCAGACCTCTAAATCCGCTGCTATTCTTGGGAATCAGGTTGAGCAGCATATGTCCGTTCGGCAGGAGTTTGATGGGGAAAGGGTACTCTCCGCCGGGGGAGTCATAGTACCAAATCAGGTTTCCGTCGAGATCGGTCGCGACTGAATGAATCAGCTTGAATTCGCGGTTTCCGAAGGGGACCAGACCCAGCAATTCGATGCCCGAGACCGGGCTTGCCAGACCGCTCCGCGCGACCGATAGCTGCGGCAGGCGCGCAGGCGGCAAACCACCGGTGGTAAAGGCGTGATCATCACCAATGTGCTGCGAGCCGTCCGCGTCCTGAACGACCGAGCGCATATGGTAGGTCGTGTGGGCAAGCATCCCGGCAACAAGCAAATCGACGCGCCCTCCGCGGACGGGAGCGCTCAAGCTTGAAGTTTCGAAGCCATACTGCGTAGTCGGGCCGAACTGGATTGTCGCGCTCGCCCCAGGATCAAGCGACAACGAAAAGTCCGCCACTTGAGCATTCCTGGTGGCGCGGACAGTTTCGCCCTTGGGTTGTCCGGCTTTCTTGCTCGAACTTGCAGCTGTGGGAGAAGACGCGGCCATAGTGCTGCTGTCCCCACCACCGCAGCCAGCGACCAGGATCGCCAGCGTCGCGAGCAGCGCTGCAGCCCGCAAGGCTGAGGGCAAAGCCTTTGCCCGCTCTTCTGACGATGCGAGTCGCGGACTCGTCATCAGAAACCACCCCATTTCGCGCGCCAGATGTCGCAGCTTCAGTTGTGCACTCCAGACCCGCCTTCCACCTTGTACGCTGCCGCTCTCGTCCATTAGCTCCTCCGCCGTTGAGCCCAGTAAACCGATCCGGGTCCCCTTCTTTGCTCGACTCACATCGTTTAGCGAATTCATTCGCTCGGGCGACCGCCAACCACCGTACGTCGCCAAATGTGCAGACTATTTCCGCTTAGTACGATCGTGACAGGCAGACGGGCACACTTTCGCGATTCTTTCGCTATCGCCAGAAGGACTCGAATAGCCGAACCGTGATTCCCTCCAAATGACTATTTCCGCACGGCGGCGAATTCGGCCTTGGCAGCCTCGAGCGAGGCCGGCTCCGCCAGCAGATCGTGCGCAGTCAGCGCCATCGCCTTTGCCACCCGCATCATCACCGAATAGGCGTTCTGCGAATCGGAGAACTTGACGAACGCGTCCTCGTGGCAAGTGCCCTCGCCGTGCTTCGAGACCTGAAACATCGGATGAATCGCCGGCATCGCGTGGCTGATGTCGCCCATGTCGGTGCTGCCGGTCGGCGTTCCCGGTTGCGCCTGGCGCGTGACCGTCCCCAGCGCCTCGCTATGGCGCTCATATATTTGCGCGATGGCACGATTCGTAATCAGGTCCTTATACGCGCAGATGGTTTCATGCTCGACCGTGACCCCAGTCGCCATCGCGGCCGCGTCGGCGCATCGGCGAATCCGGTTGGCGATTTCGGAGGCGTGGCGCTCGGTGGTCGCGCGCGCGATGAACTCGCATTGTGCAAGTTCGGGCACGATGTTGGCCGCCTGGCCGCCATTTGTGATGATCCCGTGGACGCGCGAGTTGTCGCGAAAATGCAGCCGCGCCGTGTCGACGCTCTGGAAGGTCTGCAACACCGCGGACAACGCGCTGGCACCGGCCCACGGTGCGGCGGCCGCATGTGCCGCACGTCCACGGAAGGTCATCCGCATATATTCCATCGCGAGCACCGGCATACCGCTGAATTCGCAATCTGACGGATGCGCCATGATCGCGGCATCGACCCCATCGAAACCGCCTTTGTTCAGCAGGATAATCTTGCCGCCACCGCCCTCCTCGGCCGGAGTACCCATCAGAACGACGCGCCCGGGCAGGCGCTGGCGCATCGAGGCCAACCCGGCTGCCGCGGCCAGCGCCGCTCCGGCGATGAGGTTGTGACCGCACGAGTGACCGTTCGGCAAGGCGTCGTACTCGGCGAGAATCGCGATTGTTGGGCCAGGATTGCCAAATTCCGTTCTAAATGACGTTTCGAGGCCGCCAACCTTGGTCTGAACCTCGAGCCCGAGGTCTCGAATCGCTCGTGAAAGCAGGTCGCAAGCGAAATGCTCGCGAAACCTTGGCTCCGGATGTTCGTGGATCTCGTGACTTAGCGAAACTACCGTCTCTCGGTACGAATCGATCGCCTTGCAGATTTCGCTATGGGCTTCCATGCTCCTCCTCTTGCGGTCGATCGTTAGGGCTGGCGCGGTGCGATAGCTCCGAGACTTGGCGAAGACTGGATGAACTGGCGTTTTCGCCAACCATTCGCTTGGGCGTGTGGCTGCAGTCGGGATGTTATCCGAAAAAAGCGGGTCGGACGTCAATCCACGGATTACTTGAAGGGTGTCTATCTCAGGCCGAACCGCATCGATTGCGAGATTGGGGTGTCAGGCACTCGTCCGCTACGATGTGTTGAAACTAATCAAAACCAATCAGAACGTTTAATTTATCAAAATTTCGTCACAAAATGATTTGCGACGAGAATCGCGGCAATGGTATCCTTAGGGCTTCTTTGAGGCTCATACGAGGTATTCGAGAGTGCCGCGCAGCAGGCGGTTAGTACGTTTTGCCTGGCAAGCGATGCTGATTGTTGTCGTCGGCTTCCCGATCACGGCATCGGCACGCCGGCCACACTACTCGAAGGCGCCATATCGCGTATTCAGCGGCCATGGCATCAAAAATCCCCGGGCTATTGCGATCGACAGCGCCGGCAATGTCTGGGTCGCCAATCACACTGGCAACAGCGTCAGCGAAATCCAGAATCCGCGGTCGAAAACCCCGACGATTTTGACGATAACCGGCGGCGGACTGGACGTGCCTTTCGATATCGCAATCGATGCGCATAATAACGTCTGGGTGACGAACGAAGCTAATAATAGCGTCAGCGTGCTACGGGCCAATGATCCGACCCATCCGCAAACCTTCACTGGCGGCGGTCTGAGCAATCCTTTAGGGATCGCCGTCGATTTGAATCAAAATGTTTGGATAGCCAACTGTTCTCGGAATAACTGTGGCGGTCCCGGCGTCGGGATGCCGAGCACGGTTACCGAACTCAATCAGGATGGCGTGCCTGCTCCCGGCTCGCCGTTCCTCGGCCAGTTATTACAAACCGACTTCACCGGGGTTGCGGTTGGCGCCGACGACAGCATCCTGATCACCAGCCCCAGCGAGCAAAATCTTGTCCGGCTCGACAATGGTAACCCAAGCGAATTCTCGCAGGCCACGCCCAACCCTGCACTAAATTTCCCCACGGCTGTCGCCGTTGACAGCTTCGGCCTGGTCTGGGTGGCGGACTTCGTTCCACGCAGCCCCGGCGAGGTCGCCTATCTAACGAATGAGAGTCCCATCAGTAACTCCGATGCCGGAGAGATGGCCAGCAATGGTCCCTCAGCCCTCGCCACCGACGGCAACGAAGATGCATGGGTCGCGAATAGCCGCGACAACACTGTTAGCTTTCTGTCGTTCGGTATTTTTGGCCACCGGCTCCCGTACAAGCCCCCGATTTCATTTCCAACCGGGATGGCAGCCGACAACGCAGGAAACATCTGGATCGCCAGCTACGGTCACGATCCGGTCGCGAAAGGTCGCGGCGCGGGCAGTGTTGTTGAGATGGTGGGGGTGGCCACAGCGGTAACTACTCCCTTGGTCTGCCGATTCGCCACCTGCGGTCCGTGAGAGACAGCCCTGCGCGAGGCTCATCCGGCAGGCCGATGTACCCCTGGCGCACCCCTTGGATCGACCGCTTCCGTAAGCCCGGCAACTCTGGTTGAATCGGTCTACTCGCGTCCGGGTCGTCAATGCCCCGGCGACGCAGGACTATCGATGCTCCGTTATCTCACCGCCGGCGAGTCACATGGCCCCGAACTGGTCTCGATAATCGAGGGCGTTCCGGCCGGCTTCGACATCGACCTTGGCACGATCAACCGCGACCTCGCCCGGCGCCAAAAGGGCTACGGACGCGGCGGCCGGATGGCTATCGAACGCGACGAGGTGCGCGTCGTTTCGGGGATTCGCTTCGGTCGCACACTCGGCAGCCCGGTTACCTTTATCGTACAAAACCTCGACTTCAAGAACTGGGAAAAGCGCATGTCGGCCGATCCGCGCGATCGCGGCGAGGCCAAGCTGGTGACCAGGCCGCGACCCGGCCATGCCGACTTGGCTGGCGTGCTCAAGTACAACCTCGAGGATATCCGCGACGTGCTCGAGCGCGCTTCGGCGCGCGAGACCGCGGCCCGGGTCGGACTCGGGGCGTTCGCCAAGCAACTGCTCGTGCCTTTCGGGGTCACCGTGCTGGGCTATGTGGTCAGTATCGGCAATATCGAGGCGCGGACCCCCGCCGACATGAGTATCGAGCAGCTCGCCAGCCTCACCGAGGAATCCCAGGTGCGGGTGGCCGACGCCGATGCGGAGCGGGCGATAATCGCGGAGATCGACGCATGTAAGAAGGACGGCGACACGCTCGGCGGAATCGTCGAAGTGGTAGTCGCCGGGCTGCCCGTCGGTCTTGGCAGCCACGTGCAATGGGATCGTAAGCTCGACGGGCGCCTGGCACATGCCCTGATGAGCCTGCAGGCGGTCAAGGGAGTCGAATTCGGAATGGGCTTCGGCGCGGCACGCGTGCGCGGCTCGCAATTGCACGACGAAATCGGCTACGACCCCTCGGCGCGGCGTTTCACCCGTCATTCCAACAACTCAGGCGGTACCGAAGGGGGCATGACCACAGGTGAAACGCTGCGTGTGCGGGTCGCGTTCAAGCCCCTGTCGACCCTGATGCGCCCGTTGCGTTCGGCCGATATCAAGAGCAAGGCCGAAGCGGTCGGCACGATCGAGCGCTCGGACGTATGCGCTATTCCGGCGGCCGCGGTAATCGCCGAAACCGCTGCCGCCTTCGAAATCGCCGACGCCTTCCTCGAGAAGTTCGGCGGCGATTCGCTGGCCGAGATCAGCCGCAACTATCACGGCTACCTCGAGCAGGTACGCAACTACTGACGCGTCGCCGCCGCGATGGCGCCGAAACTCATACTGACCGGCTTCATGGCGTCGGGCAAAAGCGCGGTCGCGCGTGCGCTATCACGGCGGCTTGGATGGCGGCTGATCGATTGCGACGCCGAGATTGCCGCGCGCGCCGGCAAACCGATTCAGCAGATCTTCCGCGACTCGGGCGAAGCACAGTTTCGCGCTCTCGAACGCTCGATTATCGCCGAGATAGCCGCGGACCGCCGCCGTTGTCCGCAATGCGGCGAGCCGCGCGCCGCCGTGGTCGCGACCGGCGGCGGCGCGATCGTCGACGACGCGAATTTCGCGGCGCTGAGCGCTTGCGGCGTGATTATCTGCCTTAGTGCCCGTCCCGACGTGATCGCGCGGCGGATCGGCAGTGGAGCCAAAGCGCGTCCGATGCTGACCCAGAGCGGAACCGGGCTTAAGCAGCGAATAATCGAACTGATGGATGCGCGCCGCGAGGCATACGCGCGCGCGGCGATCACCGTCGACACCTCCGAACGCAATATCGAACAGGTGGTCGACGCGATCCTCAAGGCGCTGGCGCGGTATAATCCGCATCAATGGAAAGTTTCCGCGTAGAACTGGGACCGGCCGCCCATTCGGTCCACGTCGGCCGCGAGATTGTCGCGGATATCGGCAGATTAGTGCGCGATGCCGGGCTGAAACCCGGCCGTGCGGCGCTGATCACGGATTCCAACGTTGCCCGGCTCTACGCCGGGCCGACGCTCGCCGGGCTGGCCAACGCGGGATTCAAGACCGAAGCGATCGAGATATCGGCCGGTGAGCCGAGCAAGTCGCTGGTCACGCTCGAACAGGTCTACGACCGCCTGGTCGCGGCCGAGCTCGATCGTGCGAGCGTGGTTTTCGCACTCGGTGGTGGAGTCGTTGGCGATCTCGCGGGCTTTGCCGCCGCCACTTATCTGCGTGGTCTGCGGCTGGTGCAGATCCCAACCACGATGGTTGCGCAGGTCGACTCCGCGCTCGGCGGCAAGACCGCGGTCAATCATCGCACGGCCAAAAACCTGATCGGCGCCTTCTATCAGCCGCACCTGATCGTCGCTGACGTCGCAACTCTTGCAACTCTGCCCGAGCGCGAGTTCCGCGAAGGCCTGGCGGAAGTGATCAAGTACGGCGCGATAATGGACCTCGCTCTCGTCGAATCGCTGGAGCGCAGGATGCCCGCGATCCTCGACCGCGATCCTGACACGCTGGAGCAGATAGTCGCGCGCTCGTTGCGGCACAAGGCTTTCGTGGTGGCGAGCGACGAGCGTGAAGGCGGGCTGCGCAAGATTCTCAACTTTGGTCATACGCTGGGTCATGCGCTCGAAGCCTCGGCGGGCTACGGCAGCTATTTTCACGGCGAGGCGGTGGCGATTGGGATGGTCGCGGCCGCGCGTTTGTCGTCGCCCTACGCCGGCTTGAGCGTGGACGAGGCCTCGCGCCTCGAACAGCTGCTGGTTGCTGCCGGACTGCCAACAGAACTTCCCGCCGGATGGCTTGGCGAGGAATTTATTCGCGCGCTGCGCCTCGACAAGAAACGCCGAGGCGACGCCGTTGAGTTCGTACTGCTCGACCGATTGGGCCACGCGCTAACGCGCGACCTGCACTTCGAGGAAATCCTCGCCGCCGCGAGTTAAAAAGCGGGACGCGCGACCGTCGCGTGGCGCGCAGCCAACGTCAGACTACCCGGGATTCTTCGCTTCGTTAGGAATGACGAAGGCGGGTGGCGGCTAAAAGCCGCCACTCCCGCCCTCATCGGGGATCAGTTGTATTTCAATTGCCTGAAGTCGCTGCGTTGACAGCATTTTCGGCTTCGGGAGGAGCCACCGCGGGAACTGGCGCTTCGCTGGCCGCTTTGGTGGGTTTACCGAGCGGTACCAGGTTGAGTTCCACTCCGCATTGCTCGATCGCACGATAGGCCAGCCGCCCGTTCTCAACCAACTCGCTGATAGCACAGGCCGCGCCGCCGGCGGTCAGGATCCCGAGTATCGCGGCGGCGAGCGGCAGTCCCGCGGCCGCAGTGGCGGCAGCGGCAATAGCGCATCCGCCAAGACCCAGGCGCACGCCCTTGCTGAGCCTGAGGCGGGCGGCGACGTTGGTGCGGATCTTCATGCCGCTCAATTCCTCGTCGGCAGTGCGGAACTCGATGCGGGTCCACGAATCGGCCTCCACCCGCAAGTCGAAGTCCTGCCATCCGCTATCGGTAATCACCGGGCGATTGAGCGTAGTGAAGAACTTTGCGATGCGCTCGAGCATGCTGTCGCGAGTGGTATACGCATCGTTCCAGTAGCTCAGGCGGATGCTACGGCGCAGCCAGTCGACCGCCGGCCGCTGACGCGCCGGCGCGTCGAAAAGCGGGCCCTTGCCGCCGTTTTTGCGGTAGCGATAGCGCGTGATCGTGCGTGTGATTGGGCCACTATAGGCAAGCCAGGCAATAAACAGCCGCGCCAACAGCCCATCGTGGGCTTTCTCGAGCGGCGCCTTGCGCGCGTAATGCAGCGCCCACAGCGGACCCGCGGCCAGCATCGCCAGCGCGGGGATTATTGTTATCCCGAGCATAAAGGTGACCATCAGCAATGCGGCCGAGGCGAAGGTCCATTCGGCGGTCATCGGCGCCACCTTGATCAGGCTCAAGGGGGCTTCATAAACGCGCTGCAGCAGTTCGATGCGCCGGCTCCATCCAACGCGCTGTTGCGCGCCGCCGGGGAGGGTCCGCGCCAGCCCGGGGATGGTCCCGTTCCACCGGATTTGGCCGATCGCGTTGAAGCGCTCGGGATATTTGAAATAGAGCATCGCCTCCGCCTTGCCATAGCCGCGTTGCTGGCCGTAATAAGCCTTGACGGTATTGCGCCGGAAATGCCAGACGAAGGCCGCGGGGCAAAACCCCAGTACGCGGCCGCTATCGATCAGTCGCCAGCAGATATCCACGTCGTCGCCGGCGGCGGTAAAGCGCGGATCGAAGCCGCCGACCTCGAGCAGGGCGTCTTTCCGGTAGATCATGTTGCAGCCGGCCAGATGTTCCGCGCGATCGTCGCCGATTAGCACGTGGCAGGGCGCGCCAGGCGAAGCCGCGACGCAGCGCTCGACCCATCCTTCCTCGTGCGGTGCGTAGTTGGGTCCGCCGCAGCCGTCGAAGCCGCTGTCGTTCATCGCGCGCACCATCAGGGTAAGCCAATGGGGGTCGACCACGCAGTCCGAATCGGTGTAGGCGACGATTTCGCCGCGCGCTGCATGCAGTCCGACGTTGCGTGCGACGCTGAGTCCCTTGTTGGGCTGACGAATCAGGCGAAACTCAGGAAAGTCGGCCGAAATTGCGGCGGTCGCGTCGCGCGAGCCGTCATCGACGATAATTACCTCGAAGTTCGGATAATCGAGCCGGCGCAGTGATTCGAGGCACGGGCGCATGGTGCGCTCGGCGTTGTAGGCGCATATCACCACCGAGACCATCGGAGTCTGGACAGGCTTCGGCGGGCATGAGCCATTGAGGGTAACGAATGGCAGCAATTCGCCGGCGCTAAGCATCTTGATCGCCAGCGATCCGTGAGAAAGCGGCTTCGGCGGGATCGCGGGCGCCACGACGCCGGCTGCGCCAAGACCGAAGGCACACGACACCATATCGTCCTGGTCCGCCAGCCCTTCGCCAAATTCGAGCACCACGGGCCGGGCCTCGGCCAGGTTATGCAAACGGACGACGTAGGAGCGCAGTTGCGACGGCGAAAGCGGCGGCATCACTGCGTAGATCAGGTCTTCATCGAGCGTCGCGAGGCCAATCGTGGCCGGCCGATGCTTGATCGCGACCATCCTGCGGTCATCGTACCTGCGGATTGCAGCAACGAGCCTGGTCAGGCGGCGTTTGAGCCTTTCGAGGCCATGATGGCGGAGCGTGGTGGGTTCGACCTGGCAGTCCAGCAGATAACCGATTACCGCTGGATAACAGCGCAAGCTCCGAATTTTCTCAACGATTCGCGATACCATCGGCCGGAACCCGGCGCGTGAAAGCAGGCTCTCGATCGGCACCTCGATTTCAACCAGGGCGTAGAGTCCGGCCTGCTCGGCGGCGTCCAAGACAGGCTCCGCACCTTGGCTGCCGACTATCAGGGCAGTGGTATGGGCGGCGCGCAACGCGTCGAAACGCCGTCGCAAGGCGATCTTCTGGTCGAAGTTGGCCGAATCGTCGCCAGCCTCGATCCGCATCGCCTTGAGGAAGAACTTATTGCCAAGGCGGCTCAGGAATTTGCCGCTCGGTACTACATTGGGGATCTGGTCTGCAGCAATCACACAGGCGGCTACAGCCAAACCTGTGCCACGCTAAAAACCCTTTATTTACAGCTATTTAGCCTAGTTCGAGGGCTCCTCGACGAGATCGCGGGAACCAATTGGTATGGACCCTCGACGTTTTGCGATGGGGATGGAGTGGCGACCTTTCGGTGCTGGCGCTCTCATCCCCCCCGCAAGCTTTTGCAGAATGCAAACGAAATCGACCGCAGTTCTTTGGCAAAATGCGCGAAACTCTATTAGTCTTCAGTTAGCAGGAGTAAGATACGGTCTAATGAAATCGGCAAGAGTCCGAGGAGCAAGATTCTGATGGCTTCGGCAATTCGGGGACACTTAACCGGCAAACTTACGGGGCATCGCGAAAAACTGCGATGCCATCACAATAAGTCACGCACCCGCTCGCTCAAGCCGCGCGAGGCGACCGATACCCCGATTGAAGCAACCGCCGAGGACCTCGAGCAGATTCGGGGCCAACTCGGCACCATCGAACGTATGCTCGCGGGTCTGTTCGGCCGTTCGTATGACGGCGGCCGGGTCAGCCTCCAGGCACGAGCCAAGGCAGCCGACCTGATTACGGCGAATTTCGACCAGGTGGTCGAGGACTGGTCCAGCGCCGTCGAGCAGACTCTCGATGGCGAGAAACTCGATCGTGTCGCGATGGCCGACGCCCTGGTGCGTTTCGTGGCCCATCTCGGTGACCCCAACGACATCCGCACCTATGTTCATCTCCGCCGTCACTGCCAGGAAGGGATGTTAGCGCGGGCTAAACCCTCGGAATTCAACGTTTTCCATATCGCGCTGAAGCAGGTGGTGCTGAATTACGTCCGGCGCCGGCTTCGCGGGCGAGGCATGGACGTTGTACGCGATACGGTGGTCGCCGCTATCGACGAGCGGCGCCTGATGGTCGCGCAGTTTTATATCGAATCCCGGGAACGCGCGCTGAAGGCTTCCGAAGACAAGTACCGCAATTCGATCGACCACGCGCCCGACCCGATGTACGAGATCGAGCCGGAAACGCTCGAAGTGCTGGCGGCGAACTCGGCGGCGATGAAACTCCATCGGATCCTGCCCTACGAGCAGGATATGCCATTGATCGGCGACCGGTTGACTGATCTGGTGCCTTCCGAGATGTACGAACCGGTCAAGAAGCATATCCGGGCTGTAGTGGAATGCGGTTCGGACCAGGCGCTGGACCTGCCGCTGCGGGGACGTTTTTTCGATATCAACTCGGCGCTGATTTCGTCCGGCAAACGCCATTTTATTCAGATGATCCTGCACGACGTTACCCAACGTCATGAGATGCTCGACACGCTGATCAAGGCCGAACGGCTGGCGGCCGCCGGTACCTTTGCCAGCGGCGTGGCGCATGAAGTCAACAATCCGCTCGCCTCGATTTCGTCGCTGGTCCAATCGCTGATGCCCGGCGAGACCGACGGTGAACGGCTGACCGCGCTGCGCACTATCCTCTCGCAAATCACGCGGATCGCCACCACGCTCAAGGACCTGGTCAATTTTGCCAGACCTGCGGCTCCCGAGCGCAAGCCGCTCGACCTCAACGATATGGTCCGCGAAACTCTCCGGCTCGTCGCATACAACCGCTTCAACGGTATTCGCATCGAACCTTCCCTGGCGGCCGACCTCAAGAAACCCTATGCCGACCACAATGGAATTCAACAGGTGTTGCTGAATCTGCTGTTCAATGCCGCCGATGCGTCGCGCGACGGCGGCGGTGTCATCCGCGTCGTCACCGAGAATGCCCGATCACAGCCTGGCGAGGCCCGGGTGCTGATGCGCGTGGTGGATGACGGCTGCGGAATCGCGCCGGAAAATCTCGAACGGGTGTTCGATCCCTTTTTCACCACCAAACCGACCGGAGCGGGAGTCGGCCTGGGTCTTTCGCTATGTCAGAGTATCGTGCTGAGCAACCGTGGCACGATTCGCGTTGAAAGCCGCATCGGCAGCGGCACCACGGTCACGATCTGCCTGCCGGTCCACACCGAGACGGCGCAGCCGGAAGAGTCGGCGGCGGCACAATGAACGGCGAAGCGATCAATAACGGCCAGAGATGGCCCGCGGAAGAACGCGGCCCATACCGCATCCTGGTGGTCGAAGATGAGCAACTGATGCGCTCGATTATCGTGCAATTGCTGCGCAGCGAGGGCTACCAGGTGCTCGAGGCCAGCAACGCCGCGGCTGCGCTGACCATCTTCGAAGGCGAAAAAATCGACCTTGCCATCCTTGACCTGAACCTTACCAGCAGCGAGAGCGGCCTCGAATTGCTCGGCCGCATTCGCGATCTCGATCCCGAGGTAATGGGCATAATCGTGACCGCCTACGCCAGCGTCGAATCGGCGGTCGAAGCGTTGCGCAAGGGCGCTTACGATTACATCACCAAGCCTTTCGCCAACGATCACCTCAAAGCGGTTGTGCGTAACGCGCTGGCGCAAAAGGCGCTATTTCACGAAAATCGTTTCCTTCGGCGCGAGCTACGCGAGAAGTACAGATTCGAAAATATCATCGGCACCTGCGACGCGATCCAACAGGTCTTCCGGGTGATGGAAAAAGTCTCGCGTACCGACGCGAGCGTGCTGATCATGGGCGAGTCCGGCACCGGCAAGGAGCTGATTGCGCGCGCCCTGCACGAAAATTCAGAGCGTGCCAACAAGCGTTTCCTGCCGATTAATTGCGGCGCGCTGCCCGAAAACCTACTCGAAAGTGAACTCTTCGGCTACAAGCGCGGTGCCTTCACCGGCGCGATGCAGGACAAGATCGGCCTGCTCAAGGCGGCGGACAAGGGCACGGTGTTCTTCGACGAGATCGGCGACATGCCGCTTGCCCTGCAGGTCAAGCTGCTGCGCGCGTTGCAGGAGCGGGAATGCTATCCGCTTGGTTCCAACGAACCGGTCAAGTTCGACGTGCGGGTGGTGTGCGCGACCAACAAGGACCTGACCAAGGAGGTAAGCGAAGCCCGCTTTCGCGAGGAACTGCTCTACCGAATCAACGTCATCACCATCCATCTGCCGGCGTTGCGCGAACGCAAGGACGATATCACCCTGCT
Organism: Binataceae bacterium (SeqCode); assembly: GCA_035279875.1. GTDB lineage: Bacteria > Desulfobacterota > Binatia > Binatales > Binataceae > JAMXLL01. The sequence goes on from DATEGX010000431.1 coordinate 13,523, forward strand.
CGCCAATCACTTCCTGCGCAAATACGAGAAGCCGCTGGGGCGCTCGGCCCTGCGCTTTTCCAAGGGAGCGATGCGGATCCTGATGGGCTATCGATGGCCGGGCAACGTGCGTGAACTCGAAAACACGATCGAACGGGCGGCGATTCTCGCCGAAACCGACGTTATCCATACCCATGACCTGCCCGAAAAGCTGCACGACTCGGCCTCAGCTAGCGGCGTCGAATCTGACGGGCCCGGGATGACCCTTGAAGAACTCGAGCGTGATCACATGCGGCGCGTCCTCAACCAGGTCAAAGGGGACAAGGTGAAGGCTGCTCAAACCCTGGGCATTCACCTATCGACTCTCTACCGCAAGGTGCAGCGCTACCGCCTCGAGAACGAGGGCCAGCCGCAAC
>DATEGX010000432.1:0-2244 GCA_035279875.1 Binataceae bacterium (SeqCode)
ATCCGCACTCACACCCGATTTGGATCGTGATCTGGGGGACTCTTATCGCGATTAAGGGGACTTTATCGCGATCTCGGGGTACCGCAAATGCCTGAAAACGCCGACTTTGTTGCATCGCGATTAAGAGTTCGCGACAACAGAGGAGACGCGAGCGCTCTCAGGCACCGAATTCGCCGCCCTGCTGGCCCACGCTGAGGTCAGCCAAGCCGCCTTACCGCCTCACAATGCCGCCGATGAACGGGCCGGCCGACCATAACTACTTTCCGGCGCAAAACCCGATTACGTAGCATCGGTGTTGTGAGTCCGTGCGACAAGCCTTCGACCCGCCGGCCGTGACCGGCAGGTCGAACATGTAGCGATCTGTCTGTGGATTGGGAGCTACGTGGCCGGCCGGGCGGCGATCGCGCGGCCGATATTGATGAGATTGTCGGCGATGACCCCGAGGCCGACCCAGCGTTTCATCCCATCGTCACTGCGATAGCGGCAGCGCTGGAGACCATGTCGGCGCTTGCTCACACTGATACGTCCCTCGCATCCGGTGCGCCATCGCTGCCCCTCGCGGAACCACCGCTTCTTCTGCTCCCGCTTGCGCGCCGCGCTCTTGCTGGCGCGATTGGGGATGCAGACCCGCTTGACGCCTTTGGCCTTCGCCGCAGCCTCGTTCTTGCCGGAATAAAACCCTGCATCAGCGGCGACAAGGCGCGGGATGCGTCCCAGCTTTGCTGCGTGCACCTCAATCGCCGGCATCAGCAGGTCCGAATCATTGGGCCGCCGAGCATACACTTCGTAGTCGACGATGATCTGGTTCTCCGCCTCCTGCAGCTTCACCAGCTTGCCGAATTCGGTGGGTCTGGACGCCTTGCCCTTGCGGATCACCTCGGTCGATGGCTCGAACAGACTGACGATCTTGCCCTCGCTGCGGGTGTCACCCCGGAAGATGCGGGCCTTGGCCTGGCGCATGACCTGCTGAACCCGTGGCACCATCACGTCGAGCACCTGACGGTGACCTTCCAGGGCTGTCTGTTTGACGATCTCCGTGCAGCGCTTCACGCCATCACCGATCTCCCTGGAGAAGCGTTTGGCCTGTCCCACCACACGCCCGGTCGCCTGCAGCAGGCTGCCGTAAGCCGCCTTCAGCCTCTCCCGGCTCGGCGCGGCTTTGCCGCGCGCGGCCCGGGCAATCTCCAGCACCCGCCACTTCACGCTGCGGCTCCGATCGCGCAGCTTCGCGCCCGCCGCACCGGTCAGCGCGGTGATCTTGTGCATGCTGCGCGTCAATACCCGCACCCCGTCGCCCAACAGGCTGCTGTCGGTGGGATAATGGATGTTGCTCTCAATGACCGTGGTGTCGACACGCATCTTGCGCCCTTGCACCACCTTGCTGGCCTGGGCGATCTGCACAAGTCGATCGTGCACCTGCTTGATCACCGCCGGCCCGAGCGCGATCCCCCAGCGGCCCATGGTCTTGGCGTCGGGCATCTTGTCGGCGCCGACGCGGGTGAAGTCGCGGTACACCAGATTGGCGCGGACTTCACGCTCCAGAATCGCGTAACTCCAATTGCGCACGTGTTTGAGGATCAACAAGCGCAGCACCATCTCGGCGGGAAAGCCCGGCCGGCCGTGGCTGCGGCTGTTGGGATGGCGGTGCGCCAGAGCTTGGTGGACCGCCGAGATGATCGCATCGTCCTGCAGCACAACATCGGCGTGCTGCATCCAGCTCTCTTGCAGATCCTTGATCTCCGCAGCGATCAGCCCATCACCGAAGCTGCGTTGCAGGCGTCTCGCTTCAATCACGCTGCCCCCTGCCAATCCGAGAGGCGTCAACGATGTCGACCACACAGAGAGGTTGCCGCTCGTCGCCGCGTCACGCCTAGCAGAATCTGTGATTCGATTGCTGCGTTGTGTGCCGCTCTGGGATTCTTTGATTACCACTCCATCCAGGTCAGTCCGGCCATGCAGTTTTCGGCGTTCCGGGCCGTGACCATAGGCTCAGCTCACCTGCCACTTTTGCGCCGGAAAGTAGCTAGCGACATGACCGATCCGAGTCGGCGGCAGGGCGACCGCTTCAGCGAAACCTCAAGTCCCGGGGCAGGTGCCCGTGGGCTGCCGGATTATCTCACGCAGAGTTCGCCGAGGACACTGAGAAGGTGTTTCAAGGCGCTCCGCGCGAAACGCCATGTTGTCCTTCTCTGGATTGCTACCTGGCAAATAGAGGTGGCTGGCTTCATCGAGACAGTGTTTCGC
>DATEGX010000433.1:0-3285 GCA_035279875.1 Binataceae bacterium (SeqCode)
AAGATGCGATGGACTTCGTTATCGAAGCGCATCAGTGCATAGGTCTGTTCGCCGTGCTTGGGATCCTGCGAGGCGCGCCGGAAATGCCCCTGCTCGCCCATCTTGGGCCCCTGGTTGGCCATCTGCCAGAAAACCCATTGCATCACCTCGTATTTCTGGCGCGGTTCCTTGGGCAGGAACTTTCCGCTTTTCTCGGCGAGGTACTCCATGATGGCGCCGGACTCGAAGATGGTAAGCGGCGCGCCGCCGCCCATCGGCTCGTGGTCAACAATCGCCGGCATGCGGCCGTTGGGAGAGATTTTGAGGAAATCCGCGGTCAGTTGGTCGCCGCGCCCGATATTGACCGGCTTGATCGTGTAAGGGATGCCGGCTTCCTCGAGCTGGATCGTGACCTTTTTCCCGTTTGGAGTTGGCCAGTAATAGAGATCGATCATGCTTTTCCTCCGTTTTTGCCGGTAGCGTAAAAATCTGGGGGCTGTGCCGCGAGCCGGCGCGTTCGACACCAACCGCGAAACCCCTCTAACATAACACGAATCGGTCGAACCCGGATGTCCGCGACGCAAGTTCGAACGACAGGAAAAAGCTGGCCCCGGTTGGCTGCGAGCCCCTCTGCGTTTAAGATTGCCTGATCGTAAGAGCTCGCTGTATAAGTCACGCTCTCGGAACACATCGCGCAAGTAATTCGGAATTGCCGTGGCAAAAAGAAAGAAAATAGCCTTCATCGGCGCCGGCAACGTCGGCGCAACCTGCGCCCATCTGTGCTTCCTGCGCAGCTTGGGCGACATCGTTTTGTACGACATTATCGACGGCCTGCCCCAAGGCAAGGCGCTCGATATGCTCGAATCGGGACCGGTGCTGGGGGTCGACGTCAACGTCACCGGCTCGACCAATATCAAGGATATCGCCGGCGCCGACTGCTGCGTGATCACCTCGGGATCGCCGCGCAAGCCCGGCATGAGCCGCGACGACCTGCTCAAGATCAACGCCGGGGTGATGAACGAAGTCGGCCGGGCGATAAAGGAAGTCGCGCCGGACTCGTTCGTGATCGCGGTCACCAATCCGCTCGACGCGATGGTGACGCAAATCAAGCGGGTGACGGGGTTTCCCAAGCATCGCGTGGTCGGTCAGGCCGGGGTGCTCGATTCCGCCCGCTACCGCACGTTTCTCGCGAGCGAAATCGGCGTCTCGGTGGACAGCGTCGGCGCGATGGTGCTGGGCGGGCATGGCGATGACATGGTGCCGGTGCGCAGCTATACGACCTGCGGCGGCGTCCCGATCGAACGTGTGATCAAGGCGGCCCGGCTCGAGGAGATCGAGAAGCGGACCCGCAACGGCGGCGGCGAAATCGTCGAGTTGATGAAGACCTCGTCGTTTTATGCAGCGGGGGCGGCGGTTTTCCGCATGGTCGAGGCCTTCATCCTCGATAAGAAGGAAGTCCTGCCGTGCGCGGCCTTTCTGGAAGGCGAGTACGGGGTCAACGGCCTCTATGCCGGTGTGCCGGTGGTGATCGGCGGCGGGGGCGTCGAGAAAATCGTCGAGATCGAGCTTAATGCGGCCGAAAAGAAGGCCTTCGAGGCATCGGTCGGCCACGTGCGCGAGCTGGTCGAGGCGATGGACAAGGTGATTGCGGGCTGAGGACGCGACATGAATATCCATGAATTTCAGGCCAAGCAGATTTTGAGCCGGTTCGGCGCGCCGGTGCCAAAAGGGCAGCCGGCCGCGACCGCCGACGAGGCCGCCAAGGCGTTCGAGGCTCTCGGTCAGCCAAAGGCCGTGGTCAAGGCCCAGATTCATGCCGGTGGGCGGGGCAAGGCGGGTGGGGTGAAGCTGGTATCGAGCGCCGCCGAGGCTCGCAGCTTCGCCGCCGGGCTGCTGGGCAAGGCGCTCGTTACGCATCAGACCGGTCCGCAGGGGCGGGTGGTACGGCGGGTCTATGTCGAGCAGGCGAGCGAGGTGGCGCGCGAGCTTTATCTTGGGATGGTTGTCGATCGCAAGGCCGAGAGCGTGGCGATAATTGCCAGCACCGAGGGTGGGATGGAAATCGAGGAGGTGGCGGCCAAAACCCCCGAGAAAATCATTACCGAGCCGATCGATCCGATTATCGGCCTGGGCGGTTTTCAGAGCCGCAAGATCGCTTTCGCCCTCGGGCTCCGCGACAAGCAGGTAGGGCAGTTCGGCGCCCTGATGAACTCGCTTTACCGCGCTTTTATCGAAACCGACGCGTCACTGCTCGAAATCAATCCGCTAGTGGTGACTAAAGACGGTAACGTGATTTGCCTCGACGCCAAAATTTCATTCGACGATAACGGACTGTTCCGTCATCCGGATATCCGCGAACTGCGCGATTCCAACGAGGAAGATCCGGCGGAGACCGAGGCGGCCAAGTTCGACCTCAGCTATGTGCATCTCGACGGCAATATCGGCTGCATGGTCAATGGCGCGGGGCTCGCGATGGCGACGATGGATATCGTCAAGTATTACGGCGCCGAGCCGGCCAATTTTCTCGACGTCGGGGGCGGTGCCAACTCGCAAAAGGTAGCGGCCGCCTTTCGCATCCTGCTCTCAGACGAGCGCGTACGCGCGGTCTTGGTCAATATTTTCGGCGGTATTATGTTATGTGACGTGTTGGCGCAGGGAGTGGTCGACGCAGCCCGCGAGGTCAAGCTCGAAATCCCGCTGGTGGTCCGGATGGAAGGCACCAACGTCGACAAGGGCAAGCAAATCCTCAAGGATTCCGGCATCAAGGTGATTGCGGCGAGCGACATGGCCGACGCGGCGCGGCGGGTCGTCGAAGCTATCGGCCAGCGAGCGTAGAGATAGATGAGTATCCTGGTAAACAAGAACACCCGCGTCCTGACGCAAGGTATTACCGGCGCCACCGGTCAGATTCATACCCGGGCGTGCAGGGAATACGGCACCCAGATGGTCGGTGGGGTGGTTCCCGGCAAGGGCGGAACCGATTTCGAGGGAATCCCGATTTTCGATACGGTCGAGCAGGCGCGCAAGGCAACCGGGGCCAATGCTACCGTGATTTACGTGCCGCCGCCGTTCGCTGCGGACGCGATCCTGGAAGCGGTCGCGGCCGGTATCGAGCTGGTTATTTGCATCACCGAGGGCGTGCCGGTGCTCGATATGGTCAAGGTCAAGCGCTATCTGCGCGGCTCGTCGAGCCGGTTGATCGGACCTAATTGCCCCGGTGTTATCACTCCAGGCGACTGCAAGATCGGGATTATGCCAGGCTATATCCATAAGCCAGGCGACATCGGCGTCGTTTCGCGCTCGGGC
>DATEGX010000434.1:0-8060 GCA_035279875.1 Binataceae bacterium (SeqCode)
CAACGCATTCCCAAGACTTGCGCCGGCGGAAACCTCGCCGGCCACCAGCATCAGCTCGCTGCCGATCACCTGGCCATGCCGCTCAGTTTCCTCTCCGACGACACGAATTGCCTCGAATAAGCCCAGACCGGCCTCGACGCATACCACGAGCAGATCGAGCACGTCGGACAGTTGCCTCGCAATCTCGCCGCGGCGGCGGTTGCCACGTTTGTTCAGATAGTAAGTCGGTCCATACGTTCCAATTGCGGCGCCGGCAATTGAGAACAGCAGCAACTTTGACTGTTCGTGTGCGAAGGTCGCGCCGGCGGCGAAACCAAGCACTGCTCCGCCGACGATCGATAACAATCGTATCACTCGAAACATCCGCACCGCGCCGGAGCGGGTGAAGCCGGCTCGCGTGAGACTTCGTGAAATCTTCGCCACCGCCTCGGCATTGGTAGCCTCGGGCATCTGCGCCGCTGCCCAATCCAGCACGGCCTGCGCCTTGCCGGCCATGTCTGTCCCCTCGGCGTCTTGCAGCACAGGGCCCTGCTTAAGCCCGAGAGTGACCTGCTCGTAACGCACCCTGAGCGCGCGGCGATTTTCATGGATCGCGGCATAGATGACCGCGAGCGCGACCCCGATCAATAAGAACACCAACATGCCCGCTGTGAAGGGATTCATAAGGTACCGTCAGTAGTTGACGCGCAGTACGCGCCGGATCGTCGCAAATGCCAGCACGTCGAGAACCAAGGCCGCCTTGACCGCCTTTATCCCGAGCGGATCGTGAAACAGAACATGGGTATAGTTCGGCTGGATTAGACTGAAGAGCGCCAGCACCACGATAGGCAGCAATCCGACGATCAGCCCGCTCATCCGAGATTGAGCAGTCATAGAATGAATCTGGGCATGCAGACGTTGGCGCGTGCGTACGATTTCCGAGAGCCTGCCGATGATATTGGCGAGGCTGCTGCCGACATCACTTTGCACCTTTACGGCGACGACCAGTAGACGCAGGTCGTCCTCGGGAACGCGCAGCAGGAGTTCGTCGAACGCCTTGGGTACCGACATGCCGAGGCGCCCCTGTTCGACCACCTTGCGGAATTCGCCGCCCAGTGGATCCGAGAATTCCTGCATGACGACCTGGAGTCCTCGCATAAGCGAATGACCCGCTTCGAGCGACGATTTGATGAGGTCGAGCGCGAACGGCAGTTGCTTGGCGAAGGCGTGCAGGCGCCGGCGTCGCCGCCAACGGACGTACAAAATTGGCGGCACGGCGAGCGCGAGGCCTCCGAGCATCGCCAATTGACTGTCGCGCCAGATCAAATCGCACAGACCAAAGCCGAGCCCGAACAGTAATAGTATGATGAGCGCCGCCTCCGAGACGTGCAGGTCAAGGCCGGCTTGTATCAGGCTCTCATTGAGCCATTTCATGACATTGAGCCGATAGAGTCCGCTTAATGCCCCCGGAGCGCGGTTCGCGCGCGGTCTCGGACGCATCACCTCGGGCTCTTCCAGCTTTACCGGCTGGGTTATCTGGTGAAGAAGTTTGCCGGCATTGGACTGATCGGCACGGCCCATGCCGCGCGCGACCATTATCAACGCGAGCATCAAGACCAGGGCGAAGACCCCGCCGGCGAGCAACAGGTCCATTCAGGCTTTACAGCTAGTTCGCATTGAGCGTCTTTAAGCCATCGAGCCGGAAGCCGGCGGCTTCCACCCGTTCGCTGTACGCGGAACGAATCCCGGTGGTGCGAAACTCGCCGACCACGGATCCATCGGCAGCGGTCGCGGTGCGCACAAATTCGAAAAGGTCCTGCATCATTACGGTATCGCCTTCCATCCCGCTGATTTCCGATATCCGCATGACCTTGCGGGTACCGTCGGAGAGCCGGCTGACGTGAATGACCATGTTGACCGCCGAGGCAATCTGCTGGCGCATCGCACGCGCCGGAATCGAGAAGCCGGCCAGCAGCATCATCATTTCGAGCCGCCCCATGGATTCGCGGGGACTATTAGCGTGAATCGTCGCGATCGACCCGTCGTGGCCGGTCGACATCGCCTGCAGCATGTCGATGACTTCGGCGCTGCGCACCTCGCCGACGATTATGCGGTCGGGGCGCATGCGCAAACAGTTCCTGACCAGGTCGCGCTGGGTGATTTCGCCCTTGCCCTCGAGATTGGCCGGACGGGTTTCGAGCCGCACAACATGCGGTTGCTGCAGCGACAATTCGGCCGAATCTTCGATCGTCACGATACGCTCGTTGGTAGGGATGAAGCCCGACAAGCAGTTGAGCATCGTGGTCTTGCCCGAGCCAGTGCCTCCGCAAACCAGGATATTGAGCCGCGCCTTGACGATCGCACTGAAGAAATTGACCATCGGGCGGGTGACCGTCCCCTTGTCGACCAATCCCTCGATATCGTAGCGATGCCTGCCGAAACGCCGGATCGAAAGCGACGGTCCGTCCAGCGCGAGAGGGGGAATAATCGCGTTGATTCGCGAGCCGTCGGGCAAGCGGGCATCGACCATCGGCGAGGCTTCATCGACCCGCCGGCCGACCCGCGAGACGATGCGGTCAATGATCAGCATCAAATGAAGATCATCGTGGAACGCCACTTCGGTCGGATGCAGCTTGCCGAATTTCTCGACATAGACCTGCGAGGGACCATTGACCAGGATGTCGGTGATGTCGTCGTCGCCGAGCAGCGGTTCGAGCGGGCCGAGGCCGAGCAGTTCGTTTTTGATTTCAGCGACCAGCCGGGCGCGGTCGAGTTCGGTCAGCAGGCGGCCCTCTTCATTCAGCGTGTCGTTGATCGCCGTAGTTACTTTGGAGGAAACCATCGACGGCTCGAGTGTATCAAGCTTCGAGACATCGAGCGTCTCGAGCAGGCGTTCGTGCACCAGGACCTTCAGCTTGCGCGAACTGTCGCCGATCTCATCGCTATGATTCCGCTGTCCATTCCCGCCAATCATCGAGCCGGCGGCTTCGGGCTGTGCGCCGTCGCCGTTTTTCTTCTGTTGGGAAAGACGCTCCGCTAAACGCATCGCATGAATCTCCAGGTCTCAGGTTCGAACGCCGAGAGCGCTCAAGGCCCGCGCCAGCATTCCGCGGTTGGGCTCGGCTTCCGTTTCATCATGAGTTGCCAGCCGCTGCGCGAGCCGCTCGGTCGCGCGCGCCAACGGCGAGCCCGAGGCCACCTGCCACAGGTCATTGGGTCTCAACTCGAGCCGTGCGAGGGTGTGCGCGTCGCGCGGGATAGTGGCGAAAAGCGGGACCCTGGCGGCGCGCTGTAGTTGCTCGCGCGCGATCGTGCACTGGCTGTCCCAGCGGTTCAGCACGACGCGCGGGCGCAGCCGCGGCAGGCCGCAATTCGTGAACAGCTCCATGAAGCGGTCAACTGTGCGCGCCGAGGTCAGCGAGGGTTCGATCAGATAAAGCAGTTCGCTCGAGCACTCCCATGCCGCGATGGTGTTTCCGTCGACATGATGTCCGCAGTCCACGGCCACAAAGTCGAACAACTGACGCATTAGACCGAGCACCCTGGCGACGGTCGCATCCGTGACCAGGTCGCAATCCTCGATTTGCGCGGGCGCGGCGAGCAAGTAGATGCCCGAAGGATGCCGCGTCAAGACAGATTCGAGCTTGAGCGAATCAAGCTTGTGCGCGATCTCGACCAGCGGAACGATCGTCTGCTGGGGCTCGATATGAAGGTAGAGGTTCAGGCCGCCGCTCTGCAGGTCGAGATCCATCACCGCCGCGCGTTTGCCGAGCGCGTAGTGCATGGTCAGCGCAAGGTTGGCGCTGAGCGTGGTCACCCCGACGCCACCGGAAAGGCTGACGATCGAACACACCAGTCCATCGCCGGCGCCCTCCGTGTGATCCTTGCGATTGCCTTCGACCAGCTTGAGTAGCGCGCAATCGAGTTCGCCACTGTTCAGCGGCAGGAACAGGACCTCATCCGCGCCCGCCTGCAATACGCGCCGGATAAGCACCGGCGAACGGTCTGCGAGCAGCGCGAAAAGCGGCGCGTGAGGGGTGCGCCTGGCCTCGGTTTGCAGGTACGCAAGCGGCGCCGCGATTTGCCCGCCGAACGTCACCATCGTCGCGTCGCATTCCGCTTGGTCTGCGGGAATTTCGTCGAAGCCGGATTCGCTTACTTGCGCAGCCAGCTTCTCCAGTTCGGTTCGGACTTCGGCCCGCTCGCGCTCGCTGTCTCCAATAAGGCGGATGCGCACCGTACTTCCTCACTCGCAATGCTCGTTCGAGATAGCCGCTGCCGTGATGGTCCGCCGAAGGCTACCTGGCAAGCGGCGAAGAAAATTCCTTCGCCCGGCCACGTCCCCCCAAGCCAATCATCGCGGCCGGGCGTTTGAATTGAACTCCAGCGGGACCTCGTTAAGGTGGCCGTTCAGCTTCAAATCCCGCGACACCCCGAACGAATCCACCGCCTCGGGCTCGATTACCACCTCAACCACCCTAATCACTCCAACCGCCCCATCCGCCCCATCCGCCATCCCATGGATCCCAACCGCCCCAACCACCGGGATCCCCTCTGCCGCCACCGCCAGCCCCGGGTGTTGCAGCCGATGACGGTGCTCCCGCCGGGCCGAGGCCGCCAGAAGTGGCTGGCGTGCCCCCGGCCGAGGGGTCCTTTCAGGACGCGGTTAGCGAGCTGTTTACCTTGTTCACCAGCGAACCGATATCCTGACCCATGAGCTGATAGGTCGCGAAAACCACGACCGCGATTGCTGCGAGAATCAGCGCGTACTCAGTCATCGTTTGACCGCGCTTGAATTCACGCGCCTTGACGAACATCGAAGTTATGAAACGCATATCGGTTCCCTCCGTGGAGTACATACGTCGCGAGTTTGGTTTTTTCTTTTGCGCGACTCCTCCATTTGGTTTCGTCGCCCCATGTCTCGTATGTGGCGGCTGAATCCAAGGAACAGCAGAGTCTATGCCAGAAAAAAGTCAGCCCAAGCCCACCGCCCAGCCCGAATAGCGGAATAAAGCGTCGCGCTATCGATCCTCAATGTCCCAAAGTGAACTGACTACTGTTCCGAATTCGATTAAAAGTCACCGGATACCCATGAACACGATGTCAGTAGCGGCTCACCGCCACTCCTGGATGGCCGCCTACAGTCGTGGAATAGGTATCGATAAACCCGGCCGATTGATGGGTCGCGTCGCTCGCAAGTGCCTCGTAATCGCCCATATAGTCCGGTGCGACCAGCAAGTCCTGACCGACTACGGAAGCGAAGCTGGTGGTCGTGATCTGCTTGTTGACCCAGGGGGCGCCGCCGGTCTTCGAGCTGGCGCATTCGCGGTCGATCAGAAAATTTCTGGGGTCGCGCCGCCGATCGTAAAAGCACACCGCGACGCGTCCGCTCTTGTCGCTCGCTACCGCTGGTTCGTATTGGTCAGTCGGCGCAAACGAAGCGGTTTCGCCATTGTTATTGACCCGCATCGGCGCCGACCAGCTTTTGCCGTTGTCATGAGAGACCGCCAGGTCGATATCGGCGAACGCATACGTGGCGGTGGTGGTGAGTGCGTCGTGGGCGGCGTCGGCGCCATTATTCCAGGCTAGATAGATGACGCCGTTATTCTTCGGCCCCGCACCAATTGCGAGACTCGGAAATTCGTTGGCCCGAATAAAACCCTGGAGGTCGGCCCCGTCGCCTACCGGCACAACGTTGGCAACGACGACGGGGACGGAGAAGGTCGCTCCACCGTCGACCGACTCGGCGAACTTGATCTGACGCGAGGTCGAGGTGCCACCATTTTCGCCAATCGCTTCCCAGGCGGCATAGACCTGACCCTGCGGCCCGACAATCACCCGTGAACCCGTCAACGAGGCGTCGGGACTGATCGAGTCGGCGCAGACCTGCTCGATAACTGTCGGGACAGGGCTCCAGCTAGCACCGCCATTGGCCGAACTCACCATCTCAACCGCGTAACGCGCAATCGCCGCGCCGGAAGTCGGATCGGTACCACAGAGACTACCGGAGAAATCGGTATCCACGTAAATCACATAAAGCTGATCGGGGCTGCTGGTATTGAGCGCGAGCCAGTCCGTACCTATGAAATCGGAAAAGACCGGCTTCGCGATCACTGTCGCAGGCAGGGAAAAGTGTGCACCGCCGTCGGTCGACTTGCCCAGGACCACGCCGGAAGTGCCATTCGAGCCGCTCCAGAGCGAAGTGTAGTAAAAAGTGTTTTTGTCGCCGCAGGCGATCGCGGGATCCCCGGTCAGCATGTCATTGGGGTCGCTCCCAACCGCCGGCCAGCCCAGATATTCGAACGATTTGCCACTGTTCGGCGAAATAGCCATGCCGATCGTGCTGACCGAACCGCCGCCAGCCAAAGTCAGCATCTCGCTGGCGGTGTCCACGAAGGCGATTGCCACGTTCGAGCCACACCATGCGGTCGCTGTCTCGTTTTGCGTATAGCCGGAAAATCTGCTCGATTTCAGCGCGCCGTTGGAGATTGGATTTTGCCCGGAGCCGCGCCTTGATTTCCCAAGATCGCGCGCATCCGTCTGCGCCTCTGCCATTGCGGACAGCATCGCCGCGATTTTGCGATGCGTCCCCGGCCATCGCTCGGCCAATCCCACGAGATTTGCGGACGCGCCGTGTGGCGCTGCGCTATCGAAACCGGGGCGCGCTTCGAGGATACTCATTTGCCGGACTAGCCGTTGCAAATGCTGGATACCGGGCTGGCTAGTCTGTCCAGACGCAGCGGTTGCCAACCCCGCCGCGAGTACGAATCCAACTATAAATAGGATGATTGAAGATTTAGCCGATACCATTCGCTTCCCGCTCCTGACCAAGGGCGGCGACGCCACCGCTTGATGGTTTGCGGGAAGCCGAAGTCAAAAAGGATGCCATCTTGGGACAAGGTACGGCTCAGCTGTTCAATTTTGGCATTTCTCCAATTGATACATGTTCCATTCCGCCGCTGCGAGAGTATGGAACTGAGTAGCAATCTGGGTCTTGCGAGGTCAGAAAAACGACGATTCGATAGCACTGACCAAATCTTGGCGTTGCTAAATTAACGATCTACCTGAAGCGCTTCGGCTAATGAGGGCAGTCGATTCGACGCTGAATTAGTAGCGGATGGGGCCGGTTTTCGCCAAACGGCTCCACTCGGTCACTGGAAAGCGTGCGTGGATTAATCGTTCGTTGACGAATACTGCTGCTGTTCGCGATCGATTGATCGGCGGGGCGTGCCAATCTGGTTCAATGTCGGCAGGCCGATAAGCGAGCCCAACAAACGCCGAACCCGGCTGGCAGGCCGATCGTCGTCACGAGCCATGTCCATTTCCGACTCGTGCACATTTGTTATCGCCGTTATCGTCTTCATCGCTAACGATCTGCCTGCCGCCGGATTCCACCCCAAACTCCGACGATAAACCGAAGCAAGCGACGCGCCAGTTTCGACGAGACAGTAGTGAGCAGCGGTCGGTTGGCACATCGATTAGTGATGCGCACACTATGCCCGCGCCGCAATCGAAGTCACGGCGCGGCTGTGGGATCCGACGAAGCCTCGCGGCCCACCTCGACGGGTCGCCGGCCTTGGCTTACTTTCGTCCGAACGGCCGATCGCGCTCGCTGAGCGCCGCCTTAAGCCCCTTCTCGCGGCTGGATTTCATCCAGTTTTTGACCGTCTCGGTCTGATGCGCGATACAGTCCAGGTCCGCCGACGATTGTTCGAGGGCGCGAAAACCGGTCACGTCGAGATAGCGATTGACCGCCGACTTATGCAGCGAGAGTAAGTCCACCGGCACCATCGCGACGCGCCGCGCGTAATCGAGGGTTTCCGCCTCGAGCTTATCCTTGGGGAAAATGCGGTTGACCAGGTGCCATTCGAGCGCCTCTTGCGCGCCCATCAGGTCGCCGGTGAAGAAGTATTCCTTGGCCTTGCGCGGACCCATCAGGATCGGCCACATCGAGAGCGTCGGCAAAATTCCGAGCGCGCGCCCGGCCGGATGACCGAATTGGGCATCCTCACTGGCGAAGACGATATCGCAATGGCCTGCGAGTTCGGTGGCACCCGCCAGGCAATAGCCATGCACCTGCG
>DATEGX010000435.1:0-5301 GCA_035279875.1 Binataceae bacterium (SeqCode)
CTGGCAGTGTTGGAGACCCTGCCGCTGACCGAAGAAGAGCGGCGGGGCCGCTTGCAATCATTGCTCGACGAACTCGATATCGCGCGACTGGCGCGGGCCAAGGCCGGCGTGTTGTCCGGCGGCGAGCGACGCAAGGTCGAAATCACCCGGGCGCTGGTGCTCGACCCCCTTTTCCTTTGCCTGGACGAGCCGTTCGCCGGAATCGACCCGATTACCGTCATCGAAATCCAGCGCATCATCACATACCTCAAGGAACGTGGCATCGGCATTCTCATCTCCGACCACAACGTGCAGGAAACCCTGTCGATCATCGATCGTGCCTACGTCATTCACGGCGGCCGCATCCTGGTCGAGGGCACTCCCCAGGAAATCGTCGACAATGAACGGGTGCGCGAAGTTTTCCTTGGCGAACGCTTCCGGCTGCGCTAGTTCACAAGCGCGGGAATTCGAATCGCGAGGGGAACTTCGATGCGGCTAAAGGACAAGGTTTCGATCATAAGCGGCGCGGCTTCCGGGATTGGCGCGGCGGTCGCCAGGACCTTCGCTCGCGAGGGGGCGAAAGTGATCGTCGCGGACCTCAACGCCGAGGGCGGCAATACCATAGTGAAAGAGATCCGCGCGGCCGGCGGCACCGCCGAGTTCATCCGCACCAATATCGCCCGCCAGGCCGACGCCGACGCGATGATCGGTTTGGCGCTCGGCAAATTCGGCCGCCTGGACATCCTGCACAATAACGCGGTCGGCCTGGTCACGGGGCGAATCGGCGAAGTTGCGCCTGAAGGATGGCAGAAGGCGCTGGACGTTGGCCTGACCTGCTATTGGTACTGCACCCGCAAGGCGATCGAAGCGATGCTGCCACAAGGCGGCGGCGCAATCGTCAATACCGCCTCGGTTTCCGGAATGGGTGCGGATTACGGCATCGGCACCTACAACGTGATCAAAACCGGGGTCATCGCGCTGACCCGCTCGGTCGCAATCGAATACGCGCGCAAGGGTATCCGCTGCAATTGCGTTTGCCCCGGGCCGATCGCGACGCCTCCTCTGCTCAAAATCAAGGAGAGCCGGCCGCAGTTGTTCGACCAGATGGCTGGCGCCGTCCCGATGGGCCGCTTTGGCCAGCCGCAGGAGATTGCCAACGTAGTGCTGTTCCTGGCCTCGGACGAGGCCTCTTATGTGACCGGCGCGGCCTACGTTGCCGACGGCGGGCTGATGGCGCATACGGGGCTGCCTTCGCTCACCGGGATGGGGCCGGATTGGTAATCAGGCGACGGCCTTCGGAATCCTTTATCTGCACAAAAGACCGATTGGAGAGCCCAGTGATCGAAAATAAGGCCTCCCGGTCTACTGCCGTTCTCGACCGGGCCTCGGTGCGGGAGTAATCTCTGGTGCTATGAGCATCCTGGTACCCTTTGTGATTGAGCAGACCGGCCGTGGCGAGCGCTCCTACGATATATACTCGCGCCTGCTCAAGGACCGGATCGTCTTTCTGGGCGGACAGGTGACCGACGATCACGCCAACCTGGTCACCGCGCAGCTACTGTTCCTCGAATCCGAGGACCCGGAAAAAGAAATCAACATGTACATAAACTCGCCTGGCGGCTCGGTCACGGCCGGCCTGGCGATTTATGACACGATGCAATTCGTCAAGCCTCCGGTCTCCACGCTCTGCGTCGGTCAGGCGGCGAGCATGGGCGCGGTATTGCTGGCGGCTGGAGCCAAGGGTAAGCGTTACTCGCTGCCCCATTCGCGCATCATGATTCACCAGCTTTCGGGTGGGTTCGAGGGTCAGGCGGCGGATATCGAGATCCAGGCGCGCGAGGCGCTCAGGCTGCGCGAGTTGCTCAACCAGATTCTCGCGCATCACACCGGGCAGAATATCAAAAGGATCGAAAAGGACACCGATCGCGACAATTTCCTGAGCGCGCAGCAAGCGATGGAGTACGGGCTTATCGACGAAGTGATAGCCGGGCGCAATATCCTCAAGCCGCCAGGCTGATTGACGCTTGAACCCGCGCTAAAGTGCACAATTGGACGGCTTTGGATGGTTCGAAGCCGTCCAATTGCCATGTATCCCGCTTTGACATCCGCCACACTGATCCACCAGCTCAACGGCTTCCGAATGCAGAAATAGTTCCAGGGACTTCGTAGTCTCCCTGCCGGTAGATCGCGTGTAGGCTGACCGCCTCGCGCTTTGCGGGATATTTGATGACAGGCGCGTTCGAACCGCCCGACAGACGTGTTCAGGCCGCCTCGCCTCCCATCCGCCAAAGTCGGTTAACCAGCCTTTAATTCCGGGTCGCGAACCGCAGCCGCGAGCCTATTTCGCTTGCTACAGGCTCGAAAATGGTTAGTTTTTCCGCAGAGGCAACGTAACCGAGAATGAACGTTAATCGCTTTACCGAAAAGCTCCGGGAAGCCCTGGACCGTGCTCAAAGCACCGCTGTCAGCACTCATCATCAGGCGGTCGATATTGAACACCTGGCGGCAGCACTGCTGGACGATGAGCAGGGACTGGCTGCTTCGGTCCTCAAGATAGCGGGTGCCGACCTGAAGGCGATTCGCGAAAAGCTCGCTGGCGAACTGCGCAAAATTCCGAGTGTTACAGGTGCAGGGGCCGATGCCGGCCAGACCTACATCACGCCGCGCTTGAACCGCGTGCTCACTCGCGCCGAGCAGGAGGCTGGCAAACTCAAGGACGAGTACGTTTCGGTCGAGCACGTGCTGATTGCGATGCTCGACGAACCAGGCGCGACTGCCAGGATTCTTCGCGAAGCCGGCATCGCGCACGACAAGCTGATGGCCGTGCTGAAGAAGGTGCGCGGCAATCAGCGCGTCACCTCAGCCAATCCCGAGGCAACGTATCAGGCGCTGGAGCGTTACGGGCGCGACCTGAGCCAGCTTGCCGCCGCCGGCAAGCTCGACCCGGTCATCGGACGCGACGAAGAAATCCGCCGGGTAATGCAGGTGTTGTCCAGGCGGACGAAGAATAATCCGGTTCTGATCGGCGAACCGGGGGTCGGCAAGACCGCGATCGTTGAAGGACTGGCGCAGCGGATTGTGGCTGGCGACGTGCCCGAGGGGCTTAAGAATCGGCGCATCGTCGCGCTCGATATGGGCGCGCTGGTCGCCGGCGCGAAATTCCGCGGCGAGTTCGAAGAACGCCTCAAGGCCGTGCTGAAGGAAGTTCAGGAGGCCGAAGGCGAGATAATTCTGTTCATTGACGAATTGCATACGGTCGTCGGCGCGGGCGCGGCGGAGGGCGCGATGGACGCGTCCAATCTGTTGAAGCCGATGCTCGCGCGCGGCGAATTACATTGTATCGGCGCGACCACGCTCGACGAGTACCGCAAACATATCGAGAAGGACGCCGCCCTCGAACGGCGCTTTCAGCCCGTAATGGTCGAAGAGCCAAGCATCGAGGATACCATCTCGATTCTGCGCGGGCTCAAGGAGCGCTACGAAGTTCATCACGGCATCCGCATCAAGGATTCTGCCCTGGTTACTGCGGCGGTGCTTTCGAAGCGCTACATCAGCGACCGTTTCATGCCCGACAAGGCGATCGACCTCGTCGATGAAGCAGCGGCCAAGCTGCGCACCGAAAAAGAATCGATGCCGGCCGAGTTGGACGAAGCCAACCGGCGGGTGATGCAACTCGAAATCGAGCGCGAAGCGCTCAAGCGCGAAACCGACGCCGCCTCTCGAGACCGCTTGGACAAGCTCGAGAAGGAGTTGGCCGAGGCCCAGGAGCGCCGACAGAGCTTGCTCGCGCAATGGCAAAGCGAAAAGGGCTCGATCGAAAAACTCTCGAAAATCAAGAGCGAGATCGAGCAGACCCGCCACGAAATCGACAAGGCCAAGCGCGAATATGACCTGAACAAGGTTGCGGAACTGCAATATGGCAAGCTGGCGGGTCTCGAGAAGGATCTGACGGCTGCCGAAAAAGCCACTGCCGAGGGCGGTTCGCGGTTGATCAAGGAAGAGGTCGACGAGGAGGACATCGCGGAGGTGGTCGCCCGCTGGACCGGTGTCCCGGTCTCGCGGCTGATGGAAGGCGAAGTGCAAAAGCTCGCCCACCTGGAGGAGCATCTGCACAAGCGGGTTATCGGCCAGGATGAAGCGGTATCGGCAGTGGCCGACGCAGTTATCCGCGCACGGGCGGGGCTGAAGGATCCCAATCGTCCGATCGGTTCGTTCATCTTCCTTGGCCCGACCGGCGTGGGCAAAACTGAATTGGCCAGGGCGCTCGCGGAGTTTCTCTTCGACGACGAGAACGCGATGGTGCGCATCGACATGTCCGAGTACATGGAGAAGCACACGGTCTCGCGGCTGGTAGGCGCGCCTCCGGGCTACGTCGGCTATGACGAGGGCGGTCAACTCACCGAGGCGGTACGCCGGCGCCCTTACTCGGTGATCCTGTTCGACGAAATCGAGAAGGCACACGCGGATGTCTTCAACGTATTGCTGCAACTGCTCGACGACGGCCGTCTGACCGACGGCCATGGGCGTACCGTCGACTTCAAGAATGCCGTCGTGATCATGACGTCGAATATCGCAAGCCAGGTAATCCTGTCCTACAAGGGCCAGAACTACGATCGGATGAAGGAACAAGCGCTGGATATTCTGCGCCAGAGTTTCCGGCCCGAGTTTCTCAACCGGGTCGACGAGATCGTGGTGTTCCATCCGCTGACCCGCGAGCAATTGCGTGAGATCGTCGACATCCAGTTGGTGATGGTGCGCAAGCGCCTCGAGGAACGGAAGATCGAACTTGAGCTGACCGATCGGGCGCGCGACTACTTCGCCGATCATGGCTACGATCCGGTCTACGGCGCCCGGCCGCTGCGGCGAATTATCCAGCGCGAGTTGGAAACTTCCCTCGGCCGCAAACTGCTGTCGGGCGAAGTGCGCGACGGATCACATGTAGTGGTCGACGCTGGGGCGCGCGGCCTCGAATTCAGCACCAAGGCGCCGCAGAGCGCAGCCGCATAGACGCGACGCTTTTCTCTTGCCTATCGAATGCCGAGGCATTGCTGATGCCTCGGCACTTCCTTGCTTCCCCCCCACTGCCGAATCTCGGCGCGATGTACTGGAAAGCTGCCTGCCGGCTTTGACCTTTCGTCGATTTAGGCCCATCATTCGCCGTGATTCGCACGTATCCCGGGGATGCGCGCGAAGCGACATGACCGGGGGATAACATGCCGCGATGCCGACGATGCGGCCGCGCAGTCTCTTGCGGAGGCAGCCATGGAAAAGCAGGAGCGCCAGGCGTGGATTATAGCGGTCAGTCTGTTCGTCTCGCTGTTC
>DATEGX010000436.1:0-7595 GCA_035279875.1 Binataceae bacterium (SeqCode)
TAACGCGGCCGCGAGCATTGGCCGCTGCCTCGAGTCGCTGAAGCGCCTCAATTATCCCGATTACGAGGTGATCGTGGTCGACGATGGTTCGACCGACTCCACCGCCGCGATCGCCGAGGCGGCGGACGTGCGGACGTTGAAACTCGCGCATCGAGGATTGGGCGCGGCGCGCAACGCCGGACTGGAGGCTGCCGCGGGCCGGATAGTTGCCTTCATCGACGCCGACGCCGAGGCCGACCGCGACTGGCTCTATCATCTGGGCGAAGCAATTACGCGTCGCGAGGCTGCCGCGGTGGGCGGCCAGAATTTTTCACCGGTCAGGACGTCCGCGATGGCACGAGCGATCGCCGCGGCACCGGGACAACCGCGCGAGGTTCGGGCCGGCGACCAGGATCTTGCCCAGCTCTGCGGCTGCAGCATGGCGCTAGATAAAAACCGCCTCGAACCGGACGAGGCCTTCGACCCGGCCTTTGCCAGCGCGGGTGACGACGTCGATCTTTCGTGGCGTTTGCGCGACGCGGGTCTGACTCTCGCCTACGCGCCGGGCGCGGTCGTGATACACGAACGGCGCGCTACACTTCGGGCTTATCTGAAGCAGCAGCGCGGCTACGGGCACGCCGAGGGCTTGTTGTACCGCAAATATCCCCGCCGGGGCGCGTCCGGCGAAGGTATTTACGCTGGTTCTGGATGGCTGGCGCAATGGTTCGGCGCGGGCCAGCGAATCTACTATGGCGCCTTCGGCCGCGGCCTGTTCCAGACCGTTTACCCTGGCGCGCCGCTGCCGATGGCCGCGCAACTCCCACTCACTATCGAATGGGTTGCGATAGCGGCCGTCCTCGCATTGGCCGGGGTCTTCGACCCGGCATTCGGCGCGCTAGGGATCGCGGGACTCGTCATCACCGTTCTATGTGCTTGTGCCGGGGCTGCGTTGACCCCGCGTCGCGAACTCGCGGGCGTTTCTAGCCGGGTGATGCTCGCGCTTCTATGGCTGCTCGGACCCCTGGTCCGAAGCTGGGAGCGCCAACGCGTCAAATGGAGCTTCAAGCCCGAGGCCGACGGCGGGGCCGCGGCTTCGACCGCCCTGCACGGAACGCTCGCGGTGCCGGGCCTGGTTCCAACTCCGCGCGAGGCGGCTACACGCGGATCGGCGGACCTGCCGGATATCGACGCGATGACGAGCGTAATGCATCTGACGCTGGTGCGCCGCGGGCTGGCGGTCGTCAAGGGCACCACTTACGACCCCTTCGACTTGCAAATCGAAACCGTACCGTTGATTCACGTGCCGATGGTGTTCCTGTCCAACGGCGGCTCTGTGTCACTCGGATGGCGCACGGGTATTGCGCAATGGCGCGCCGCGGCGATTGCGGCCGCCTTATTTATTCTGCTGATGATCGGCGGAATCCCGGTCATCGGCGCGATTATGATCGTGGTCCTGACCGCCATAGTCGGCGCCGGCGTTGCCTGGAGCCGGGCGCGCCGGATTCCGGCGGTAATCAGCGCGGCACTAACTGAGGTCGCGCCGAAGTTGGCCACGCTCGATCCCCGCGCCGTATCGTCCACCACCGAGGCGGCCGACTGATGGGCAGCCTGCGGCTCTATGGCGAAGTATTTCGCCGGATGCGCGTCTACGGCGGACGCCTGGTATTCGTCATCGTTGCGCTGGTTCTGGCCAGTATTATCGAGGCGGCCAAGCCCTGGCCGCTCAAGATCGTTATCGACAATGTTTTGCGTGGCCAGCCGCTCGCCGGTTCGTGGATCCCGCCGCTCTCGCGCAGCGGTCTGTTGATCGGCTCGTGCCTCGCGCTGGTGGCCGTTTATCTGCTGGTCGGCGTCATCAGCATCGCCAGCAACTACGTCACGATTTCGATCGGCCAGCGTATGGTCAACGATCTGCGCGCGCAGATGTTCGAGCATCTGCAGCGCCTCTCGTTGTCGTTCCATCGGCGGCGCGAAATCGGTGATCTGATGGTCCGCATCGCCTACGACAGCATGTCGCTGCAGACCATCGCGATGAACGGGATGTTCCAGATCCTCTCGGCGCTCACGATGCTCGCGGCGATGTTCTACGTGATGGTGCGGATGGACCTGACCCTCACCCTGGCCGCGCTGGCGGTGGTGCCGATCCTCTTCACCCTGATCGCGTCCGTCAGCCGCACGATCGATCGGCTGTCGACCAGCGCGCGCGTCAAGGAGAGCCGCCTCTACACCGTCGCCCATCAGGCGCTCGCGGCCATCCACGTGGTGCAGGCCTTCACCCGCGAGGCCGAGTCCTACAAGCAATTCGTCGAGTCGAGCAGCGAGAGTCTCGACGAAACGCTCAAGGTCTACGTTTTTCAGACCGTCTACGCCGGCGGCGTGAGCGTGCTGATCGCGGCCGGCACCGCGCTGGTGATTTATATCGGCGCGCTGCACGTGCTGCGCGGCATTCTCACTATCGGCGATCTGATCGTCTTTACCAGTTACCTCGCTTCGCTCTATCAACCGGTCAACCAGATCTTTCAGACTTACGGGCTGGTCGAGAACGCCAAGGCGGGGTTGCGCAGATGCCTCGAGTTGCTCGAAATCGAGCCCGAGGTGATGGATCGTGCGGACGCTCGTCCCCTGCCCGCGGTGCGGGGCGAGATCGAATTCGAGGGCGTGGTCTTCGGCTACGATCCGCGGAGCCCGGTACTCAAGGGCGTCAGCTTCCATGCCAACGCCGGCGAAACAATTGCGATCGTCGGTCCGAGCGGCGCCGGCAAGACCACGATGGCCAGCCTGCTGATGCGCTTTTACGAGCCGGGACGCGGAACGATTCGAATCGACGGGCGCGACACCCGCGACGCCACCCTGCAATCGCTGCGGCGTAATATTGCGATGGTGCTGCAGCCGCCGCTGGTGCTGGGCGCTACCATGCGGGCCAATGTCGCGCTCGGCAATCCTGCAGCCGGCGAACGCCAAATCGTCGACGCGGTCACTGCCGCGCGCCTCGCCGCGCTGGTTGCGAGGCTCCCCAATGGCATCGACGAATTGGTGGGGCAGGGTGGCCACAGCCTCTCGGAGGGTGAAGCGCAGCGGGTGACGATTGCGCGCGCCCTGCTCAAGGACGCGCCGATCCTCATAATGGACGAGCCCACCAGCGCGCTCGACACCGAAACCGAATCGCTGGTGCTGGCGGCCGTCCAGGCCGCGATGAAGGGCCGCACGACGCTGGTGATCGCCCATCGCCTCTCGACGATTCAGAACGCCGACCGTATCCTGGTCCTGCGCGACGGCGTGATCGTCGAGCAAGGCACGTTCGCCGAATTGCTTTCGCGCGGAGGCTTCTTCAGCTACCTCTACAATCTCCAGGCGTGGCACAAGCAGGCCGTCGAAGCCTGAGTTCTGCGCCAATCATTGGAACGACGGAGCGCTCGCGATGCTGACGATCGGGCTTACCGGGGGAATCGGCTCGGGCAAAAGCACTGTCACCCGGTTTCTCGGCGAACTGGGTGCTCCGATAATCGACGCCGACAAGGTTGGCCATGCGATTTACGCGCCGGACGGGCCCGCCTATCCCGACATGGTCGCCGCTTTCGGTGAGGCGATTCTCGCTCCCGATGGCACCATCGATCGCAAAAAACTCGGCCCGATTGTCTTTGCCGACCCGGCCGCGCTCAAACGGCTCAACTCGATCGTCCATCCGAAGATGTTCACGCGGATGCGCGAGATGGTCGAGCAACTTCGCGGCGCGGGCGAGAAAAATCCGATCATGATCGAAGCCGCGATTCTGATCGAAGCGAACTGGCAGCCGCTGTTTGATGAAATCTGGCTCGTCGTGGCGTCGCGCGAGCGCGTGATCGAGCGAATCGAGCGTGATCGCGGCCTCAAGCCCGAGCAAACCGAAGCCCGTATCCGCGCGCAGCTTTCTGACGAGGAACGGCGCAAGCACGCAACGCTGGTGATCACGAATGACGGCCCGATCGAGGAATTGAGGCAAAAGGTCGGGGATTTGTGGCGCGAAGCACTCGCGCGCAGTATCCGTTGAGCGGCCAGTCTGGTTTCGCAGTTAAGTGCTATAGTCCGAGGTGAAGTCCCTTCTCTGGAGATGCGAGGTCATGGCCGACCGCTACATCAAGCCCAAGGTCAAAACCGTCAGCACGGGAATCGCCGGACGCCATATCTGGAGCGCGCGTCATAACCACGTCGTGATCGACGACAGCTCCGCGCATGGCGGCAGCGGCGACGCGCCGGGCGCCGGTGAGCTGTTCTTCGCCGGTATCACGGGATGCGCGACCCTGATGGTGGAACGGCTGGCGCGGGCCGCCAACGCTCCGCTCAAACGGGTCGAAGTCAGCATGGAAGGCGTCATTGATACCGAGGCGCGGCGCGAGGGCCCGGCGGTGTTCGAAAGCGCCCGGCTCGAATTCGTGATGGCCGGAATCCCCGACGCGCAGGCCCGCCAGTTCGTCGAAACCTACAAGCAGCGCTGACCGCTCTACGGTTCGGTCGCGGTCGCGACCGCCAATACCGTGGTTGATTTGAAGGTTGTTGCGGAATAGCCCGAGTACGCTCCGATGATTGATCATACCGGCATCGGCGTGGCCGACGTCGCTCGCTCGGCAGCCTTTTATGATGTGGCCCTGGGCGCACTCGGCCTCCGCAGGGTCATGCAGATTCCGCAGAAAGACGGCGCCGACGGGGTAGGCTACGGGGTCGACTATCCAATCTTCTGGATCGACCGCTTTCATCCTCATGGCGTCAAACAACATACGGCATTTGCCGCCAGGAGCCGTGCCGAGGTTGATGCGTTCCATGCCGCCGCCCTGCAGGCGGGCGGCACCGACAACGGATCACCCGGTCTGCGCGACCACCGCGGCTATCCGCCAGGTTATTACGCCGCCTTCGTTCTCGATCCCGACGGCAACAACATCGAGGCGGTCTTTCGTGGCTGAGGTTGTTTTCGGGTTGCTCAAACTGAGACGTTGCCGGGCCATTCCTGAGGTGCACCTGCGCGGCCCATTGCGATAAACTAGCGGGTCTATGCGCTGGACCACGGACAGGATTCGCCAATCCTTCCTCGATTTTTTTGCCGAGCGAGGCCATACGGTTGTTCCCTCGGCATCGCTGATTCCCAAGGGTGACCCGACCCTGCTCTTCACCAACGCCGGGATGGTGCCGTTCAAGGATTATTTCCTTGGTCTGCGTTCGCCCTCGGCGCGGCGGGTGGTCGATTGTCAAAAATGTCTGCGCATCTCGGGCAAGCATAACGACCTCGAAGCGGTGGGACGCGACGGCTATCACCATACGTTCTTCGAGATGCTCGGTAATTGGTCGTTTGGCGATTACTACAAGGCCGAGGCGATCGCGTGGCATTGGGAGCTGGTCACGCGCGTCTGGGAGATGCCGGCGGAGCGGCTATGGGCGACGGTCTACACTACCGACGACGAAGCCGAGCAGGGCTGGCTGAGCCTCAACGTCCTGCCCCGCGAACGAATCCTGCGCTTCGGCGAGAAGGACAATTTCTGGGAAATGGGCGAGACCGGGCCATGCGGACCCTGCTCGGAAATCCATATCGACCGCGGCGAGCAGGCGACGCAATTCTGCACCCACACCGGCCAGCCATGCGGCGTCAACGTCGACGGCTGCGCGCGCTATATCGAACTCGGCAATCTGGTCTTTATCCAGTACAACCGCGACTCGGCAGGCAAGCTGACGCCGCTGCCGATGAAACACGTCGATACGGGCACCGGCCTCGAGCGCGTCGCGGCGGTGATGCAGAGTCTCGAAACGGGCAGGCTGCTCGACAATTACGATATCGACCTGTTCCAACGGATCATCATGAGCGTCGTGGAGGCCGGGCGCGCGCAGTCGGGCAAGGTGCTGTCCTATGGAAGCTCTGCGGAGGCCGACGTTTCCTATCGCGCGATCGCCGACCATGCACGCGCCGTCACTTTCATGATCGCCGACGGAATCATGCCGGGGAATACGGACCGCGAATATGTCCTGCGGCGCCTGATGCGCCGGGCGATTCGCCATGGGCGCTACCTCGGGATGCGCAACGTGTTCCTCGACCAGGTATGCGGCGCGGTGATTGACAGCATGGACTCGGCCTATCCCGAACTGCGCGCCAATGCCACGAAAATTCGCGAAGTGACCGCCGCCGAATCAATCCGTTTCGGCGAAACCCTTGATCGCGGGCTCGAATTGCTGAACTCCGAACGCGAACGCCTGAGCCACGCCCACGGGCGGCGCGCGCTCCCCGGCGAAGTGGCCTTCCGGCTCTACGATACCTACGGCTTTCCGCTCGATTTGACCCAGGACGTGCTGCGTGACGACGGGATCGAAGTTGATGTCGCGGAATTCGACCGCCTGATGGCGCAGCAGCGCGAGCGGGCCCGCGCCGCCCGCAAGGACGACAACGCGGGTCCCGAAATCGTGCTCGGCGCCGGTACTTCCTCGCGCTTCCTGCACGGTGCGTACGAGGCCGACTCCGAGGTGCTCGAGGCCCATCAGGACGCCGATCGAATAACCCTGGTAACCGCGGAAACACCCTTCTATCCCGAAGGCGGCGGACAAGTTGGCGACCGTGGCGTGATCGAAACCGCCTCGGGTGCGCTGCTGGAAATTACCGACGCACGCAAACAAGACGGGGCGATCCTGCATAGCGGGCGAATCCTGCGCGGCGATCCGGCTGAATTCGAACGCGGCCGCCGGGTCAAGCTGCGCATCGACGGCGAGCGCCGGGATGCCGCGATGCTCAACCATTCGGCCACCCATATCCTGCATTACGCGCTGCGTGAAATCGCTGGCAAGGAAGTCCATCAGGCGGGTTCGCTGGTCGCGCCGGAGCGATTGCGCTTCGACTTCGCCCATCGCGGGCCGATCGCCGAGGGCGACCTGTTGACGATCGAGGAAGAGATCAACGCGCGGATCCGCGAGAACGCGGCAGTCACGGTCGAGGAAATGGCCTACGACGATGCGCTCAAGACGGGGGCGCTGGCGTTTTTCGGCGACAAGTACGGCGATCGCGTGCGGGTGGTGCGGATGGGCGATTTTTCGGTCGAGTTCTGCGGTGGAACCCACGTGAGCCGCACCGGCGATATCGGCCTGTTCAAGCTCGAAGCGGAATCCGGCGTGGCGGCCGGGGTGCGCCGAATCGAGGCCATGACCGGCGAGGGCGCGCTTGAGGCTATTCGCATGCGGGAGAAGCTGCTCGATCAGATGAGCAGCCATCTGGGGGCGCGCGATACGCAGGCGCTCGAGCGGCTTGAACGTTTGCTCGCGCGCGAAAAGGAACTCGAAAAGAAGCTCCGGGCACTCGAGCAAAAGGTTGCCTCGGGTGGTGCGGCGGGCGGCGGCGCAGCCGAGACCGTGCGCGAGGCGAAGGGGGTCAAGGTCGTGACCCAGCAGCTCGAGGCGGTCGATGCGCGTGCCTTGCGTGAAATTGCCGACCGCCTGCGTCAGAAATACGGGTCGGCCGTGGTGGCGCTCGGCTCCGACCTGGGCGAGGACAAGGCGTTGCTGCTGGTTGCAGTTACACCGGACCTTGCTGGACGCATCAAAGCGGGCGATATCGTCAAACAAATCGCGCCGATAATCGGCGGAACCGGCGGCGGGCGACCGGACTTTGCGCA
>DATEGX010000437.1:0-9278 GCA_035279875.1 Binataceae bacterium (SeqCode)
GGCCGAAAATCTCAACTGGCGTCGACGGGCCGGCCTCGGTGACGCGCTGCCCCTTGTGACCGAGCATCGCGCGGACCCGGCCACAGGTAGTGCCGCAGACGAAAGCGTCGCCGGCGCGCAAGGTACCCTCCTGGATCAGGACGGTGGCGAGCGGGCCGCGGCCGCGATCGAGTTGCGATTCGACCACGATTCCGCGCGCGGCACGGTCCGGATTGGCCTTGAGCTCCATCACGTCCGCCTGGAGCAGGAGCATTTCGAGCAGACGCTCGATTCCTTCGCCGGTACGTGCCGAGACCGGCACCACTATCGTGTCGCCACCGTAGTCTTCGGGAATCAGGCTGTGCTCGGTCAACTGCTGCTTGACGCGGTCGAGGTTCGCTTCGGGCCTGTCGATCTTGTTGACCGCCACGATGATCGGGACGTGTGCCGCCTTGGCATGGTTCAGCGCCTCGACGGTCTGCGGCATAACGCCTTCGTCAGCCGCGACCACCAGCACCACGATATCGGTGACCTTGGCGCCGCGTGCGCGCATCGCTGTAAAGGCCTCGTGGCCGGGAGTATCGACGAAGCTTATCTTGCGTCCGTTTACCTCGACGCTGTAGGCGCCGATATGCTGCGTGATCCCGCCGAATTCAGCCTCGGTAACGTTGGTATGGCGGATCGCATCGAGCAGCGAGGTCTTGCCGTGGTCGACGTGACCCATCACCGTGACCACCGGCGGGCGCGGCAGGGCCTCGCCCACCACGATTTCCTCGCTCTCTTCGATCGCGGATTCCGCATCGAAGGCGACGTTCTCGACGCTGTAGCCGAATTCACCGGCAACCAGCGTCGCGGTATCGACGTCGAGCACCTGGTTTAGCGTCGACATCACGCCGAGCCCCATCAGTTTCTTGATGATCTCGGCCGCCTTGACGCCCATGTTCCGCGCCAGGTCGCCGACTGTGACGCCTTCGGTAATTCGCACCACCCGTTTCGAGGCCTTCGGCGTGGTGATTTCGGTCTTCCGCTGCTCCTTGCCGGGCATCGCGCGCCGTTTCTTCGGCACGCGCAGTCCGCGCATCTCGCGCTCGGCCGCGACGTCGGACGTGCCCTTCTTGACGACCTTCTTTTTCTTGATTGCGCGGGCGCCCGGCTTGGCGGCATCGGGCGGTGCAGGGGCGAACGCCTCGGGCATCGCCGGAGTCGCCGACGGTGTGCCAAAACGCCGTTCCGGCGGACGAGGCGGTCCACCAGGACGCTGGCCCGTCGGCGGAGCAGGACGCGGTGCCACCGCAGGTTTGCGCAAATCGATCTTGCCCAGGACCTTTGGTTCGCGCGGTCCGTCGTCGAGCGAAGGGGCCGCGGCGTGGGCGGAACTGGTAAGGTTTATAGTGCGCCCGGGCTCTTGTGGCCGATGCTCCGAACGGCGGAACGACGGTGCGCCGCCCTGCGTTGTGCTGGGTGCTAGCGGCGCGATCGGCCGGACGCCCGTTCCCGCCCCCGCTGGACGCTGCGGCGCGACGGATTCGCGTGGACGAGCGGCAGTTTCACGAGGAGCCTCCGGTCGCGCTGCCGGCGGCGGACTTTGGGGCCGGGCGGTCGGCGCAACCGGGCTTGCCGGTGCCGGAGAGGTTTCGTGGGTCGCGGGCGCGGCGCCATTGGTGACGATTGGCTCGGTTTGCAGAGGCTCGATCGGCGCCTCGGAGGACTGAGCCGATTCAACGGTATGCTCGGCAGCTTCGTGCGCTGAGGTCTCGGCCTCGCCGGCAGATGCTTGCGATAATTGCGGAGTTTGCTCTTGGCGCGGGGCTTCCGCTGCCATCTCAGGCGGCGCTACGGGAGCCGCCGACAATTCGACCGGCTCGAGCATCGGTAGATCCGGAATTTCCGGCTCAGGGGTCACCGGCTCTTCGAATACCGGCGCGACGAAAGGATCTTCCGATTCGGCCTTTTCGACCTCGAAATGGAAGGGCTCGTCGGGTACGGCCGCAGCCGATGGGGCAGGCTCGGAATGACGCCGCCGCACCACGTTCGCGTTGAGGCGTTTCTCGACTACCGTTCCGGCGCTGGTCTCGACCACCGTCTCGCGCCGCAGAAGCGTATCGCGATGAGCCTGTTCGTCGATGTCAGCCTTGACCTTGTCCGTCTCTTCTTGAGACAGCAAGCTCGATTCAGAATGGGCGTGAGGGAGGCGCAAGCGCAGGCAACTGGCGAGCAAGTCTTCGACCGATACGCCCCATTCGGTGGCAAGTGTTTTTATCCGCTTTCGCGCCATTTCTATTATATTATTCGAGCGTCGATGTACTATCCAGCCGCGTTCGGATCAATTCCGCTATCCTGAGCCGTTCGTCAAGGCCAATTTTGCGCTTCAGCGAACGGAATTCCTTTACTTTGCTGCGCGTGAACTTCGTCAGGCACTCGCCCCGCCGATGCAAATAGCCGCCTCTGCCGGGCATTTGCGTGTCTTCATCGATCCTTAATTGATCGCCGCACACCGCGATTCGGATCATACGATGCTTGGCGTCGCGCCGCATGCATCCGAGGCAGGTGCGCTGCGGTCTATGATTTGGCCTCCGCGTCATCGGCCGCTATCTCGCCGTCGCCCTCAGCGCCCGCCTCCGCGTCATCAGCAGCTTCCTCGCCGTTATTATCGATCCCTGCAGCTTCGATCCCGGCATTGTCGACGTCGGTAGCCTGGTCCGACAACTCGGCCGCTGCTCCATTTCCAGCGGCCGCGGCCAGTTTGGCCTCTTCGGCTCGCTGCTTGGTAACTACCCATTCTCGGGCCGCGCGAATCACCTGGCGCGCCCGCTCTGGACTGATACCCTCGACTTCGAAATTGTCCTCGCTGGCCTCGGACAGTTGCTCTGCTGACCTGAAGCCCCATTGATAGAGCAACTCGGCGTTGATATCGCCGATGCCCGGGATGGCGTTGAGCGAGGCGCGGGCCTCGCGAGCTTCCTCTTCGGCCTCGGAATCGCTGCGAACGTCGAGTTTCCATCCCGAGAGCCGATGCGCGAGGCGGACGTTCTGTCCGCGCTTGCCGATCGCCAGCGACAGTTGATCGTCCGGGACGATCACCTCCATCGCGTGCTCGTCCTCGTCGATTATCACCTTGGATACTTTGGCCGGGGCCAGCGCGCGGCAGACCAATTCGGCCTGATCGTCGGTCCACGGCACAATATCGATCTTTTCGCCGCGCAGTTCCTGCACCACCGATTGCACGCGCGTGCCTTTCATCCCGACGCAGGCACCGACCGGATCGACGTCGCCGTCCTTGGAGTAGACCGCGACCTTGGCGCGTCCACCCGGCTCGCGCGCGCATTGGCGGATTTCGACGATGCCCTCATAAATCTCGGGGACTTCCTGCTCGAACAGCTTCATCAGGAAAAGGTTCGACGTGCGCGACAGCACGATCGAGAGACCTTTCTCCGACAAATCGACCTCGAGGATCAGCGCGCGGATTCGATCGCCCTGGCGATAGCGTTCGTGCGGGATCTGCTCCTTCTCGGGCAGAATCGCCTCCGTTCGGCCGAGATTGACGATCATGTTCTTGCGCTCGAAGCGCTGCACGATGCCCGAAACTATCTCGCCCTTGCGATCCTTGAACTCGTTGAAAATCTGTTTGCGCTCGGCGTCGCGGATATGCTGGATGAGGTTCTGCTTGGCGGCTTGCGCGGCAATCCGGCCCATGGTCGCGGTGTCGAGCTTGATCAGGATTTCGTCGCCGCTCTGTGCGTCGGGATCGTACTTGCCGCGAGCCTCTTCGAGTTCGACCTCGGAGCCCGGATTGGCGACCTGCTCGACCACGGTCTTGATTTCGAACAGTTCGACCTCGCCGATATCCGGATTGTAACGGGATTCGATGTTGCGATCGGGCCCGAAGGTGCGGCGCGCGGCCGAATGCATCATCTCTTCGACCGCATTCACCACGATCGTCTTGTCGATCCCTTTTTCCTTCGACACCTGTTCGATAACGCGGTTCAGATCGACTGACATATCGCCTCCCGCTGACCTCAGTTTAGTGTAGTCGCCGCTGCCGCCCGGGTGCCATCCACCGATGGCTTCGTGCCAGGCCGCTCCGTGCCTTTTTCCCGAGTCTAATCGAATTTATGCTCGTAATTCGCTCCTTGAATTTCGTCGAACGCGAACGCGTGCCGTTCGCGGCTCGATTCGTCTTCCAACTCGACCCCGTCAGGCTTGACAGTTACCAGCAGGCCTTCGAAATTCTTTCGCCCGTTGCGCGGCTGGTAGGTCCGGATCCGCACCCGCTGCCCGCGATAGGCCTCGAAATCCTTGAGCCTCGCCAGCGGGCGGTTTATGCCCGGCGATGCGACCTCGAGGGTGTAGCGCCCCTCCACCGGATCGTAGACGTCCAGCAAATCGCCCAGTATCGGACTCAGCTTTTCGAGGTCGCTAAGCGCGATACCGCCGCCGGGCTTGTCCACCAGCAGACGCAGCAGCGAATTACGCGTGCCCGCGCGGAATTCCACGGTCACCAGCTCAAAACCCTGCCGTTCTATATGCGGCTCGAGCAACTCGACTACCTTCTTAGCCACAGGATGAAGTCGCAAAGCCATCTCCGGGCCGTTCTTCGACGGTTCGCCTGCTGATCGCGCTCAGATTGCCGTGATGTCCTGGAACGGGCGGCGAACCAACAAAAAAGTGGGCGGCGCCCACGCGAGTAAGAGTATCATTGAGCGCGGCCTCCCATCAAGGTGGTGTCTGGCGACCAACCTCGCATCGTGGGGGTTGGGGCAGGGGCGGCCAGGTCGCCGGTCTACCAAAAAAAGTTCAGATCTGGGCGGCGGACAATTGCAGTGCGAGAAGTCGTCTAAATAGAGGCGACGTCAGCACTATAGACTATTTTAGTATCTATAAACCATTCTAAGTAAGCCGAGGCTCATATATCTCGGTCGTGATGGCAAGAATTCGATCACGCGGGAGTCGGCGGCAGCCAGCCTCCGCCGGAAATCGGCCGGGCGGATGTCTTCAGCTCGATCGTGAATTTCTCCTGCACCCCACCTGTCACCAGCGAGCGCCATTCGTTCTGGGCGCCTGGGGGTGTGAGCGCATCGTCCAGTACAAAACTGATCTCGTTGAACGAATGGGCGCGCACGACATTGAATGCGACGCCCGGAAATGGCGCAACGTAGGGGGCCATCATCGATGCGAGCGAACCGTTGTGCAGCGTCAATTTCGAGTCATGAAAGGACAACGACGCCGACGGGAAGATAACGCCGTCCGAGTCACCGGAATTGAGCACGCCAACCCTGAAAGATACCTTGCCGGTCCGTCTGATCGGGGCCGAGACAAACACCTGCAGTTTGTCCTGAAAGTCGGTCAATTCCTTGCGTATATCCGCGATTGACACCTCGTTGTCGCGCAGCAGGCTAATCGCCAGTTTTCGATCGTTACGAGCAGTGACTTCCAGCGGTTCATTCATGTTCGGCAAAATCAACGGACTCAGCGACAAGTCCGACTTGCCGTCCCATTGCTCGATCGCCTCGCGATTGCGCTTGATGTAACTCAGCGAGAAATCAATCGATTGCAGGCTCTGCTGGACGATGGTGCGGAATTGGGTGACACACTCCGCGGTCAGGGAACCGGAGGTGAACTGGTGATCACACGGCTCGAAGGTCCCCGGCGCGCCAAAAGCCCCATACGGCGAAAACTGCTGTATATCCTGCAAAATCGGCAGTGCAGTTATCGATTTGTCGAGAGCGAAAGGGGCGGTTTCGACTACCGCGGTGGCATATTCGACCGATAGCTTGGGCGCCGCGAGCATCTTGCTCGAGTAATAGCCGACCATCACCATTAGCGGGTTGAGTGCGATGGCAACGGCGGTGGTGACGATTGCGCCGCGCCAGCCGGTAGGTCCCTTCTCTTCCGCCATTGCGATGATCTTCCCCCTTCAATCCGAGGCGGCAACCGGCGGATCCCAGCCGAGGTTTAATTTGGGACCGGCCGGTCGCAGAGGCCAGGCAAATTCGCCAGCCTTTCGCTATGCCCGGAACCGTTGCCTCCTGACGCTCTATTCGTCGTCTTCGCGAAGTTTCGCGAGTACTGAGAGGTCTTCGAGTGTTGTGGTATCGCCGAGTGTCTGATCTCCCGCGGCTATCTGGCGCAGTAGGCGGCGCATGATTTTGCCGCTGCGAGTCTTGGGCAAAGCGTCGGTGAAACGCAAATCGTCGGGCCGGGCCAGTGCGCCGATTTCCTTGACCACGTGCTGGCGCAACTCACCCCGCAAGGCCTCGTCGCCGATACGGCCGCCCTCCAGGGTAACAAAAGCGACCACCGCTTGACCCTTCATATCGTCGGGACGGCCGACAACTGCGGCCTCGGCGACCTTTGGATGCGATACCAGGGCGCTTTCTATCTCCATCGTTCCGAGCCGATGGCCCGAGACGTTAATCACGTCGTCGACCCGGCCCATGATCCAGAAGTAACCGTCCTCGTCGCGACGGGCGCCGTCGCCGGTGAAGTACATTCCGTCGATCTGGCTGAAATACTGCTCGCGATAACGCTCGGGATCGCGATAGATGGTCCGCAGCATCCCGGGCCACGGCCGCTTGACTACCAGAAAACCGCCTTGATTCGCGCCAACCGGCTTGCCTTCACGGGTGACGACATCCGCGGCAATCCCCGGGAGTGCGCGCGTCGCCGAACCCGGCTTGGTGGCAATTGCCCCGGGTACCGGCGCAATCATTATTCCGCCGGTCTCGGTCTGCCACCAGGTATCGACGATCGGGCAGCGCGCGCCGCCGATCACGTTGTGGTACCAGATCCAGGCCTCGGGGTTGATCGGCTCGCCGACGGTCCCGAGCAGGCGCAGGCTCGACAGGTCATGCTTCTTCGGCCACGAATCGCCCCATTTGATGAACGTGCGAATCGCGGTGGGTGCCGTATAGAGAATATTGATGCGATATTTCTCGATAATTGCCCAAAAACGGTCCTCCTGCGGGAAATTGGGCGCGCCTTCGTACATCACGACCGTGGCCCCGGCCGCCAACGGACCGTAGACGGTATAGCTATGCCCGGTGACCCAGCCGATATCGGCGGTACACCAGTAGATGTCGTCCTCCTTGAGGTCGAACACCCATTCCATGGTGCTCAAGGTATGGGTTAGATAACCACCAGTGGTATGGACCACGCCCTTGGGCTTGCCGGTAGTACCTGAGGTGTAAAGCGTATAGAGCGTATGCTCGGCGTCGACCACCTCGGGATCGCAATCGGCGCTTTGCGCGGGCACCAGGTCGTGCCACCAGATATCGCGGCCCTCGCGCATTTCGATCGGCTCGCCAACTCGCCGCAGGACCACGCATTTCTGCACCGACGGCGTCCGTTTCAGCGCCGCGTCGACGTTCTGCTTGAGGTCGACCTTCTGGCCGCGCCGCCATCCGGCGTCAGCCGTGATGACCACCTTGGCCTCGGCGTCATTGATCCGGTCGACCAGGGCCTCCGCCGAAAAACCGCCGAAGATCACCGAATGGATCGCTCCGATCCGGGCGCAGGCGAGCATCGCGATAACCGCTTCGGGCACCAGCGGCATGTAGATAGCCACGCGGTCGCCCTTATGTACTCCGAGATGCTTCAGGGCGTTGGCACATCGCCCGACTTCGCTGGCGAGCATCTGGTAAGTGAGTACCCGCGAATCGCCCGGCTCGCCCTCCCATATGAGCGCGGCTTTGTTGCGGCGCGCGCCCTTCAGATGCCGGTCGACGCAGTTGTAACAGGCGTTCAACTCCCCGCCGACGAACCATTTGGCGAACGGGAACTGCCAGTCGAGGACTTTGGTGAAGGGCTTGAACCAATCGAGCCGTTTGGCCCGTTCGGCCCAGAATTTTTCCGGGTCCTGCTCCGCCCGGTGGCACAATTCTTCGCATTCGGCCTGGCCTTTGATCCAGGCGTTGTCGATAAATTCGCGCTTGGGCTCAAACTTGCGGCCCTCGCGCAGGATGGATTCGATATCATGCTGGGGTTGGTTCGCGGCCATTAGGTCTACACTCTCCCGCGCGCTTCGCGCGTCTTGAGGCTCAGATACAGCGTCGCGGCATCGCCGATCTCGTTACGATTCGAGCGGATCTCGCGCAGGCGTTGCAACAACTCGGGCTCGATCGAAGGGGCCAGCTCA
The DNA here is from genome assembly GCA_035279875.1 of Binataceae bacterium (SeqCode). Lineage (GTDB taxonomy): Bacteria > Desulfobacterota > Binatia > Binatales > Binataceae > JAMXLL01. The sequence continues at coordinate 8,114 of DATEGX010000437.1, forward strand.
GCCGCGATCTCGACCGCCCGCGCCGCCCATCGTAGCACCACACGGCCTTCAAGACCGCCAAAATCGTCGAAAAACCACGCGCAGCTGGTCAGCGCCGCCTCGGCCGCGCGCATCATCTCGAACAGCCGCAGCATCTGCTCGCGTGCGGCCTCGTCCTTGGCCTTATGCCGGGTGAAAAACTCCTCCTGGACGATCGCGGCCGGATCCGCAAACAGACGCGCCGCCTCTTTGAGCGCGGCCCATGAATCGGCCACCAGCGAGGCCGCGAACCGGTCGTATATCGCGTTGCAATGGTGGTGCGTGAAATCCATCGCCGCGCGCAACGGGCCGCGCCATTCCTGGCTGGTATGCCGGTCCATTCGGCAGCCGCAATTCGAGCGCCACCGCTCGACCCCATGGCCGCAGCTCCAGGCCGAGGCCGAATCGATCCGGAAATGGCCGGCCGCCGGATGGTCCTTCAGGTAGTCCGCGCAGTTGATGACCGCAACATCGTCGCGCTGATTGAGAATCCTGATCGCGCGGGCCAATTCGGCCGCGCCGGCGCGCTTATGATGCCCGAAAGTCTCACCATCGGTGGCAACCAGCAGCGCCTGTCCGGGCTCGAGCGCAAGGGCGTTTTCCGCCAGCGCGCCAGCCAGATGCTGGCCGTCGGACAGCAGATCGCTGAAGGCGATCGCGCCGGAGACGTTCCGATCGAAGCGGAACACCGCGAGGCTCAACTCATCGCGATGCCACAGGAACGGACCCGCCTCGCGGCCCGAGCTGCTGAACAGCCCCTGATCGGAGCCCAGGATTACAAACGCAATCCCGGCCTGGGCGACCGCGGCGAGCGTATCGTCATCGGCCGCGCATTCTGGCAGCCAGATACCCTCGGGACGGCGGCCAAAACGGACGATAAAGTCCTGGATTCCCCATTCTATCTGCAGTTCGCGAGCACGCGGCTCGAGCAATGGCAGGATCGAATGATTGTAAGACTGCGCGATCGCGTTGCCATGGCCGCCCTCTTCGCGGCTGAGTTCGTCGCCGCGTCTAAGCATGCGGTAAGCGGACTTGCCGTGCGTTTGCAGCCAAAAGAGCAGGGTAGGACCGAAGTCGAAGTTCAGACTCTCGTAATTGTTGCGGATATGGACCACGGACCCGTCCATAATCTGGGCATGGGCGTTGG
>DATEGX010000438.1:0-13927 GCA_035279875.1 Binataceae bacterium (SeqCode)
TTCGAGGTCGAAGACGTGGTCGGGATGGTGCGCTTGAACTTCAAGCGCCGCCTCGAACTCTACGACGGTGACGTCGAGTTGGCCCCCGGCATCAGCTTGCATCTGGCGGCGGGCCATACCGCTGGCTTACAAGTTGTGCGCGTCCACACCCGGCGCGGTAACGTGGTACTGGCTTCCGATTCGAGCCACTTCTACGAGAATTTGGAGACCAGCCGGCCGTTTATCGCGGTGGTGGATATCAGCGCGACGCTGGATTCGTTCCGGCGCGTCGAGCGCCTGGCCGACTCGCGCCGCCATATTGTGCCCGGCCATGATCCACTGGTGATGCGGCGTTATCCGGCTCCGTCTCCGGCGTTGCAGGATATTGTGGTCAAGCTCGACGCAATGCCTTCCGAGTGAAGGCCCGCGCCTGCCCGGTCCGATTCCGCGCCGTCTCTGCTCGAAAGGCCGGTTGACGCGCGCCGCGACTGCCATCCGGGAAGGCGCTTGTGCTACACCTGATTGGCCGCTGGTAATCGGTGCCGGGCACTCCATCAGACAATGCCGGAATGGCACTTTGGCGCGGCCACCGGCGCTGGCGGTCCGAGTCGAAACAGGAGCGATCTATGGCCAAATTAGACGGAAAAGTTGCAGTGATAACCGGCGCGGCGAGCGGAATGGGACGCGCGACCGCGATGCGTTTTGCCAAGGAGGGCGCGGCCGTAGTGGTGGCCGACCTCAATTCGCAGGCCGGCGAAACCACCATATCTGAGATCGCCGCGGCCGGAGGCCGTGCGGTGTTTCAGCATACCGACGTGGGCAGCGATCGCGACCTCAAGGCTCTCGTCGATCGCGCGGTCAAGGAATATGGCCGTCTCGATATTACCTACAACAACGCCGGAATCGGTGGCGCCACCGGCTTCCTGACCGACATCAGCGCCGAGGACTGGGACAAAACCTTTGTAATCCTCACGCGCGCGGTGTTCCTCGGCATCAAGTATTCGATCGAGCCGATGCGCAAGTCGGGCGGCGGCTCGATCATCTCGACCGCGTCGGTAGCGGGTCTCAAGGGCGTCGCCGGCTTGCATGCCTACAGCGCTGCCAAGGCCGCCGTGGTGAATCTGACCGAAAGCGCGGCGATCGAGCTCGGCCACGATCGCATCCGCGTCAATTGCATCTGCCCGGGCGGCATCGTGACGCCGCTAGTCTATCGGGGCATGCGCGGAGGCGAAGAAGAGGCGAAGCGCAACATGGCGCGCTCGCAGCCTATCCCGCGAGCCGGAAAACCCGAAGATATCGCTGCGATGGCGACCTTTCTGGCCAGCGACGACGCCGAATGGATAACCGGTACTGCGATGGTCGTCGATGGCGGAATGAATACCGGAAATGTGCGCATCCGCTTCGGCACGGGCTTTTCCGGGCCTTCGTTCGAGCGGCCAGACCGCACCAGCGAACCGCCGCGCGCACGTTAACAGCGTTCGCATCACTCGGATTTGATGATGCCGCGGGAGATTCGGCTCGAGGAACTCGACTTCGCCTCCATAGTTCGTCCCGACGACCACGTGGTATGGGGCGCCGGGCCGCCGACCCTGGTTGAAAGGCTGCTCGAGCAACGTGATCGGATCCGCGGCACCGAGATTTATCTCGCCGGCGGGCGCATCAAGCCCGAGCATGCGGACGCGCTCAGCTTCAGCAGTTTCGGTGCGATGGGCAATCGTGCACTTGCCCGCGCGGGCGTATTGCACGTAATTCCCAGCCATTTGTCGCCGCTGAACGGATGGTTCGAGAAGGGCGTGCTGGCCGCGGATGTGGTGCTGGTAAATCTCAGCGCCGCCGACGAGAACGGTGAACACAGCTTCGGCACCGCGCACGACTTCGCGCCGCCGGCGATGCGCCGCGCGCGGGTGGTTATAGCGGAGGTCAACGACCAGCTGCCGTGGACCTATTGCGAGCCGCGAGTTGATCTCGCCGATGTCGACTTGATAGTGCGAACCTCGCGCCGCGCCGGCCAGATGATCGCTGAGCCGACCGGGGCGGTCGAGGAAGAGATCGGACGGCAGGTGGCCCGCTTCATCGACGATGGGTCGACTATCCAGATCGGTATCGGTGCAATTCCGGACGCGGTGCTCGCGGTACTCGGCGACCGCCGCGACCTTGGCGTGCATTCGGGGCTAATCACCGACCGAATCGCGGATTTGATTGAAGGCGGCGTAGTCACGAACGCGCGGAAGACGGTCGACACCGGCATCACGACCACCGCGGTGCTGGCCGGAAGCAAGCGCTTGCACACGTTTGCGCACAAGAATCGCGCGCTTAGGCTTTTCAGCTACGCGCATACGCATCGGCTGGCGATCCTGGCGCGGCTCGACAAATTCGTCGCGATAAACTCCGCGGTCGAAGTCGATCTTACCGGTCAGGTAAATGCCGAGATCGCCTCGGGAGTCTACGTCGGCGGCACCGGCGGTCAGGGCGATTTTGTCCGTGGTGCGATGATCGCCGAAGGCGGCCACTCGATCATCGCGCTGCCGGCAACCGCCCGCGGAGGCGCGATCAGCAGGATCGTCGCGCGGCTCGAGGGCGTGCCGGTGACGACGCCGCGCAGCGACGCCGACGTGATTGTCACCGAGTTCGGTGCCGCCGAATTACGCGGACAACCCCTCGACGAACGCGCCCGGCGGATGATCGCGATCAGCCACCCCGATTTTCGCGAAGCACTCGCCCGTGAAGCGCGGACCTTGTGAGCCGAGCGCGTGGTTAGGCCGCAGGTTGCACTGTCGCCATCACCGACGCCCGGAACTTTTTTTTGAAGGCCTCGGAAGACAGGTTGGTGCAGGCCGCGAGCCGGGAAAGCTGGGGCTCCTCGAGATCGCGCGGCTCCAGCCGAATCATATAAGAACGTGCGACCTGGTAAGCCTCCGTGCGGGTATCGACCGTACGAACCCGGATCCGCCCGGTTTCAGGATCGGCAAGTTGGTCGAGCGTCACCGGGGTGATGCGGCCTCCGGTGATGGCGATCAGCGCGCCGGAACCGCCGCCGAGCAGGTAGCGCACGGCTCCGTATCCCAAGGTGCGGGTATAATCGACGTCGAATGGCACCGGTTTCGCGCAACGCAGTTCGTACCCGATGTCTTTTGGCAATACGGCCGCATCGATACCGAGTTGGCCAAGTTCGCCGCGGACCTTATCGCGCAGCAGCGTGCCCAGCGGAATATCCGCAATATGCACGTGCCCGTAGGCGTCGCGCTGTGAGGAACTCCGCGGCAGGCTGGTTTCATCGAGACGCTCGACCAGACCTTCCGCGATTACCGCCACGCCATTGTCGCGGCCGGCCGCGCGGCGCTTGATAATCGCGCCTACAGCGGTATCCACCACCAATTGCAGGTCGAATTTCTCGACCCCGAATTCTTCGGGAATTACCGCGAGCGTCGCTCCGGCGGACTTGCACATGCCGAGCGCGAGCGAACCTGATTTGCGGCCCATCGAGATCGCCAGGTACCAGCGGCCGGTGGTGCGCGCGTCTTCCATCAGCGCTTCGATAATCGTGGCGCCGACCGCTCGCGCGGTCTCGAAACCGAAGGTCGGGGCATTTTCGGGAAGCGGCAGATCGTTGTCGATGGTCTTCGGCACACTCGCGACGCCGATGCTGCCATTGGTCATTTCGGCGATGCGGGCGGCACCGTAGGTCGTGTCGTCCCCGCCGATACATACCAGGTAGCGAACGTTCAGCGAATGCAGGGTTTTGATGACACGCTCGAGGGTCGCCTGATCGCGCGCCGGATTGGTTCGCGAGGTCTTCAGAACCGATCCGCCGGTGAAGTGGATACGGCTTACGTCTTCGATGTGCAGATCAACCACGTGCGACGTATCGCCCTGGGCAAGCCAGCGATATCCCTCGCGAATCCCGATCACCCGAAGGCCCGAATTTATCGCCTCGATTGTGGCTGAGGCGATGACGCCGTTGATCCCGGGAGCCGGGCCGCCACCAACCAGGATACCCAGCACGTCAGACTCACGACTCATTTGCCCACCTCTGGCCGCCAGTCTAGCGCTGTTTGGATGCCCAATCAGCCTGTTTTAAGCGCACCATTGAGCGTCATTGCAGGGTCGGGCATCGGCAACGCCGGCATGCGGCGCCGGCGCTTGATCTCCGCCAGTTCGGCCATCGCCTTGGTTTCGGCATTGCGCCGCCGAATCGCTTCGAGCTTTTCGTCAAGCTCCGAGCTCGCGAGTTCGCGATTTACGCCGGCTTCGGCAAGCGTCCGCTGAATCGACTCACGCACGTCCTCCAGGGCACGGACGTCCTGGTCGTAGGAAAGCTCCTCGAGCGCGCGCTGTATCCGCACCCGCGACTGCGCATTCCTGAGCCGCGCTACCATCCGCACCTTCTCGGTCTTGAGCTTATCGATCTCGCCCTTGAACGCGACCAGATTCTTCTTGGCGTCATCCGCTTCGCGGGTCAGCTGGCCGAGGTCCTCACCGAGGCGCTGGCAATCGGCCGCGAGCGTCTGCTTGCGCTGGATTAGGAGCAGAGCACACTGGTCCTCGTCCATGTCGGCGGCCTGACCAATTTGCTCCTCGACCTCGCGCATTTCGGCCGACTTCTCCTTGAGCTCGCGCTCGAGTTTGCTGCGCAAATATATGACGCCGGCCGCGGCGGTCTTGAGCTGCTGATAGCGGCGAATACGCTCGGAAATAGCCGCTTCGTATACGGCCTCGGGATCGCGCGCCTCGCGCGCTCTAATCCAGCGTTGAAACTTCCCGCCCACCAGGTTGAAAAAGCGCTTGAGCATGATGATTGCCTCCTGAATCCGCTGCGTTATCCGCGTTTATCCAGTCAGACGGGGTCGAAAACGGCTGCTGCTCAGTCTTCGGAGTTCCTGGCGCCGATCTCGGCGGCGGTGATACCGAGCTCGCGCATCTTCTGCTGGAAGCTCTGCCGGTACATCCCGATCCGTTCGGCTGCGCGCGAGATATTGCCGCCGGTCGCGCGCAGCGCGGCGACAAAGAATTCGCGTTCCCACTGCCCGAGGAATTTTTCCTTGGCTTCGCGGAAGCTGAGCACATTTGGGTTTGAGCCGTTGGACGCCGCCGTCGGCGCGCCGCCCTCCGATTGTGGACGAACCTCACCGGGGGGCGAGGCAAAAAGCTCTTCGGCGGAAATTTCGCTTCCACCCGAAAGAATCACGGCCTGCTCGATCGTGCTCTTGAGGGCGCGCGCGTTGCCGCGCCACGGCGCTTCGAGGCAGGCGCGCATTGCCGCCGGAGCGAGCTGCTTTTGCGGCAGGCTGAAGCGTTGGCAGGAATCCTCGATAAAATGCTGCACCATCAGCGGGATGTCTTCGCGGCGATCACGCAGCGGCGGGACGCGAATCTCCAGCACTCTCACGCGGTAGTAGAGATCCTCGCGAAAGCGCCCCTGCGCAATTTGGGCTTCGAGATCCTGATTGGTCGCCGCGATAATGCGCACGTCGACCGCGAGCGACTGATTGCCGCCCACCCGCTCCAGGCGCTTTTCCTGCAGTACCCGCAAGAGCTTTGCCTGGGTCTCCAAGGGCATATCGCCGATTTCGTCGAGAAACAGGGTACCGCCGTCGGCGGCCTCGAACTTGCCCTCCCGCCGCGACACCGCGCCGGTAAACGCCCCCTTCTCGTGGCCGAACAACTCGCTCTCGACCAGTTCGCGCGAGAATGCCGCGCAGTTCACGGCGATAAACGGCTTGCGCGCGCGCGGACTGCGGAAATGAATCGCGCGCGCCACCAGTTCTTTGCCCGTGCCGGATTCGCCCCGGACCAGCACCGTCACGTCGGTCGGCGCGACTTTTTCGATGGCTTCGAATACGCTCATCATCGCGCGCGAGCGGCCAATCATATGCTCGAACGTCCCGGTCTCGAGCCGCACCTGTTCGAGCAGGCGATTGTGCGCGCGCCGCAGCAGTTGCGTCTCCATCACGCGGCGAACCTTGAGCCGCAACTCGTCGTTATCAAAGGGCTTGGGCAGGTAGTCCTCGGCTCCGGCCTTCATCGCCTCAACCGCGATTCGCTGGGTGCCGTAGGCAGTGATCATCAGAACGGCGCACCCGGAGTCGATTTCGCGGACCTGCCTGAGCAATTCGAGTCCGTCCATCCCCTTCATGCTCAAGTCGGTAATCACCACGTCGAAGAAGTCCGCCTTGAACCGCTCGAGCGCCTGTTCGCCGGAGTCGGCGGTCTCGACTTCGTAACCCTCCTTGGTGAAGAGCCCCTTGAGCGCGACGACTATGCCGCGCTCGTCGTCAACGATTAACAGCCGGCCTTTCATTGGGTCACCGGTGGCGAGTCGAGCCCCGAATCCCGCGAGGCCGAATCATTCGGTTGATTCGAGTCAAAGTCATCGGCGGGCCCGGTTTCAGCGCTTCTGGCGCTTCCGCGCCCCCCGTTGGCCAGTGGAATCGAAACGATGAACTCGGTGCCCTCGCCGATATGGCTCGATACCTCGATCTTGCCACGATGTGCATCGATCACCTTTTTCGCGATCCCCAGGCCCAGGCCGGTGCCATTGCTTTTCGAGGTGTAGAACGGGTTGAAGATTTTCGCGACACGATCCTCGGCAATCCCGCAACCGTTGTCTTTGATCTTGACCGCGGCCATCGTGGCCCGCCCGCCCTGGTTAGCGGTGCTCTCAATCGCGAGATCGATTCGCCGGTCGCTTTTGACCGAAGCCATCGCGTCGATCGCGTTATCGATCATGTTCGAGAAGACCTGGCGCAGCTTGTCGGCGTCGGCACGGACGATTGGCCCGTTGAGATACGAGCGCGTGACCGCGACCGAGTTGGCCTCGAGCTTGCCGCGCATCTGCTGGAGCGCGCCGTCGAGCACGCCAGCGGCGTTGACGTTCTCGAAGTGGTAGTCCTCTTCCTTGGCGAATTTGAGCAGATGCGAGACGCTGCGTTCGACGCGCGCCAGTTCATCGAGCGCGACCCGCGCGTACTCGACGTTTTCGTTCGACTTCGGATCTTCGCCCATTTGCTGCACGAGACTGCGCGCGGCCGCGATGGGATTGCGGATTTCGTGGGCGAAGGTGGCGGTCAACTCGTCGAGCGAAGCCTGCTTTTCGGTACGCAGCACTTCCTTCTCCTGCTGCACCTCGCGCCTGACTTCGCGTTCGATCGCCGGAGCAAACACCCGATCATGCACCCAGCGCCAGCCGAACACCGCGGTGAAATGGCTGACGACGCCGAAGCCCCAGAACAAGGCCGGCCACAAAAACCATGGGTACGAGGCGCTGCTTAGCATGTTGATGCAGAAGAGCAGCCCAATCACCAGTCCGTACCACATCAGGTGCACGTAAAAGCCGGTCTCGGCGGCGGCGCGCTTTGCCGCTCGCCGGTACGCCTGACGCTGATTTTCGCTCTTGAAGTTTGGCGGCACGGCTTCTTGCGATGGGTCGGCGCTGCCGCCGCTGTATTTGCGCGTTTGCCGGTCTAACTTGCGTCGCAGCCTGCGTTCGAAGCGCTCCGCCCGGTACTCGAAGTGACTGAACCATGGCCGGTCGCGGCCCGCATCGTAGTCGGGGGAGTCAACCTGTCCCCCGCCGCGATGCCATAGCCAACGCCGGCACCGATGCCTCTGGACGAGGGCGAAAATGATGAGTGCGATTATCACCAAGGATAACATCTGCCGCTCCGGGCGTCGGAAATCCGCCTAACCAATTGCGACTATTCTAGTAGCCTTCCCGGCGTAAATCCCGCCAACTGGAATCACTGTTGAGCAAGCGTTGTACCTCAACCTGAGCGATCGAAAGACCCCGAATCTCATGGATTTCCGGAGGGGTCGCCTAATCGGGGTCTGGGCGACGCAGTGGCTGGGCTGCAGTGCGACAACTGCACTATCAAGGGCGACCCGGCTGTCACATCGTACTCAGAGCCCACAATTAGTTAAGGGCTTTTGGCAGCATTTACTTGCTATTTGGTTAGAATTCTTCTATTCAGCTTCTCTGGAGAAGCGATATGAACTTATGGCCGCGCGTTTCAGCTATGGTCCTCTTTGCGGTATTTTTGGCGTTTTTAACCATCTCATCGGCCACAGCAGCACAATTAAACGGCAGGTCGGGCCTTTTTCCTAATTTCGAAACCCTGACCGGGCGCTACTTCGAATTGATCAGAAACAACCCCGCTATCGAGCATGCGTTTCTGTATCGGATGCCCAAAGGAGGGGATATCCACAATCATCTGAGCGGCGCAATCCTGGCTGAAAGCTATATCGGATGGGCGGCGGCGCTGAACTACTGCGTTTGCGTGAATCAGAAATGCGGCAACAGCACTCAATATACGATTGTATCTCCGTCCTCCTCACCGCCGGCATGCGACGCGACCACCGGTCTCTCTCCAATTGCCCAGTCAATCCGGGCTCCGGCGTTCTACAATGCATTGATCGATGCGCTTTCGATGCGCAATTTTGTTTCAACTAGTCCTCAGAGCGGTCATGACCATTTCTTTGCGACTTTTGGGAAGTTCGGCGCAATTTCAGGTGTGAAGACGGGTGCGATGCTCGCCCAGGTTGCGTCGGTGTGGCATGCGGAAAATGTCAAATACGTTGAGCTGATGCTCTCGCTCGACGGCGGCGCGAAGACTCGAAGCCTCGTCAGCGGGATGACCTGGGACGTGACGAAGATGCCGCAAATCTTCGATTACATTGTCAATCATCCCGATTTTCCGGGCTTTATTAGCGTAGGTACGTCCGACCTCAACGCATCCGAGGCGGATATGCGCTCCGAGCTGAAGTGCGGAACCCACCGCGCCGATCCGGCCTGCGCCGGCGAGAAGATTCGATACATCTACTCGGTGACGCGCACCCAGCAGCCGCTCCAGGTATTCGCGACGGCGGTCTACGCCTTCGAATTGGCAGCGGCTGATCATCGGGTACTGGCCGTCAACCTGGTCGCGCCTGAAGACGAGCCGGTCGCGCTGAGAGATTACCTGACGCAGATGCAAATGTTCGATTTTCTCTCCCAGGCGCTCCCCGGGGTGAAAATCAGCCTCCATGCGGGCGAATTGACCCCGGTCTTTGCGCCGCCGGACGCTCTCCGCTTTCATATCCGGTCGGCGGTGGAAGTCGGTCAAGCCAGCCGTATCGGCCACGGCGTCGATGTCGAAAGCGAGGACGACTGGCAGCAGTTGATGGGCGAGATGGCGGCGGAGCGGCGGCTGGTCGAGATTTGCCTGACCAGCAACGACTTCATCTTGCAGGTTGCGGGTCCTGACCATCCCTTCGAGACCTATCGTTCGTACGGCGTACCGCTGACCCTGGCTACTGACGATGCCGGGGTTTCGCGCATCGACCTGACCCACGAATATCAGCGCGCCGCCAACAGCTATGGCTTGCATTACACCGACCTGAAGCAACTGGCGCGCAACAGTCTCGAATATGACTTCCTGCCGGGCAAAAGCTTGTGGAAAAGCACCGCGCCCTTTATCCGCACCGACGCCTGCCGTTCCGACTCGCCGCTTGCGCTGCGAGTTTCTCCGGCTTGCCGGCTTCTACTGAATACGAGCGAGCATGCGCGCCAACAATGGCAGCTCGAGGCCGACTTCGCGTTGTTTGAGCGCGGCATCGGTAACGGTCCTGGGCCGAGTTTCAGCCATTGAGGCTGGAGGCGTTGATCGGAAGAGCTTAGGGGAACAAGGCCATTCCAAGGCACCGAAAAAGCTGGAAGATTCCCGGATGAGGTTTACCGCCAATCGTCGAGCACGTAGACGTCCGGGCGGCAGTAGCCCGGGTCATTCTCCCGATGCATCGCGATGCCTGTCATCTCGATGCGGTAACCTCGGCGCAGCATGACTTTATAGGCTTCGCTGCGCCCCATATTCACGCCGGCGATCAGCCTGCCAACCTGACGGGCTGCGGCGAAATCCTCACACGCCTCCAGCAGCGCTGCGAAGCGTTCGGCAGCCTTGGGTCCCGGTCGTACCGCGCCGAATTTCGCATAGCAGGCCTTGCTGCCAGCCTCGCTGTTCGCTCCGGCATGACATACCGCGAAGGCCGAGACTCGCGAACCGTCCAGTAGCAGAACCGTATCGCCGAGATGCTGCTGGTCGACCGAGCGAATTTCCGGCGAAACATCCAGACCGTCGTAGATGCCACTCGTGGAAGAGCGGCACTCGTCCAGAAAAAGCTCCTTTTCGGCAGCCGACAACGTGGAAAATCGAAGATAAGACGGTTGAGCCGCTGGAGTTTGCGTGGGCTTGGACATCACGGCGGTGAGATAGCGCGGCCAGAAGCCGAATTTCTGATATAGCGCGATGTGTTTCGCGCTATCGCTGAATGTATAGAGCCCGGTATGCCGGCATCCCCAGCGCGCAAACAACTCCATTGTCTGCTCCAGCAATTGCTTCGCGAGACCCTGGTTCCAAAGACTCGGATCGACCGAAAGCGGACCGAAATAGCCGAAGCTTCCCCAATTTGCGGCGAAATTCGAGCCCACGAGCTTGTCGTCAATTTCCGCCACGAGCGCACCGTCGGGCGCGGCGCGAAAGCGGGTCCGGGCCATATCCGCATCGCCGAACATCGTCATTGGATCGGCCAAACCGATAAAGCTGCCGAAGGCCATCCGCATAATGCGGTCGGCCTCCGCCAGATCGCGCTCTTCCATAGGACGAATTCGTGCGGCCATCTAAGGTCTAACGTAACGGATCACGCGTCTCAGGCTGACGACCGCGTATTTTCACTTTTTCTTTGCTCCAGGGAGAAAATCATCGAGTGGGACGCCGAAGCTGTTCAACGCCCACGAAACCAGATTGTACTGGCCGATGGAAAATACCAGGTCCATCATCTGCTGCGTGTTGTAGGTTTCCGCGAGGGTTTTCCAGGTTTCGTCGGACACAATCGAGTTCTCGAAGAGGTCGTCCGCCGCCTGCACCAGGGCCGCCTCATGACGGTTCCATCCGGCCTTGGGACCCTTGGTTATCTGCTCGATCTCGGCGTCGCTGATGCCCGCGCGTTTGCCTATCAAAACGTGCTGCTCCCATTCGTACTCGGCCTGGTTCAGCCATCCGATCCGCAGGATCGCGATCTCGCGTTCGCGCGCCGATAGGGTTGAACCGCCGAGTATATAGTTGCCGAATCTTCCCCAAGCCCGAACCAGCTTCGGATGGTTGAGCAGGATCTTGAAGAGGTTCAAAACCTGGCCGTTGACCTTGCTCCGCTCGGCCATTTCGCGCGCTTGGTCATCCAAACTCGACAAGTCGCAGAAACTTAGACGCTGTTTTCTCGAGATCATTGGCATCCCTCCGATGCTACCTCACACTGCTACTACTCGCGCGCCCATGGCCGCAATCCCGGCGGATCTACTTGGCGGTGTTGAAGAATAATAGACTGAAATCGTGCCGGAGCTTCCTGATATCGTCGTCTATATCGACGCGCTTAACCGCCGCATCGTTGGCCGGACGCTCGAGCGGGTTCGGCTTGCAAGTCCCTTTCTCCTTCGCACGGTTGATCCGCCGCTCAAAACGGTCGAGGGCAAACAGGTTCGTGAACTGCGCCGGTTGGGAAAACGGATCGCGATCGGCCTCGACGGTGACCTCTGGCTGGTCCTGCACCTCATGATCGCCGGGCGACTTCACTGGAAGGAGCACGGGGTCAAGCTCTCGCGACCTCGCGGTCTCGCCGCGTTTGATTTCTCCAACGGCGCGCTGCTCCTTACGGAAGCGGGCACGCGAAAGCGCGCGTCGCTGCATTTGGTGGCTGGACACGCCGCGCTGCGTGCGCTTGCGCCCGACGCGCTGGAAGTTCTCGACGCGGACCTCGACCGTTTCGCAGCGGTGCTCAGGTCCGCCAACCACACGCTCAAGCGGGCGCTGACCGATCCGAGGCTGTTCAGCGGTATCGGCAATGCCTATTCGGATGAGATTCTCTTCGAGGCCCGGCTTTCTCCCGCTGCGCTTACGCAAAAGCTCAGCGACGAGGAGGTCGCGCGATTGTTCGCAGCGGTGCGCCGCAGTCTCTCATACTGGGTCGAGCATCTGCGGACGGGAGTCGGTGGCGGGTTTCCGGAAAAAGTAACCGCCTTCCATCCGGAGATGGCGGTCCATGGCCGCTACCAGCAACCGTGCGTGAATTGCGGCGCGAAAATTCAACGCATTCGCTATGCCGACAATGAAGCGAACTACTGCGCGCGCTGCCAGACCGGCGGCAAGCTGCTCGCCGACCGCGCCATGTCCCGTTTGCTCCACAAGGACTGGCCGCGCACTCTCGAAGAGTTGGAGACACTCGCGACCAGGAAGGCATAGGACGAACTGCCTGGAGTCCCGACCGGCTGTTTCGCATCGGATGAATAAACGCGCGCTCGCGCAGGTCTACTGACTCGGTCCGGGCCTCACGCTACGCGACGATCCGGGCTTTACCGTCATCGGGCATCGGCACCGATTCGAATCGCTCATCGATCGTCGCGTTCAGCACCGCCAGTAGCGTGGCTTTCTTAATCGGTTTGCTGAGATGGAGATCGGCACCGGCCGCGAGGCTTCGATGGACATCTTCTTCAAGCGCCGACGCCGTCAGCGCGATGATCGGCGTGCGCGGCCGATGGTTGGACTGCTCCCATTGCCGGATAAGCTGCATCGCCTCGAGACCATCCATCACGGGCATTTGCACATCCATCAGCACCAATTCGTAGCTCCGCGCTTTCACTTTCTCGACCGCGATGAGCCCGTTGGTGGCTTCGTCCACGGCGAAGCGGGAATTCTTCAGATAGGCACGAATTAACATGCGATTGTCCGGCGAATCGTCGGTCAGCAGAATCGAGATGCGTTCGCATTTTCGTATAAGGGGCTGAGCAATGGCCGATTGCTGCGCGAGGGCCGGAAAATCCTGCTGGCTTGGTGCGTCCGTTCCCGGCGCGTGGGGGAGTTTCGAGCCCTGCATTGGCTCGATATCGGCTCCGCTGCCAAGATTGAATTTGGCCGTGACGTGAAATGTACTCCCGCGGCCAAATTCGCTTTCGACCCAGGCACGGCCGTCCATAAGCTCTGCCAATCGTTTGACGATGGCGAGGCCGAGCCCGGTTCCGCCAAAGTGTCGCGTGGTGGAGGAATCGACTTGAGTAAAGGCCGAGAATAGTTCCCCGAGTCTTTCTTTTGGAATCCCGATCCCGGAATCGACAACCGAAAAATGAATCGCACCGGGACTGCTCGAATCGATAGCTCGCTCGACCGTCAATCGGACATGACCCTGGGCGGTAAATTTAATCGAGTTGCCGACGAGATTGACCAGGATTTGCCGCAAGCGGAGCGGATCGCCAATCAGCCACAGCGGGACATCGGAGCAAAGATCGCATGAAAGCTCGAGGCCCTTTTCGAGAGCACGATGCTTCAGGGTTTCCAGGACTTGTCCGAGCAGTTCTTCGAGATTGAAATTGACCTGCTCCAGAGACAGGCGGCCGCTCTCGACTCGGGCGAGGTCGAGGATTCCATTGATCAAAGTGAGCAGCGAGTCGCCATTGTTTCTGATTACATCCAGATATTTCCGCTGGTCGCAATTGAGTACTGTTTCGTTCAGCAACTCGGCCATTCCGAGAATCGCATTCATCGGAGTACGAATCTCATGCGACATCGCGGAAAGGAACTCGGATTTTGCATTGGTCGCGGCCTGGGCCTGGCTCACCGCGCGCTCGAGCCGTTGTGACTGTTCCTCGACCGTGCGTTCGACCGCATCGAGCAGTTCTTCCAGCACCGATATTCGGGACTGAAGCTCGCGGGTTTCGATTAGGTTTAACCCTTTAGACATCGGGCAACTCTCGGACGGCGATCAACCGCCCGCTTCGTCGGCAAAGACGCGCCCGCCAACAAATGGCAAGATATTGAGCTTCACGTTCAAGGCCAGCGTCCGAAACATCTGCGCCGTTGGCAAGGGGATCGCCACCCGGGTGAACATAATGACCGCAAACAGGTTGCCGCTAGGCAGCAGGCCGCCGAATCCG
>DATEGX010000439.1:0-4702 GCA_035279875.1 Binataceae bacterium (SeqCode)
GGGATGCTTTCTTCCACATTACGCGCTTGGATGGTGGGGTGGAGTTGCCGACCTCATACATTACTATAAAGAAGTGATGTGGTACGAGAATAGTGTTGCGTCCGCTACTCATCCTTATGCTTCACCTTGGTGGAGTTGGCCTTTGATGCTGCGGCCGGTCGCGTATTGGCAGGATTTTCCACCGCGAGGCGACGTCTCGACGATATGGGGTGCTGGCAATCCGCTGACTTGGTGGGCGATCGTCCCGGCAATGACTATCACCGCCGTGCGTGCGATGGAACGGCCGAATCTGACTCGGCTCTTCCTGGTGCTTGGCTATCTCGGCTATTACGTGATCTGGATCCCGATCAGCCGCATATTGTTTCTTTATCATTACATGCCATCGGCGTATCTCGGTTACCTCGCACTGGCCGGTATATTGGCGGACCTCTGGAACGACGGTGCCGAATGGTGGGAAGGCTTCGCGCTTTTATTGGCGGTGTTGCCAGTTTTTATAGTGGGCGTTGGTCATATCGCAACTGTTTATCAGTTTGCGTCCGAGCGCTTGCGGCCATTCGCCGGGCTTCCGTTCGTTATTGCGTTGGCTGGCGCGTATGTATCGTTGGCCAATCGTGTGCGGTACGCCAATCGTCTGGTATTTTCCGCGTTCATTTTTGTCGCAGTGATACTCTTCTTATATTATTTACCGGTCTGGCTAGGCACGCCAATTACGCGCGAAGGTTACTATGCCCGAATGTGGCTGCAAGGACCCGGCTTGCGCAACTGGATATGATGCGAGTGCGGAGCATGGGTTGGCGGGCCGGCGCGTCTGCCGTCGCGGTGTGGTTAAGTTTGTTAGTTGCTTCTCCCGCGTTAGCGGCGAAGAACCTGCTCAATAATGGCGACCTGGACAGAGGTTCCGGAGATTCTGTCGACGGCTGGCGCATCGACGCGTGGGTGCTCAGCCCCGGAACGACCGACTATCATTGGATTGCACCTCACGGAAGCGAGCCGGGCGAAGTGGAAGTGTTTACCCATCGCGATAACGACGCCCGCTGGGTGCAGGGGCTGAATCTCGGACCGGGTTGGTACTACATTGGTGCGTCGGTGCGCACTCGAGGCGTGCTCCCGTACTTTGATGGGGCTTCGGTAAGTGTACTGGAAGACGGGATCATGTCCGAGGACCTCAGGGGTGATAATGACTGGAAGCGAATTGGCCTTTATCTCAAGGTGGGTTCAGGTGGAGCCGACATCGATGTTGCATTACGGTTGGGAGGTTACATGAATCTCACCCGCGGACAGGCGTTTTTTCGTGGTGCCCGAGTCGTTAAGGTTCTGGCGCCACCGCTCGGAGCAATGCACGTGTTCGATCTCGAGAAGATTCGGAAAAGCGAAGTGAGCGGGCCGATTGGCCATCGCTGGACCCTCGTTACGACGTTTATCTTGTTGGGTGTGACGACCTTGATCGGATGGCGGCTGATGGCTGAACCGCCGTTCCGACGCATATAACAGCTGGAGTTTGGCAGCCGCGGCCCATACTAAGAGTCCTTCCTACTCGACAGTTTCGCGCGCCGGCAAGGGCATCGGGGCAGGTTTAAACTCGGGGCGATGTTCCTGGCGGGCCTGTCGAGAAATCTCCCGGAGCAGGCTCGCCTCCTGGGTCCCACGCGATGCGCATTGCTCGCCGCGAGCGCGGTGCAACGGAACATCAACTGGAGCTGTGAAGGTCGCGACAATCTCAACCGTTGCTGCCTCATCGCCCGTCGGCTTGACCTGGAAATCGTAAATGGCCGAGGAGTCGGGCGAGGGCTCGGCGCTGTATTTGCCGCCAACCCCTTTGAGTTTGCCGCAGTCGGCATCAGCTATGCTGAACCCTCCAACAGCCTGTGCTTCGATCGTCCCGTCGTCAGGGTTTTCCGTGATGATCCGGTAATCGTTATGCTCGACGACCTTGTGCACTGCATCCCAGGCGAGGTCGTATGGCAATTTCAGGGTTACTGCGGTTCGGGAAGCGGGCAACGGCTTTTGCTGCGGAGGATAGAAGCATCCGTATAGAAGAACGAGGATGATCGGGATTCGAGTGCGGCGAAGCATCGAAGCAAAGCATCATACCAGAGCATCCCAAAGGTAACACCGCGTGCCTAAGATGACTCGCAACAATTCCTCAAGCGACGATTTTTGTGATAGGCTTTATTGACAGGGAAGGTGCCGCCGACCGCGGGCCCGGAGGCTTTGCTCATGTCCGGTCATTCCAAGTGGAGTTCGATTAAGCATAAGAAGGCGGCACGGGACGCCAAGCGTGGCAAAGTCTTTACCAAGCTTATCAAGGAAATCACGATTGCCGCACGCTTGGGCGGCGGCGACCTGAACGCGAATCCGCGCCTACGGACCGCGGTCACGACCGCCAAAGCGCAATCGATGCCCAACGACAATATCGATCGGGCGATCAAAAAAGGCACCGGTGAGTTGGGCGGAGGACAGCTTGAGCAGGTCACTTATGAAGGCTACGGGCCTGGCGGTGTGGCCCTGATAATGGACGTGCTTACCGACAACCGTAACCGTACGGTCTCGGACATTCGCTTTATCCTGTCGAAACACGGGGGCAACCTCGGTGAAGGCGGGTGCGTCGCCTGGATGTTCAAGAAGCGGGGCGTCGTTACGATCGAAAAGGGTTCCGCCGATGAGGACCGCCTGATGGAGTTGGCGCTCGAAGCCGGGGCTGACGACGTAGTTGCTGATGCGGACGGTTTCCAGGTGTTGAGCGCCCCGGAGAGCTTTTCGGGCGTGCGTGACGCGATCGAAAAAGCCGGTATCGCGATTCTCAACTCTGAAATGGCGATGGTGCCCGAGAATACCGTCAGAGTCACCGGCCATCAGGCCGAACAGGTGCTTAAACTGATGGAAGACCTCGAGGATCATGACGACGTCCAGGGCGTCTCGGCCAATTTCGACATCGATGACGAAGTGATGGCGCAATTCTCGGCGGCCTGACCGAAAATCGCCAATGGGCGTGCGGCGGGGGAGGTGGGGATGAGGATAATCGGGATTGACCCGGGCAACGCGACAACCGGGTACGGTGTGGTCGATCAAGGCAGCAGCCTCCGTTCGGTCGCGGCCGGTACGATTAGAGCCAAGGGTTTGGTGCGCGGACCTCGGCGGCTCGGAGCGTTGCACGCGGCAGTGCTCAATGTAATAGACAGCTATCATCCCGACGTGATGAGCCTCGAGCGGAGCTTCGTCGCGATGAATGTGCAAAGCGCGTTCGCTCTCGGCGAAGCGCGAGCCGTTGCGATGCTCGCCGCCGCACATCGCGGACTTGAAGTGTTCGAATATACTCCGACCGACGTCAAACTCTCGGTCGCCGGCTACGGACGTGCTGACAAGTCACAGGTGAAGGCTATGGTGCGGAGGACGCTGGCATTGGATGCCACCGACGAACTCCGCGATGACGCCGCGGACGCCCTTGCAATCGCCCTTTGCCACCTTTTTCGGGCGAAAATGCCGTGGCCGGGGTCAAGCCGGCGTGGCCGGACCCTCGCCAACCTGATGCGTGGCGTCCGGCCGTCGCGGGTCTCTCTATGATCGCGACACTCAGCGGTACGCTGCGGCTCCGAGATTCGGGAAGACTAGTCGTCGAGACTGGTGGAATCGGCTACGAGGTATTCATTCCTCTAAGCACCTATTATCGATTACCCGGAACTGGATCCCGCGTCGACCTGGAAATAAGGCAGGTGGTCCGCGAAGACGCGATTATGCTCTACGGTTTTGCAACTCCAGCCGAGAAGGCCGCGTTCGATCTCCTGATGGGCGTGCAACACGTCGGACCCAAACTTGCCCTGGCGGTACTTTCGGTACTCGCGCCCGACGATCTGGCATCCTCGATTGCGCACGAGGATGTCGATCGGATCGATGGCGTGCCGGGCGTTGGCGCGAAGGTGGCCGAACGTATCGTCCGAGAATTACGCGACAAGGTTGGCAACTTGAGTCATGCAGCGGCCAATAGAAGCCAGAACACAGCCGCTAACGGCAATGGAAGCGGGCCTTCGGTGCTGGACGACGCGGTCTCGGCACTGGTCAATCTCGGCTACAAGCCGGCTGAAGCCAAACGCGCGGTGGATTCGGTTGGCGCAGATGACGAGAACAAAAGTCTGGAGGTACTGATCCGCAAATCGCTCGCCGTCATTCTTGGTGAAAAATAGGACGTGAATAAAAGATGAAAGACGACGGCGCCGCAAGTGTGCGCGACTTGGTCGACGCGCCCGTTGACGGGGCACCGGCGAAAAGCGTCCGTCCCGGTGCGCGGCTGTCGTCGTCGCCCGCCGCCGAAGAGGACCGGCAGGTCGACCTTTCGCTTCGGCCGCGTTCGCTCGGCGAATTCGTTGGGCAAGAGCGGATCAAGAAAGTGCTCGGAATGTCGATCGAAGCCGCGCGCAAACGCGGCGAAGTGCTCGATCACGTTCTCTTTTCGGGGCCTCCGGGACTGGGCAAGACCTCGCTCGCTCATATTATTGCCCGCGAACTGGGCGTGAACCTGCGGTCAACCTCCGGACCGGCAATTGAGCGAGCCGGCGACCTCGCCGCGATCGTGAACGATCTCGATGAGGGTGATGTGCTCTTCATCGATGAGATTCACCGGCTGGCGCGGGTGGTCGAAGAGATACTTTATCCTGCGATGGAGGACTTCGAGCTTAATATCGTAGTTGGCAAGGGACCTGGGGCGCGC
>DATEGX010000440.1:0-4080 GCA_035279875.1 Binataceae bacterium (SeqCode)
GTACTCTCCGCTCCGGCGACTACCACAAACAATCCGGCGAACATCAGCAACATGGTCCAGTCGATCAACTGGTAAACACGCTCGGGTTTTAAGCGGCGGGTGAACAGCGAGAAGGTTGCTGCTGCGAGGGCGACCAGGTAAGTCGGATAGCCGAGCATAAAGCCGGTCAGCACCCCGGCCGCAATCAGAACCGAACGCAACATCAGGCGGCGCGGCGCGCGAAAACGGTGAAGCATCCCTGTATTCGGCCGTCTTCTGACCGGTCCGAGTTGACTGCGATAAATCCAGGCGATTATCGCGTAGTCGACAGCCAGGCCCGCCGCCGCGATCGGCACGAGTCGAAGAGCGAAAGCGCTATAGGTCAGATGGGCATAGCCTGCAACGATCATGTTCTGCGGGTTGCCAGTAATGGTCGCAGCGCTGCCGATATTGCTGGCGGTCGCAAGCGCCAGAAGGAACGGCAATGGCGGCGCTCCCAGCATCGCTGTTACCTCGATCACGATTGGCGCAAGGGTCAAGCAAACGACGTCGTTGATGAAAAACGCTGCCAGCACCCCGGCGCTCGCAATGGTAATCGCGAGCAGACCGAAGCCCGTGTACGCACGCGACAACACGGAGCGCGCCGCCAACGTGAAGGCGCCCGAAAGCCGCAGATTGGCCACCACGATCATCATTCCCAGCAAGAGCCCGAGGGTCGGAAAATCGACACCCTCGAGCGCGCTGCGGCGGTCGACGGCGCCAATGATGGCCATCGCCACCGCACCGGCAAGTGCTGCCCCGGTGCGGTCGAGACGAAGCCTGGGAAGTTTTCCGGCGGCAATTGCGATATAAGTCAGCGCGAAAATCGCCAGCGTAAGAACATCATGAGGTCGCATCGGCGAGAGCAATGATCTGGACCCGACCATGTTGCGTCAAGCACCTCGACCAGTCCGGTCTGGCCCGCCCGACCCCTAGTCGCCTTTCAACCGGCCTCGCGGCGGCGTTATATTCCGTTCCGGAGCGTCCGCTCGATGCCATCTGGGTCCAGGCATTGGATACAGCGTGATTGCACGCTGCCAGTCGCTATCGGCATGCGATGACGACGCATTAATCTATGGGGAGAGCGTTAATGGACATTCCGCTAAGAGTCGCAGAGCTCGATCACGTAGTGTTGCGGTGCCGCGATCAGGCCCGCATGCTCGATTTCTACACGCGCGTGCTTGGCCTCAACGAGGAACGGCGCGTTGAGCGGATTGGCCTGATCCAGCTTCGCGCCGGCGCGAGCATGATCGATCTTGTGCCCGCCAGTGAACCTCGGGTCGAGAGCGGTACAAACGTTGACCACTTTTGCCTGGGCATCGAAAGCTGGGACCTTGGCGCGGCGGTCAGCTATCTGCGCGAGCACGCGGTCGAAGTGCTAGGCGAACCGGCGTCGCGTTATGGTGCACGTGGCTTGGGCTCATCGATTTACGTCCGCGACCCCGAGGGTAATGTCGTCGAATTGAAACAAATGCCGGCCGAGCACCGCCCCTGATGTGGCAACCCCGGCATCGAATCATCAACTCTCCAAAATTTGTAAAGCATCGTCACCTGTCGTCACAATGATTCCGCGAGCGATGCTGCGCGCTGCGGCGTTCGGATTGTTCCTGGTAAGCTCGGGTTGCCTCGGTCATTCACCGCACGGTGTCGCCGAACGTTACGTGGAAAGCCTTGAGCAATTCGACTACCAGCAGTGTTATAAACTCCTCTCGCGTCGTGACCGTACTGACGTCGAGCTGCACGAATTCCTGACCGAGATTCCGCTCGCTCCCGACGTGAATCCGGTGTGGTTCCGGCCGGTACTGCACCATACTCAATATGAACTCGGCGAGGCCCACCGCGACGCGAGCGGCACCTCCGCATCCGTGCCGGTGCGAATAACGACACTCGCTCTCCCGCTATGGGAGCGGACACTGGATGCCAGGGCCGGCGCCGACAGCTCGCCCAGCGAGCTCGCCCAACGTTCGCTTGATACTGGTGATTTTCCGAAAATCAGCTACACGGACCGTATCGACCTAATCAAGGAAGATCATCGTTGGCGCGTTCTCGGCGGATTTGTCGTGCGTGGCCGGGTGCTCGACCAACATCGTGAGACCATCGACGATTATCACGAAGGGCGGCTCGACGAGGTGATCGCGCGATACCATTCCATGATCGCGGAACTGGAACGACAGCCCGGCACGGGAAATCTCGGCCTGGCCACGCAGTTCAAGACCGAATTGGCTGAAGTGGAGCGAATCAAGGCCGAACAACCTGCAGCAGCCGCCTATGCTGCAAAACTCGCGCTGGGCAACGTCGCGATGAGGATGTCAGAGCAGCGAGTTCCCGCAATTTTCGGCGCAGTCACCAATTCGGGTGACAGACCGATCGACGAGTTGCGGTTGGCGGTCACTTGGTATGAGGGACGTGGAAAGAACCTCAAGGTGGCGTATCGTGAAGAACATCCGATCGTGCTGACGCCGATCGAGTTCACCGATTTCAGCCAGGAAGTGATTCCCTTTTTGCCTGGTGAGGAACGGCGGTTCGGGTTCGCTTTGAGCGCTCCTCCAAACGTGCAACAGGACGGTTCGCCGTACGTCACGATCGCGTCGGTCGCATTCAGCCAGATACCGGCACCTTTGCCTACGCTTCCGGGAAAGGCGAAACCGCTGGCCAGCAACACGAGTTCGCGCCTTGGTGCTCCCGTGGTCAAGCCGCCCGTTCAACCAACGCCGGGTGGGAGCCTCAATAATAACCGCGGTGTTTCTGGATCCGTTCACAATTGATTCGGGACTCTCGCAGGTGAGCACTTCGATTACAGTCGCAATACCAACGCACAACCGGGCGCGCCTGCTCCGGGAAACGCTGGCGAGCATCGCAACGCTGAACCTGCCGGACGGCGCCAATGCGGAATGCCTGGTGATTGATAATCGTTCGGTCGACGACACCGGTCCGGTGGTCGCGGCATTTGCGCGCAAGGCGCCTATTCCAACCCGATGCGTTTATGAACCCGGCGCCGGATCGAGCTTTGCGCGAAATCGCGCGATTGAGGAAGCGCGCGGCGATTTCATCCTCTTCATCGACGACGACGCTATCGCCGAACCCGACTGGGCCGTCGAACTTATGGGCGAAATGGAGCGGCGCGCGCTCGATGCAGCGTGCGGGATGGTGTTGCCTCGATGGGGCCGGACGCCGCCGCGATGGCTCGGGCCGAGCCTCTACGTCAAGCTGGCGGTTCACGATGCGGCCAGGCTGACAGGGGCTGCGCCTGCTGAATTGGAGACGATCCATAACTATTTCAGCGCGAGCGTGGGTTTCAGACGTCACACTTTCGAGCTTTTCGGTAACTTCCGCGAGGATCTCGGCGTGGTTGGCGGTAATCCGATGTCGGGCGAGGATACCGAACTTTTCGCCCGCATTATCGCCCGGGGTGGCGCTATCGGCTTTGCCCCGCGCGCGCGGGTGCATCATGTTATTCCGCCGGAACGAATGCGTCGTGCGTACCTGAGGCGCAAAAGCTATGCGTTCGGCTATGGCAGCGCGATCGCTGGCGGCCGTACTCACAACCACCTCGAAAAGCTCGGACGCAATGCGCTGCGAATGATGCTGGCGCTCGCGCTAGGCGATCGTGAACGGGCAGTCTATCACGAACTGGAATGCGCGAATTTTATCGGTTATTGGCGCGGCCGGCTCGATCGCAACCGCGCGCACGGGGCTTCCTGATGCGAGCCCTAAACGATGAAAATCCAGCAATTCCCAACCTCTCCGCAGAACGTACCATCGGACGAACCCTGGGTAACCTTATGTCCGAGTGGCGGCTTTCATTTGCCGCACGGAGGTCGACGCCTTTCGTCGGCGACTTCACCTAGCCATGACCGCCAGGGCATGTTGAAGGTTAGCCTCATCGCCGCGCGCTCGATCTCGCGAACATAAGAGTCCGCGTCGTCACAGCGAGCTCTTCGATGAATGTGAAGACGGAAGGTGTCTTTAAGAACAATTTTGGTTGACATCACACGGCCTCCTTCGCAACCCGGCCGAGATGTCGTCGCCAGAGCTACGAGGCTTGGTCAGGAGAATTCATAG
>DATEGX010000441.1:0-2952 GCA_035279875.1 Binataceae bacterium (SeqCode)
CGCGGCCTTGGAGCAGGGCCTCCGGCAGGTCTCGGACACTATGAAAGGCCATGTGCCAGACCCCGCCGCGCCGGGTAATTTGCGGAATCCGCTCCCACGTTTCGTTGGGTATCGTCACGTCCAGGATGACCAGCTTGCGCACTTCCTCGGGGTGCGCGCACGCGTATGCGTAAGCGACCGGGCCGCCCCAGTCGTGCCCGACCAGTAGAATCTTGTCGAAGCCGAGGTTGTGCACCAGTTGATAGATGTCACCAGCGATCGTCCTTTTGTCGTAACCGCCGACCGGCCGCGAGGAATCGCCGAGGCCGCGCATATCCGGTGCGATGACGGTGTAGCGTTCGGCCAGCGCGGGCATTATGCGCCGCCATTCGTACCAGGTCTGTGGCCATCCATGCAGCAACACCAGCGGATCGCCCTGGCCGGCTGTCACATAATGCAGGGTCACCCCTTCGAGCGTCATCGTATGATGCGCGAATTTCGAGTCATCGATCATCTGTTTTCGTAGCCTCCGGCGGGCGTGTGCTGTTTCCGCTGCTTTTACGCGTCCAGTGGCTATCCGGTCAACGTCCGGCCGGACGCCTGCTCGGTTGAAAGGACGTTCAGGGGGCCGGCTGCCGCTCTTCAACGCAACATTGCTGAATCTCGAAATTGGCTTGATCGGAGTCGATCGGGTTCAGGTGCGGGTGGCCAGTCCAAAGTCCCCAGCCAAACTCCTCCCTGATGTAGTAGACACGGGCGTCGCCGTTCAACTCGATCTGGTCGGCGGTTTCTCCGCCCTGCACCGTGCATTCGATTTTCTGTCCGCCCGGAACGACAAAAGCGTGATAACCGCCGGGACCAATTCGCGCCGTGTCTTCGCCGCAGGTCACCGGCGGACGCAGCAACGAGCCTCCATAATGATAGGGCCGGTATACGTAGATAGTCGCGTTGCCGGGGGGTGGCGCGGTCTTCGAGAACGGCTGGCCTTCAACCGCGCAGCCGCCGATGAAAACCATTGTGGCGCAGAGCAATCTCGCCGCGGCCGCGGACCTCATCTGGGGAGACTGCCGTCGGGCGGATTTTCGGCCCCGGCGGCCGCCATCGTGAGCCGATTCTCATCGCTGTAGAGCTTGCGTTCGATTCGCTCGCGTACTTCCGCCCGCGCCGCGTCTTCCAGCTCTTTATGAGTCGGCTCGGAATAGAGGCTGTACGACTTGGAGACAAAGGCCTTCGCTCGGTAGTCGCCGAGGACCCTGTCCCCTTCGAAAATCGACAACGAGGCGACAGCAGTTACCCCGTAGTCGCCCAGCGGCGCGCCAAAATAGGTGACCGGGTCAAATGCCGAGACCGCCAGCGGAATATGGTATTCGTCGTGGGTCAAATCCTCACGGTAGGAAAAGCTTATAGGCGAGTCGGACGAAAGCGACATTGCCAGCGCCGGCGGCAGTTCGTTGACGTTGCCGCTTACCAGCTTGCCCTTGAAGGGCAATGGACGTGTGGGAACCGGCGCGCTCGCGACCGCGGGTTGCTGAACCGCCGGCAGGCTGCAGCCGAGAAGCCCTACGCCCAGGAGCAGCGCCGGCCAAATCGATGACGGTTTCATGGTCCTGGGGCGATCAACTTAAAGTACGCGTCGCGTGCGCCGCGGCTACAGAATCGAATTCAAGAATTCCACCGAGCGGAGCTTGCGATCAAGAATAGTGCCCAGAAAACGGGAGATCGCCAGCGCACTATCGGCACCGCCATGCTCCAGCGCCGCCGTCTCATCGAAGGACGCCGACGACAAGCGCGCCAGCGCGGCAGAATTGGCCGACGAAAGCCGGACGGCGCTTTCCGGCGCCTCCACGCGGCATCGCGCGCATACGATGCCGCCGCGCGAAACCACGAAGTAGATCGCACCTCCCTCCGGCTCCGCTCCATTTTCGCAAACCCGGCATCGCCGGAATTCCAGACCAAAGCCGGTCGCGCTCAGCATCTTGAGTTCGAAGGCCTGGCGCAGCGCGAGGGATGCTGACCCATGGGCGAGGGTGTCGAGCGCATTGGCCAAGACCCGATAAGCGTCGGCCGCCTCGGCTTCTTCGCGGGTCAGCGCGTCGGCCAGTTCGAGCATGTAGCTCCCGAGAGCAATCTTGCCGAGGTCGTCCGCCAGTTCGGCCGGTGGATTGTCGCCGCGTTCGGCGCGCGTAATAAAGACCAGTTGGCCGTGGGGACGCCGGCGGAAGTACAGCCGCACCTGCGAGAAGGGTTCGAGCTTGCGCTCGAAACGCCGCCGCGAGGCCTTCGCGCCTTTTGCAATACCGCTGAGCTTGCCGAAATCGAGCGTGAGCAGCGTAACTATACGGTCGGCTTCGGAATAATCCCGTGCCCGCAGCACGATCGCCGCTGTGGTTTCCTCGGCCGGCAGGAGCCGTCCCTCAGGCCGGTTGCCGCGGGCCGGCGATTTTTGGTGAGTACGGCACTAATGGTCCTGGATCGCGGTCTCCCAGTTGCGGCCGTCGAAGTGCTGAAGCGCCAGCGCCGAAATATCCACGCCCTCGACGCAGCGCAGGTTGACGTCGATCATATTGGGATCGGAACGCGCGATATAGAACGACGCCACTCCGCATCGTGGGCAAAAGTGATGTTTGGCGGTATGCGTGTTGAAGGTGTAGGTGGCGAGGTCTTCCCAGGGCGTCAGCAGGCGGAAACGCTCACGCGGAATAATCCAGTGAACGTAGCCCTTCTTCGAGCAGATCGAGCAGTTGCATTCGGAGACCCGGCCCTCGATTGGGCCGGCTATCTCGTAAGCGATGCGCCCGCAATGGCATCCGCCGCGCAGCGTGACGGCTTGGGACGGCTTCGGCATAGCGTTAATCGTGGCGCAAATGTCCGCGTGCGGCAAATCGCCAGACTTACCTCGACGGCGCCTTTTGAGCTAAAACAATCGCGGCCGCCAGGGCCGAGGATGGCACGCCGATGGATCTGAGCGACAGC
>DATEGX010000442.1:0-8710 GCA_035279875.1 Binataceae bacterium (SeqCode)
TCATTCATGCCGAAACGCGAGAGGAAAAACTTTTCCGGCTTGACCAGATCGTCGGCCATCTGAGTTATTCACCTATCCTTAGGAATCACGGCGCGGAAGCGCGTCAGCGATCCGTTTACGTCAGGTCTCTCGCCACCCGTCCGGAGGGTGCGAGTTCGAGGCTAAGTCTACCAAATGGCGGGCATCGCTGAAATTCCAGTGTTCGCGAACGAGAGAATGCGAAGAGCGGGATTCTAATGGATCGACAGATATAGCACGTATTGGACTAATATAGCCCCAGTTTCAATGCTATAGCCGCAAATCATTGTGTTGGGCCTTGTTGTCAAATGGATCGCGAGCTTTCGAGGCCAGGAGTCAATGGTCATTGCGTTGACGCCGCAGCAATCAGCGTAGGAAGGTCGTAATCGAGCAACATCCCGACCCGCTCGATCGTTAAGTCAGGTGGCGAATATTTGGCGATCTCTGCCTGGTCGGTGGCGTAATGCCCCTGGCGTGGAAATACGGTGGTTACCCGCCCCTTCCAGGCCCTTTTGAAAGCGGCGAGGATTCTGACCTTGTCATCAATAAGCACGTAATGGTCGGCAGGATAGTGGGCCTCGATGTCGTCGAGTTCGCGTTCCTTGTGGATGTAGATCAGCACCTGGCTGTCGAAGGTTTCCATCAGGCCGGAACGGCGAACCTTGAGCGGCTGAAAGACCACATCCCCATCGGATACGATAACCGTCTCGCCGAAGGAGCGACAATGCTCGACGACGTCGAGCGAATTGGGAAACAACCGGTTTGCGAAGGGATAATCGATCAGGAAATGCGATACCGCCAAGATGTGCGAATCCCGTGGATCTTCGATCCGATAGCGCTGTAGCGCCCCAAGATAATCGGCATATCCCAGTTCAGCGCGTAATTGCTCGAAGAAGGCCCAGTATCGTTTCTGCTTGTCGTCGCCAATCTCGCGTTCCAGGTGACGCATCAGGTCGGCCACTATGCGGTCGTTATCGAGCAGAGTGTTGTCGACGTCGAACAGAAAGACGGTTTTTTGAGCCGGCATCTCGTTAATCCTGTGGGGGAAATCCCCTCGCGCAATGATTATCTGGCCGCTGGCGCAGCGACTCAATGATGGCCGGTACCGCTTCCGTTCGAATCCCTCACGCTCGACCTCGCGCAAACTGTAAGCCGGCCGCCTTTCCTGCTACCGTTCACGGCGCAAACGGAGGGCTGCGAGCATGCTGGAGAGCATTTTTCATATCAATGTAAATTGCACCAACTTCGAACGGTCGCTCGAGTTCTACAAATTGCTCGGCTTCAAAGTGATTCGCGATTTGAACGAGGTGGGCAGTCCAGCGCTTAGCCGCGGCCTGCGGATTCCCGAAGGCCGTGGGCGAGCGGTACTGATGATTCTGGGGGACAATCCCCGTTCGACTCGTCTCGATCTGATCGAATGGAAAAACCCAAGGACAGAGGGGCAGGCGCATCCCAATTTATGGCATGCGGGGATGTGCCGAATCGCTCTGCGCACTCGTACGCTGGCGCAGGACTACGAGGAACTCAAGGGCAAAGGCGTCGAATTCTGGACCGAACCGATCATGTTCAAGCTCGACGGGAGCCGGGAGGAAGGCTTCGCGTGTTGCACCGATCCGGACGGTACGGTGATCGAATTGATCCAGGTCTGAGAAGCGCAGCGAATTTCCGACTATTCGCGCTGCGCGAAACCGTCTGGACCGAGTTGCAGCGGGCGTTGCACGTACTGACTATCGTCAAAATCATACGGCCCGGCTGAGCGCGGATCGAACCAGTGCGGCAAAACGAAGTCGCTCAACGGGACGACCGCGCCATCAGACAGAGTCGCATCATAGTGGCAACAGACCACCGGGTCGGCCACTTCGGCATACCAGCCGTTGATGAATCTCGCAGCCGATGGATCGACCAGCATCTCCGCCAGCTCGTGGCTGCCGTCGAGAAACACGCCCGCCAGACTCCCGCCGTTCGATCGAAGAGAGAAAATTGCCCGCGGACCCCGGCCGTCGAATGTGTGGTAGCCTCCGGCCGGGATGCCAGCGTAACTCAATGAGTGATCGACTACCTCAATTCGCCACGGACTCCGGATGTCTGAACTGACTATTACAGGACGACCCTTCAGCCAGGTACTGCTCACGTGACCGGCTACGATATTCATCGCTTCGACGAATTCAGAGCGGATGGTTTCGTCCCACACGCCGGGAACATCCTGCGCTCGATTGATGAACTGCACCGCTATCGGACGTTGCGAATGGGACCGCCTGGCATGGGCGCTGGAGCAATAAGAGACGACCAGCAATATCGATACGCCAAGCACCAAAATGCGCTGCATGCCCCACTTCCAATCCGCCACTGCGCACCACTAACCCGGGTGCCGAGCGATTTGATTGGAAGGTGCATTTGCGAGGTTTGGGCCATAGGAGTGAGTAGTCAGAGATCTATACTTTGACTACAGTTTTTACCGACGACCTCGTTGTTTGAGACAATCCAGTGACCGAATCTGACTCGCTCGCACTTGCGTTTGTCGCGGCACACGTCCAACCCCGCGACATGTCGCAAATGCGTATAAGCGACTAATGAAGCGTGCTTCTTGTAACGAATCGGATCAGAGTACGCGA
The DNA here is from genome assembly GCA_035279875.1 of Binataceae bacterium (SeqCode). Classification (GTDB taxonomy): domain Bacteria; phylum Desulfobacterota; class Binatia; order Binatales; family Binataceae; genus JAMXLL01. The sequence continues at coordinate 2,631 of DATEGX010000442.1, forward strand.
GCTTGGCAGCGATCGGTGTCGTCCGCGGTCAATTCCAACGGCGTAGCGGAGAACCGCGATAGCGCATACGAGGACGAATTAGACGATTATCCGCGTATTGCTCAAGACTGTGAGCGATCCATCCGGCTGTGCGCCCCACGGCGAACACGACCGCGGGCATGCCGCGCGGAAATCCGAGCATCCGGGTGCACACGGTCAGGTAAAAATCGAGATTGGGCCGCAGCCGGTCGCGATTCCACACCGCCTCTTCGACCTTGCCGGCGGTCTCGAACCAGCGCTTACCCTGACGCCGCGCGATCGTGGCAGCGACTCGTTTTAACAGCATCGCACGAGGATCGCCTTGCGGATAAATCGCATGGCCGAAACCCGGCGGCAGCAGCTTTTTCTCGCTGAAGCCCGCCAGCATGCTCTCCAGATCGGCTCGCGCCTCGAGCGCTGCGAACATGCCCTCAATCCGGTCGCAGGCACCTCCGTGTATCGGCCCTGAGAGGGAACAGAGCGCCGCGAGGACCGAGGCATAGAGGTCCGCGCCGGTACTTGCTACCACGCGCGCTGCGAAAGTGGAGGCGTTAAGCTCATGCTCGGCGCAGGCGATCAGAAGGCGATCGAGCGCCGCGCGTCGCCATTCGTGATAGTCCCGGCCGAAAAATCCGCGCAGAAGGCGTGCAGCGGTACCGTTGCTGAGCGACCATTCACCGCCGCGTTTCGGCATCGCGCTCGGACTGCCGAGAGCGAGCGGCATCATACAAACGATTTGTACGGCGTCTCCGAGCCGAGAACGAGCCGGATTAGGTGGCTCAGCCGCGGCCAGCGCCGACATCATCACGGTTAGCCGCATCAGCGGTGGCGCGTCATGACCGACCCCCGAAAGCGCCGAGGCCACCGGCGGCGGCATGCGCGCTTCTCCGATCGTGGACCGGAGTTCGCCGGCTTCCTGAGGTGATGGGCGATCGCCGTTCCAGAGCAACAGGCAGACTTCCTCATAGCTGGCACGCTCGACCAACTCCTCAATCGGATAGCCACGATAGGCCAGTCGACCGTCGAGGATCGAGCTGACCGCAGATTCGGCGACGATAACGCCCGAAGGCGCCGCCTCAGCCGTGGGCGGTTGGGCGATCGTGACCCAAGACGAAGCATCCGGCAGACTGCGGGCGCGCCGCCCCCGCTCGGGCATCGTAACCCCGCGCAGCGCATCGATATCCGCGCGGCGATAGAGCGCTTCGCGTCCCACGCGCCGGCGGTAGCTCTTCAACCAACCTCGGCTCACGTAGGCGTAGAGCGTGCCCAGCTTGACCCCAAGCTGATCGGCCGCTTCGGTCGCCGTGAGCATCTGCTGACCCTCGGAGCTAGGATGCGCCGCCACACGGCCATGACGCCACGCCCACGCGCCCTACGTCAAGGCACGAATGCGTCGTTTGACGGCCTCCTGAATGAATCCGCTATAGTCCTTGATAACTGCGAAAGAATTACGCTACGGGAGCATCGATGGAATTCGGCACTCTCATTTTCACCAAACCCCAGCGCGCCATCAGCGACACCCGCCGCGCCGAGGAACGTGGCTTCAGCCACGCCTGGTTTCCTGATTCTCAGATGATCTGGGGCGACACTTACGCGTGCATGGCGTTGGCTGCGGCCAACACGACCCGCATAAAGCTCGGCACTGGCGTCTCGCTCGCAACCAACCGGATCCCGCCCGTGACCGTCCATTCGATCGCAACCATCAACGAACTGGCGCCAGGGCGCGTCCTCCTGGGCTTGGGCACGGGACATACCGGACGTCGGGTAATGGGACTGCCGCCGGTGAAATTCGCCGATTTCCGCGAACAGGTGCGGGTGATTCACGACCTGCTCGAAGGCGGCGAGGCCATTTACAACGCGGAGGGTTTAAGCCGCAAAATCCGCTATCTGCATCGCGACCGCCGCTTCATCAACCTGGACGACAAGATTCCATTGTTCGTCGCGGGCAACGGACCGAGAATTCTTGGCCTCTGCGGCGAATTCGGCGACGGCATCATGACCACCGGGGTGATGGAGCCGCAGCGGCTTGCAGCTGTGTTCCGACACGCTAAAGCCGGAGCTGAGGCGGCAGGACGCGCTTTGTTCGCCAAGATGCCTTGTGTGTCGCTGACCCATTTATGCGTGCTGCGGCCGGGCGAAACCCTGGAATCGGAGCGGGTCGTCCAGATGGTCGGGGCATGGGTGGTTACCTGTCTTCATGCGATCGCAGCCGGCTATGCCAAGCCGAGTTCTCTACCCGCCGATGCGCGAGCTGTATACGACGAATATGCGATGTATTTGGAAAAGCTGGGCACACCGAACGAGCGTTATCTGGAACTCCACGTGGGCCATTGCACTTTTCTACCGCAACGCGAGAGAAAATTCGTCACACCGGCGACTATTCGTGCTTCGACTATAGTCGGGCCGCGAGAGGAAATAATTGATCGATTACGCGAACTGGAACGCGCAGGACTGGACCAAGTTTGCCTCAGTCCGCCGATGGACGGTTTTGACGAGTATATTGACGAAGTATCGCGCGAAATAATCGAACGGATAAACTAATAGGTTTCGTAATTTATACCACTTAAGCAGCTCGCGCAATAGCAAGTCCGAGTAACTGGTTTTCCAATAGTTGCTCAAACGAATTGGCCGGCAGCCCATCCGCTGGACCATGCCCACTGGAAGTTGTAACCGCCCAGCCACCCAGTAACATCTACCGCCTCGCCAATAAAGTATAGACGGGGAATCTTGCGCACCTCCATCGTACGCGACGAGAGCTCATCAGTGTCTATGCCTCCAACCGTCACCTCGGCCTTCGGCCAACCCTCCGACTCCACCGGCTGAACGACCCATCGTTTCAGTCTGTCGGAAACGGCCGCGAGAATCCGGTCCGGCAGGTTGGCGACCGGACCTTCGGGGAAGTTGGACGCGAACGCGTGCGCGAGGCGGACCGGGATCGCCTCGGCCAGAATGCTTCTGAGCTCGGCCTTGGGGCGCAGGCGTTTTCGTTCCTGCACAAACGCTACACCGTCCAGATTGGGAACCAGGTCGAGCGTTAGTGCTTCACCTGGCCGCCAGTAGGAAGAGATTTGCAGCACCGCCGGGCCGGATAGTCCGCGATGCGTGAACAGCATGCTGTCATTGAATGAATTCTCTCCGCACGAAACCCCTGCCTCGACCGACACCCCGGCCAAAGACCTGCAAAGCGTCGCCAACTCGCCGCCGGTCTTGAGCGCGACGAGTCCCGGACGTGGCTCGACCAGCTTGAGCCCAAAGCGGCGAGCGGTTTCATAGGCGAAGCCGGTCGCGCCGAGCTTGGGGATCGAGAGTCCACCGCTCGCTATTATCAGCGCCGGCGCGGTCAAGCCGCCGCGATTGGTCTCGATACGGAACTGGTCAGTTCGCTCGATTCCGGTAACGCGCGTGCCGGTGCTGAGCTCGACTCGAGCTGAGCCGCATTCCGCAAGTAACATCGTAACGATCTCCCGCGCGGAGCCGTCGCAAAATAGTTGTCCGCGGACCTTCTCGTGGTAGGCGATACGATGGCGCTCGACCATCGCGATAAAATCCCATTGCGTATAGCGGCTTAGCGCTGACTTGCAGAAATGCGGATTGGCCGAGAGGAAGCGCTCCGGCGAGATTTCAAGATTGGTGAAATTACAGCGGCCGCCGCCCGAGATGAGAATTTTCTCGCCCGGCTGATCGCTGTGCTCGATCAGCCTGACACGACGTCCGCGCTGCCCGGCGCTGAGCGCGCACATCAGGCCCGCCGCACCGGCACCGATGATCACAACGTCGTAGGCCCTCATCGCGAAGGCCAGTAAGCCATTGCGGCTGAGCCCGGTGCAATCCGGACTGCCTCTTTTCCAACGATGGTCGCGAAAAACGAGCGGGCAGTACCTAACGGTTTTGATGCCGCGCGGACACCTGATAACCCTGGCCCGTCAGCTCGGTAGCCTGGGTACCATTTTTCGCGTCGCTCGGCACCAAAACGGCCGCGATTGTTCTGCCCGCGCCCAACGGCGTGAACACCACTGTGACTCCGCACTTGCTATGCGGCGCCAGCAACGCTCCACAGGGCTGCAGGCCTCGCTTGCCGGGTTTGCCGGTTGCACCACTGCCCGTATAGCTGGGCGCGCCGCTGATGATTTGAAAGGAGTTGGCGCCGCCGCCGGCAACGTGAATGTAGCCGAGCCGTACGGTGGTGCTTTTGGCCTTGTTCTCAACCACGATGGTTTGCGGCTTCGTGCGGATTCGCATCCGATGCTTGCCGAATCCCATGATGAACGGTGCCTTGATTACGGCCGAATCGTCGTCATAGCCCAGCTTGGTGACAAACCCGTTAACCAAGGCGTTGCCGCCTGGACCGAACGAACTTTGCGCCGGACCCAGTAGCGGGAAATTATTGGAATAGGTCAGTCCGGTGACGTAGGCGTCGTTGGAGCTGTCGACCGCTACACCATTGATTTGATCATACGAACTGCCACCGAGATTGCTGACAGTCCGGTTGTTGAAATCGGGGCTCAGCCAGTAAACCAGGCCATCCGCTTCGCGATAGTCACCCGCGTACATCTGCCCAGCGCCGACGACCACCGGGAAGACGCAGCACGGCGGACCAAAGCTGTTCCCACCGAGCTGGGTAAAGGTGGCACCTCCATCGGCGGTTTGCCAGACGCTGCCGATTCCAAGGTTGTTGCCGACGCCAACGTACGCGTTCAAATCCGTAGAGCTTGTCCGGTCGGTAGTTACGTAATTGAAGGTCGACGATGGCAATCCGGCGCCGTACGAGAAATTCTGATTGAAGCCGTCGGTGCTCGTTACCACACCATCGCCATAGGTTCCGGCATAGATGGTCGTGGTGATCGTGAAGCCGGTTCCGCCGCCCGTCGCACTCGGTGGCGTTGGCACTCCAGTGGGCGTCGGCGGACCTCCGGGCGACGCGGGGTTTCCAGGGTTTCCGTCGCCGCCGGTTTGCAGCGTGGCGGTGATAGTACGTGCGAGCGAGAGCACCGGCGCGAAGTTCATATTGGTCGGTGTAAAGGTCGCCGCATTGTCGGTGCTCTTGAAAACGCCTTTGTCGGTGCCAACGTAGTAATCGCCGGTCGCTTCGTCCCGTACACCGGTAAAAACCTGAGTGACTTGACCGGTTCCCGCGAGTCCGGTTGAAGCCAGCCACGAATTGCCGAAGTCGGTGCTATGGAACAGACCGTGATCGGTGCCGACCATGACGTTGAAGTTGCCGCTGGTGCCGCCGCTGCCCGAATAAAGATCGGAATAGATGAAATAGATATTGACGCCCGAAACCGGCATCGACGCCCGCTTCTCGAAGGTTTGGCCCTCGTTGCCGCTGACTTCGATTTGATTGTCGACCGCCGCCAACACGGGTAGCGGACCCGTGGCGGTGCCGGCGTTCATAATCGAGACTGCGCTCACCTTCGGCGATGCCGAAGAAATCCCCTGCACCGCGCCTTGAAAGAAGTGCGCTCCACCGTCAATGCTCCAGAACAGGCCCTGGCTATTAGTGCCTCCATAGATCGCGGGCGGCGCCGGCGGCGAATTGCCCAACACCGAGAAATCCACGGCCAGGCCATTGAGAGAGATCGACCCCGCCACTAGGGGCCACGACATTGCTCCGAAGCTGGCTCCCCCGTCTGTGCTCGAGTACAGCGCGCCACTAGGGCTTGGCATCGGTTGCAGCGAATCGGTGACCGCCGTTTGTAACTTACCCGCGTCCAGAGTTAATCCGCCGATAATCGCGTCACCTTTGGAATCCACTCCGATTCCCAGCGCCTCATCGAATGACTCGGTTCCTTCGGTATCGACCTGGGCTACACCGCTGTGGGGGTCGACCTTCGCTGCGAATGCGTCCGCAAACCCTTGGATCGGTTGTTCCTCGATCGCAACGTTGGGCAGGTCGGCCGAGAAGGTATAACCCGCCACGTAGGCAAAACAGTTGTTCGGACACCCTGGCTGGGTTGCGACCGCAGTCGCCATATCCAGTCCACTGCCGCCGATAAACTCGGAAAACAACAGCGACGATGCCCCGGTTTGGGTAGTATCGAAGCTCGCCACGACGGCATCGG
>DATEGX010000443.1:0-5066 GCA_035279875.1 Binataceae bacterium (SeqCode)
GTCGCCGTATTGCTCGACTCACATTGGCGGGTCCTGTCGAAAATCGTCGGACACGCCGAACTCGGCGACGATCCACGCTTTGCCACCGCCACTGACCGTCTGCGTAACCGCGAAGAATGTAACCGGATGATGAGCTTATGGCTGGAATCGCAGACGGTCGCCGAGGCGATCGAGCACCTGAATCGCGCCAGCATCCCGGCTTCCGTGGTACGCACCTACCATCAGGCGGCAAAAGATCGGCATGTAAGGGAACGCGACATGCTGCAGGAGGTCGAGCAGGAAGACGGAAAATCCGCGCCGATTACCGGACCAGCGTCGAAATTCTCACGCACCCCGACCAGGGTTCGAAGGCGTGCGGCCTCACTTGGCGAGCATACAGACGAAGTCTTGGCGGAGCTGGGACTGGACGGGGAGTCGCGGCAACGGCTGCGCGCACTAAAAATCGTGTAAGGCCAGGTTCAACCGAACTTAGCGGGCAGTCTGGCCGCCGGGCGATCGAGTCGGCGTGCCATCTCAGCAGGTCACCGCGCGATAGGCGCCGTCATTGGGCGCGGCCCCATCCGCCGCCGCCGGGACTCTCGATGCGAATTCGGTCGCCGCTAGATAGCTGGACGTTGGTCTTTCCTGGCAGCCTGGTTTTTGCTCCTCCACGTACCATCCAGTTCTCGCCGACTTTGGCATCGCCTCCGCCGTTGAGGCCCCAGGGCGCGGTCACGCGGCGTTCGGTAAGGAGGCTTACGTTGGAATCGACCAGGCATTCAAGCTCGCGTACCAGACCGTCACCGCCGTTGTACTCTCCGTGCCCGCCCAAATCGCGCCGCATTCGATATGCGGTAATGCGCATCGAGTAGTAGGCTTCGAGCGCTTCGATCGGCGTGTTCAGCGTGTTGGTCATGTGAGTGTGCAATCCTGAAGCGCCAGGATGGCCACCAGCGGCCCCGGCGCCGCCCGCGATGGTTTCGTAGTATGAAAAGTGACGAGTGCGGAACGTATCGTAGCCACCGATCGTTACATTGGACATCGAACCCGAGCTGGCAGCAGCGATTTGCTCGGGGACGGCCTTGGCCAGTGCGCGAAACAGCACGTCGACTATCCGTTGCGAGGTCTCGACATTGCCTCCTGCAACTGCCGCTGGCGGCAGCGCATTTACAATCGAACCTGGCGGGGCGATCAACTTGATTGGGCGCATCAGGCCCTCATTGGCGGGAACCGCTTCGGCGGCAAGACATTTCATCACGTAGAAGGTGGCCGATAACGTGATCGCATAATTGGCGTTGACCGAGCCGCGCACTTGCGATGCGGAACCGGTAAAGTCGACCGTCGCGCGGCCCCGGCCAATTTGGATCGCAACGCGGAGTGTAATCGGGCCGGTCCCGAAACCGTCATCGTCCAGGAAATCCTCGCCTTGATAAATTCCAGGTCTGATCCGGCGGAGCGCCGCGCGCATGAGGCGGTCGGCATAATCCTTAAGCGCATCCATCGCGGCGGTGACTTCGCGGCGGCCAGCCAGCTCAACCAGCGCACGCGCGCGTTCCGCCCCCACCTCGAGCGCGGCGATCTGGGCCCGCAGGTCGCCCTCGCGCTCTTCGCGCACCCGCGTGTTGGCAAGAAAGAGTTCGAAGACGTCGCGCGCAGGTTTGCCGCCGGCCATGATTTTGACCGGGGGCATGCGAAACCCTTCCTGGTAGATCTCGGTTGCCAGCGCCATCGAACCGGGCGCCATTCCACCAATATCCGCGTGATGAGCGCGGTTGGCGGCGTAGGCGAACGGCCGTTTCTCGCCGCGCAGAAAAATCGGCATGACGACCGTCACGTCCGGCAGATGGGTTCCGCCGGCGAACGGATCGTTGACCGCCGCAACGTCCCCGGGCGCAAGTTCGAGCCGCTCGATTACCGCGCGGACCGACAACGGGGTTGAACCGAGATGCACCGGAATATGGGCCGCCTGCGCCACCAGCTCGCCGCGCGCGTCGAACAATGCGCACGAATAGTCCCGCCGTTCCTTGATATTGGGCGAGTACCCGGTCTGGCCGAGCACGACACCCATCTCCTCGGCGATCGCGGCCAGCCGGTTGTTCATCACAGCTAACGTTACCGGGTCGAGCTTCATCGCGTCTCCAGGTGCAGGTTGCCATAGTCGTCGCACCGTAAAGCGAACTCGGGCGCAACATAAGCGGTGGCGCTCAATTCGACGACGATCAGCGGACCGCGTAAACGGATTCCAGGAGTGATGCCGTCGCGATCATAGACTGGCACGTCACGGACCGATCCGCTCAACATCGTACGCACTCGCTTCAACGGAGCGGCCTTCGACCGTGCGCGTTGCAACCGGGCGGGCCGGATCGAAGGGCCCTCGGCGTAGACGCGCACCCGCAGATTCACCACTTCAATCGCCGCCTGCGGTGCCGAATGGCCGAAGGTACGGCGATGGGCCGCATGGAATTCGGCGGCGAAACGGGGGCCGAGCTTCACCTCGATTTCATAGGATTGCCCCCGATAGCGCATATCGGCCCAAAGTTCATGACGGATCGCGGCGGCGGCTGCGCCCTCCTGAACCAGTTCGGCCCGCGCACGCGCTATCATGGGGCGAGCGCGCGCTTCGAGCCGGTGCAATTGCGGATCGCTTTCGCGCACGGTCAGCGAATACTCGCGTCCGAGGGGCGCGCCCAGCGCACCCCAAGCACACAATAACCCGGGGTTGCGGGGCAGCACGATTTGGCGAATCCCCAGCTCAAGCGCGAGCTCACACGCATGCATGGGACCGGCGCCACCGAATGCGAGCAAGGCGAAATCTCGCGGGTCGACGCCACGCTCGACCGTGATTACACGGATTGCGCGCTCCATATTCGCGTTGACGACACGAATTATGCCATGCGCCGCATGGCCAACGTTCGCCTTCATTGCGCGACCCAGCTTTTCGAGCGCGCGCTCGGCACGATCCGGATACAGAGGCATCCGACCGCCTAGAAAATTCTCGGCGATCAAGCGTCCCGCAATCAGGTCGGCATCGGTTACAGTCGGCAGTTCGCCCTGTCCATAACATGCGGGACCCGGATTCGCCCCCGCGCTTTCCGGGCCGACCTTGAGCGAGCCGCCCGCGTCAATCGACGCGATCGACCCTCCTCCCGCACCGACCGTATGAATATCGATAACCGGCGTGCGCACCGGATAGTCGCCGGGATAGCTGAGCGCACGAATCCTTGCGCGCCGATCGAACAGTGAAACGTCCGTTGAGGTGCCGCCCATATCGAACGTAATAAACCGCTCGACCCCCATCGAACGAGCCAGTTCTGCCGCGCCGACCACGCCGGCCGCCGGACCGGAAAGAATCGTACGCACCGGCTCGTCACGCGCCAGTCCCGTGCCAACCGCGCTGCCGTTGGATTGCATCACGCGCAGCCGCGCCCCGGCCAATTGCCGCTCGAGCTTCTTCAGATGAGTGACCATCCGGGGCGACACATAGGCGTTGATTACGGTCGTCGAAAGCCGCTCGTATTCGCGATATTCGGGCAGCAACCGATGGGAAATTGAAAGCGGAAGTCCGAGCGGCTCGAGCGCCCCGGCAATACGTTCTTCGCTCTCGGGGTTGGCGTACGAATGCAGCAGGCAAACGGCTAGAGCCTCGGCGCCGCTATTACGGGCGACTTCGCGGATGCTCTCGAGCGCGGACTCGTCGAGCGGAGACGCGATCGCGCCGTCGAAATAGGTGCGCCCGCCTACTCCGAACCGCATTTCGCGAGGCACTAGAGGTTGCGGCCGTGACGGCGCCAATGCATACAGCTCGGAGCGGTTTTGGCGGCCAATCTCGATCAGATCCTCGAAGCCGGCATCGACGAACAGACCCACGCGCGCGCCCTTCTTTTCCAGCAACGCGTTGGTGGCGACCGTCGAACTGTAAGTTACGAATGCCCCGGCACGGTCTTGAAGTAGCGCGTTAAGTCCGGTGAGAACCGCGTCGCCCGGATCGTCAGGCGTGGACATTACCTTGTAGACCCGGATGTTGCCGTCGACCATCGCGACGATATCCGTGAACGTGCCGCCCGTATCTATGCCTATGGTTACGCGTGTCGAGCTTGAACGAAGTCCCTTGCGTGAAGCCATCAGCGAGCCGCCATCGGGTTGCTCATAGAGTCGAGCCGGTAACCCGGCCTCTCAATCAATCTTTAACAAGACCTTGAAATTTTGCGGGTCGCGGGCGGCTTCAAAAGCGGCGAGCGCGTCGCTCAACGGATACATCGCGGAGATCAGCGGACGCGGATCGATCTTGCCAGAGGCAATCGCCTCGACCGCTGGGGCGAAGCGTCCGCAGCGCGATCCAACAATTGTGACCTCATTGATCACAATCGGCGCAAGATTAAGTTCGCCAGCGCTGGCGGCAGTGCTTTTAAGAATGATTCGTCCGCGTGGGCGCACCAGCTCCAGCGCCCGCCGGAATCCGTCCGGATTGCCCGTACAATCAATTATCGTGTCGAAGGCGGGCTCCAAGTGTTCGTCGAGCACGGTCTGGAGGCCAAGCGCTGCGAGCAGTTCGAGCTTGTCTGCATGATGTCCCCCAACCACCGGCGTGTAAGCTTCGGCCCATAGCGCCAGACCAACGAGGGCGCCGAGCCGCCCGTCGCCCAGCACCAATATCCGCTCGTTGCGACTGAGATGGGTCTGCTCGAAAATCTCGTAGGCAGCCGCGACCGGTTCGACGAAGACAGCCAGTTCGTCAGGAATCGCATCTGGCAGAGCAACCAGATTCTCGTCTGGCAAGGTCAAAAAATCCGCAAACGCACCGTCGCGGCCCAGGATTCCCAAGACAGTCCGATTTGCGCAGTGGCGCTGCAGTCCCGCAAGGCAAGGTTCACAGTCGCGGCACCCGGCGTTGATCTCACCAGCGACCCTGCTGCCGATTATCGCGGTCGTCTCGCTCTCGACCACTTCACCCACGAATTCGTGGCCCGGAACACCCCGGTAACCCATATAACCGCGCGCCAGTTCGAGGTCCGTGCCACAAATTCCCGCCATCCGTACGCGAATCAGGCTCTCGCCCAGCCGCGGAGACGGGGCTGGCCAATCGTTGC
>DATEGX010000444.1:0-4731 GCA_035279875.1 Binataceae bacterium (SeqCode)
CTCCACCGTTTTGGTGTCGAGATTGACCACAAGATCGCCAGTGTTGATGACCGACTGGGCGTGGCCCTTCGAGCGGCGAACGATTGCGTGGATGCGCGCGATCAGCTCGTCTTTGTGGAACGGCTTGGTCATGTAGTCGTCGGCCCCGAAGCCGAGACCTTTGACCTTGTCCTCAATGCCGGCGAGGCCGGAAAGAATGAGGATCGGCGTCTTAACCTTCGACACCCGCAGCGAGCGCAGAACCTCAAATCCCGACATGTCGGGCAGGTTCAGATCGAGCAGGATTATGTCGTAGTCGTAAAGTTTTCCGAGATCGACGCCCTCTTCGCCGAGATCCGTCGTGTAGACGTTGAAGCTCTCGGACTTGAGCATCAATTCGATGGATTGTGCGGTCGCGCTGTCATCTTCAATGAGTAGAACGCGCATTTAAGTCCCCTTCTCGCCGCAACCGGGCCATGAGGTCACGCCGCAATCCCGCGGCGAGGCTGAAAAAAACGCGGTGGGACAAACCGAATCGACACTATCGAGGCATGGTTAACAAAACCTGATTCTTCCACGCAAGCGTGCCGTAGGCAGAGACGCCCGAATCGGCGTAAGATGTTGCTGGAGAGTGGTTTTTTGGCCACGTCCTGTCTAATGCCCTAGTTTAAGAATCGGGTCTAACCGATTCAAACGACTCGCCCCTTCCGTCCTGGCTGGGCGACTCACAAGCCTTCAGTCCCGTGGACGAATGACCCAATGATTAACGACCCGGGTAAACACCAAGTTAATGGCACCACTTCAGCAGTAAGCCTAAGGGGTGGTTTATGGGGCGGCAGGGCTCGCAGGTCGGTCCGTGTCCGCGGTGACGGCCCCCGACCATGAAAGCGCTCGCCGAACAGATCGTCGATATCGACGGTGTCGAAATATTCGGCCGCGTCGTCGCGGTGCGCGGGCTGATGGTCGAGGTCGCCGGGCCGATCCATGCGATGTCGGTCGGCGCGCGGTTGACCATCGAAACAGGCGGCAAGCCGATACCGTGCGAGGTGGTCGGCTTCTCCGGCGGTCATGCGCTTGCGATGCCGTTCGCAGCGCTTGACGGCGTGCGCCGTGGCTGCAGAGCGGTTGTCTCGAGCGCGGCAGGCACCATTCGTCCGTCCGAGCGCTGGCTCGGGCGCGTCGTCAATGCGCGCGCCGAGCCGATCGATGAACTGGGGCCGCTGCCGGCCGGCCCCGCGCCGTATCCCTATCGGGCCTCGCCGCCGCCTGCGCATGCGCGCCGCCGTGTCGGCGAACCGCTCGATCTCGGCGTGCGTGCACTCAACACGTTCGTCACGGTGTGCCGCGGGCAGCGTATGGGTATCTTCTCGGGCTCCGGTGTCGGTAAATCGGTGCTCCTGTCGATGCTGGCCCGCAACGTGTCGGCGGACATATCGGTGATCGGGCTCGTCGGCGAGCGCGGACGCGAAGTGCAGGAATTCTTGCAGGACGACCTCGGCGCCGCCGGTCTGGCGCGCTCTGTGGTGGTCGTGTCCACGTCCGATGAACCGGCGCTGATGCGCCGCCAGGCCGCCTACCTGACGCTCGCCATCGCCGAATATTTCCGCGATCTCGGCAAGGACGTGCTGGTGCTGATGGATTCGGTGACCCGCTTTGCGATGGCTCAGCGCGAGATCGGCCTTTCCGCCGGCGAGCCGCCGACGGCAAAAGGATATACGCCAACGGTCTTTGTGGAGCTGCCGCGGCTGCTCGAACGCGCTGGCCCCGGAACGGAGCAGGGTACCATCACCGGTATTTTCAGCGTGCTTGTAGATGGCGACGATCACAATGAACCCGTCGCCGATGCGGTCCGCGGTATCCTCGATGGTCACATTGTCATGGAGCGCGCGATCGCCGAGCGCGGTCGCTACCCGGCCATCAACATCCTGAAGTCGATTTCACGGACCATGCCGCGGGCGGCGGACCCGACCTTTCTGCCGGCGATCAATCGTGCACGCCAGGTAATGGCGACCTACTCGGATATGGAAGAGCTGATCCGGCTAGGCGCCTATCGGCCCGGCTCGAGCCCCGAGGTGGATGAGGCGATAGCCTTGCATAAGCCGCTGGAGACCTTCCTGGCCCAGCTTAAGGAAGAGTCAACTCCTATGGCGGAGGGCTACCAGCAGCTGGAGCGGATTCTCAGAGGCGAAGAAACACAAAACTAACGTTATTGAGGGACACTCGGCCCTGAATAGTCCGGAATATGGGCGCGCGGCCCTGGCGGGATCGCCGAGCCGCCCCCCACGTATTCGGGGCTTCGGGGAGTACCTAGTCGATGAAGTCACGCGAAACCCTTATCCGTCTTAAGAAATTCCAGGTCGACGAGAAGCGGCGCAAGGTCGCCCAGATCGAGGCGATGATCGCCGAGTTCGACCGGATTGCCGGCGATCTCGAGCGCGAGATCAAGATTGAGCAGGATCGTGCGGGCATCCACGACCCCGCTCATTTTGCCTATCCGACCTATGCGAAGGCAGCGACGTCGCGTCGCGAAAATCTCAAGCACTCAACCGACGAACTGCGCGTGCAGCTTGACGATGCCAAAGCCGCTCTTGGTGAGGCATTCGAGGAACTCAAGAAGGTCGAAATGCTCGATGAGCGCGACCAACAGCGCGAGAAGGCGGAGGAAAATGCGCGCGAGCAAACCGAGCTCGACCGGATTGCCACGCTTCGCTTTAACGCAGGTGGCGCGCCGGCCTAGCCACTCAGTATCGCGAAAAAACGAGCCGCCGCCGGTCGCTGCCGACGGCGGCTCTTCTCATTGGGCGAACCGTCGACCGTTGAGCCGAAATTTTCTGCTGCTGCAATTCGACGCACCGTTGAGCTGTGGTGCCAATCAATATTTTTTTACGCGCGTCGTCGCTCGAGCGACGCGATCATACCAGCGCGTTCAGCATCGAATTTCATTTGCCGCGCGCGGCCATCTGGGACGCTTGTATTAATACATTCACATACATTTCCTTGCATCCCAATTTCAGGTGCCCTCTAATTCATTGGCGTTGCGCCGCGAAATTTGCGGCCAGTCGCGTTGGGGGCACCTTCAGATGATGGCAAAAAAATCTCCGAACCCTACGGACAAGTACGTCGGGTCTCGCGTGCGTATGCGCCGGCTGATGCTGAGCATGAGTCAGGAAAAGCTTGGCGAAAAACTCGGACTGACTTTTCAGCAGGTGCAGAAATACGAGAAAGGTACGAACAGGATCGGTGCGAGCCGGCTGCAGCATATCGCCCAGATTCTCAAAGTGCCGGTGTCATTCTTTTTCGAAGGTGTGAGTGGCGGCAAGCAATCCGAAGATGGATCGTCTAAGGCGCCCGTTGCGGATTATGTCTCCGACTTCCTGTCGAGCTCCGATGGACTTGCGTTGACCAAGGCCTTCACGAATATCAAAGACTCCAAGCTGCGCCGCCGCGTCGTCGACCTGGTCGAGGAAATCGCGGGCGATCAACGCTAACAACAGCATTCCTAGAAAGCATTCGCCAGATCGCGCGCCCCCTGCGCCTGCGCGCCACGCTGCATCTTGCCTTCCATGTCGGCGACGAGATTGGCCACGACGGCGGTCCGTCGTGCGACAGGGTTTCGCTCATAGCCCTGCTGCTGGAAGAAGTTTGACGTCGGCACGCGCGCCCGCATTTCATGCGGCATCGTCACAATATCGAAGCCGTTGCCATCGCCGGTCAAATTCATCACTTCCAGTTCGGCGGCGGTAAGCGGCGCCGTATATCCTTTCGCGCGCGCAAAACGCAATGAATCGACAAGCTTCTGCACCTGCAGCAGCGGCCCGATATCGATGTCGAGCACAGCCGCGTGAATTCCAAAGCCGCCCGCGGTCGTCTTTGCGAGGCGGTCATGCTCGCTCCAGCGACTGGGCACCGAGCGGCTGAACGCGATCATGCGCTTGAGGGCCTCAATTTTGCGCTCCATGGCGATCTTTGCGCTGCCGCTCAACGTGTTGGCCTTTTGGCGCAGGATGCCAGTCAGTCGCCCGCCGTGTTCGGCCAGAAGCGAGACCGAATTCGTGCTGAGCAACTGGTTGTATCCGACCGCAGGGGAGATCGCGCGCGCGCCGGGTCGGTAGGGCACCAATCCCGCTTGCGAGTCGTAATTGCCGTTGCCTCCTGTCTCGAAGACGTAGACCCCGACAATCTGATCGCGCGTCAGGCCTGAGGCGAGCGCTGCCTTTGCGTAGGCGCGCTTGAAATCGAGTTCACTCGCCGGGCGCTGGGGCACGAAGCCGAATTGCTCGGAGGCGTTCTGGAGAAAGTCGGCGACAACCGGAATATCGGGGTGCTCCGGTGGCGGTTGCGTCGGTGCTCGCGGATCGACCGGACGCGGTGGCCCCGAATAAATCGGGGGCTGCGTAAGCACATAGTCATTGAGGTCGATTGGCTTGTGCTCACGACGTTTCGCATTGCGAATGCGGCGCTTGGCTGCGACTGCATCCCAATAGGCATCGGCTTCGGCCTCATAGGGAGCCCGTGCCGCCTGATATTGCGCGAGCTTTGCCTGATAGTCGGCGAGCGCAGCAGGCGAGACCGCTTGTGCCCATGCCTGCGGCCCAAGAGCAGACAAGCTCAAGACGATCAGGAACGTCCAAGCATGTGGACCGGTCTTCATGCGGGATGTTGTCTGCCATTTTGGCCGATTCTGCCACTTCCCAACAAAGCGCGGCGCATGTGCGGCGCGTCGAACTGCAGGCGGAATCGAAGAAGCGTTAG
>DATEGX010000445.1:0-2230 GCA_035279875.1 Binataceae bacterium (SeqCode)
CTCCCTTCCGCAATCGGTGACGCCGTGCTGAATGCGCTTCAGGCAGCTCAGGCTCACCTGGAAAAGGGTGCCCTTGTCACAATCGATCCGATGCGCCGACGTATTCGCCTTTTGCCGATCTGATCCACCGAAATCTCACCGAGTCCCCTTCCCGCGCCATTTCGCCGCCACCGCCTCATCCGATAGCAGCTTCACAAAAACTCCCCCTACCACCGACCGCGCCTGAAAACCCTCCTGCTTTGCGGTGATCGTGTCGTACCAGTCGGTGAGCGGAACCCGGCTCGGCGATTGATTCGCGAACTCGAACGCTGGGTGAATCAGCGCCTCGAAGTCGGCTTTGGAATCGGCCAGCGTCGCCGACCAGAACAGCCAATCGAGCTTCGTATAACTCCTGCGGCTGTCGAGCGGAAGTCCGAACTGGTTCTGCTTCGTCTTGTAGTACGCGATCTCCTTGGCCGCCACGCTCGCCGGGAAAAGATGCAGGCCCAGGATGCGATCCCACACCAAGTTGTATTTCTGGCTCCACGTGCCCGGCTTATCGAAGGTGAGCCGGTAATGGTCACCACCATCATCGAGCTTCATCCATTGCGCCGCGAACTTTCGCGCGGTTTCCGTATATTCGGCGGCTTCGCGCGCATGACCGACCCGCTCGCATAGCTTTCCGTACGCTCCCAGCGCGAGAATTGCTTTGATCGACAGGTTCGCGTTGTGAGCCAAATGGCCCGCGAAGTCGTCGGTGCAAAGCTGGTTTTCGGGATCGAGGCCCTTCGCTTTCAGGTATTCCGCCCACTTGGTCAACTCCGGCCAATAGCGCTCGGCGTAACTGGCGTTGCCTTCATTCTTCGCCACACCCGCCACCATCAAAATCATGTTCGCGCTCTCTTCCACCGGCATCTGATCTTCTTCCGTTTTTTCGCCGCCGCCGTAAACCTGCCCATCCGCCAGCGGATATGTGCCCAAGTCATGCGGGGCGAACGGAAATTTCCAGCGCGGCATGCGCGCATATTCGAGCACCGGCGTAATCGACGCCTTCAGCAGGTCCGTGCTGAACAGCATGAGAATCGGAGACGCGGGATAGAGCACGTCCACCGTTCCGATGCAGCCGTTGCTGAAGTTTTCTTTGGGGAAAAGGAATAGCGTTCCGTCGATGTCGGTAACCAATTTTTGCGCCGCGAATGCCTGCCGGTACGCGAGCGCGCCGATACGCGCGTAATCGTCGCCGCCCGCGTTGCGCAGGTCTTCGAGTAAGTCGTGATCGAACTGTTCACAGCGTTCAACCAGCCGCGGATAGTCGCGCAAAGCGGCTTGTATCATCGTTTCGGGCGTCATGCCGGCCGCTCGCCAGTAAGGCCGCAGGCGGCGGTAAAAGTATTCGATCGAGAAAAGATCGTCGTAGGCCAGCGCGACGAAACGCGAGACGGGCTGCGCGGATACCGAGCCCAGGTCGAACGCTTCCGCGAGAACCGGCGAATCGACGCGCGCCATGCGGGGCAAGTTGAGATCGTCCGCCGCGGGCAGGCTGCCGGATTTCAAGAACGCCGTGACAGCTTCGCGATGCCCGGCGATCACGTCCCGCCCGCCCGTTCCCGGCTGCGGAGCAAGATAAACATAGCCCCAATCGATGCGAAGATCGTCACCCGACTTGCCGAGCACCGGCTGGTCCTTCGAGCCGAGCCGCAGAACCTCGGAATCGCCGATCTTGAAACGGCCGCCCGCGACCTCCTGCTCCGGCACATTGACGGCGAGCAGCGACGATGCGTCGAAATACAGCGAAACCGTGTGCGCCGCGCCATCGGTCGAATGCGCCTCCCACGTAATGTACGTGACCGGCCGCGAGAACACGGCCAGATCGTGGGGAAGCAGCGGCGTCATGAACGTCAGCTCGACCCGCATTCCATGACCTTCAAAATCGTAGATCGTGCGGGTCGGCTCGACGTCAACCGAGAGCTGCTGCATCGGCGGGACCTGGCGGTCGGTTCCCATCAGGCGATAGCTCGCGCCGTCGATGCGGATCATGCTCGTCAGCGGCTGCGGCTTGCCGGTCCAGTGCTTGGCCGGAGCGTCCGTCAGATGGTCGGCCATCGACCAAACACTGAAATATGGATCGACGGTCGCCAACGGAACAGCGGGCGGGCGGAATGCCTCGGCGGCAAAGCCGGAAAAAACAAAAAACACAAAGGCGCAGGCGCTGCGAAAGAGCATAGCCCCGTATCATATCAAGGCTCTGTAA
>DATEGX010000446.1:0-19546 GCA_035279875.1 Binataceae bacterium (SeqCode)
TGAGCCGGACCTGGCTCGCCTTCGCCCGCTCGGGCAATCCGAATAACCCCGCTATTCCTCAATGGCCTGCGTATTCCGCCGCGGAACGCCCGACGATGATCTTCGACGACCAGTGCAGCGTCATCAATGATCCCTATCGCGAGGAGCGCATGGCCTGGAGCGGTCAGTAATCACGCTAATCGCGACGTCCGAGTAAACGTCCAGCTCACTTCAAGGAGGCACTCCAATGGCAAGATTGGAAGGAAAAACCGCGTTTATCACCGGTGCAGGCTCGGGAATCGCGCGCGCAGCGGCCCGCCTGTTCGCGCAGGAAGGCGCCAAGGTCGCGATCGCCGAGATCAAGCCGGAACTGGGGCGCGCCAGTGCCGAAGCGGTCCGCGATACCGGTGGCGATGCATTCTTCGTCGAGACTGACGTGACCAAGGAAGACAGCGTCAAGTCGGCTATCCAGCAAACGGTCGCACGCTTCGGCAAACTCGACATCCTGTACAACTGCGCCGGTGGTTCGATCGCCCAGGATAGACGCGTGACCGACGTCGACATGATGGTCTGGCAGCATACGATCTCATTCGACCTGCTTGGCATGTTCCTTTGCTGCCGCCACGGTATTCCCGAACTGATCAAGGCCGGCGGCGGCGCCGTCGTAAACATGTCGTCGGTAGCGGCGCTGCGCGGTTCGTTCCCCGGCCATGTCTACGTGGCCGCCAAGGGCGGCATTATCGCTTTGACCAAGAGCCTTGCTGGCGAATACGCCAAGGACCGGATCCGCGTAAACGCAATTGCGCCGGGACTCGTGAAGACCGGGCGCGTGCTCGATCGGATGGGCGATCCCGGAGATCCGAATACCGGCACGCCGCAGGCGCAGGCGATCAAGGGCCAGCTGAGGAAGTACCCGTTTTCGGTTGGCGATCCCGAGGATATCGCGCGAATCGCGTTGTTCCTCGCCTCGGACGAAGCCCGCATGATAACCGGTGTGACGCTTCCCGCCGACGGTGGACTCTCGACTTACTAGCTAATCCGTCCGGCGAGTCAATAAACCTCCTCGTCGACGCTCGCCTTGCCGGCAAAGCCGCGATAGGCGAAGACCAGATAGATCGCGGCGAGGATTACTCCCGGAACAAACCACGCGAAGCCCAGCCGCAACGACCCGATTGGAGCAGCAGCATTGTAGATACTCAGTCCGAAGGTCGGTTCAATATTGGAGGGTAGCAGGAACGGAAACAGGCCAAACGCAGTGCTGGATACAATTCCTATGATGTAAAGGCAGGATGAAACGAAGGCGCGTGAGTCCGAATCGCGATAATTATAGTATTTCATCCCGGTTAGTCCGAGGATCGCGCCGGCGGGAAAAACGTAGCCCCACGGATGATGCGAAATGCGATCGAGCAGATGAGATTGAACGATCGGACTCAGCGCGGCGACCAGCACCGTGATGAGCAGCACCGCCCACCATCCGCGAGCAGCCAGCCGGCGCGCCCTGACGGCGAGATCGCCCTCGGTCTTCATCGCGATCCACAGCGCTCCGTGCTCGCCCATCGCTAGGAAGGTCGCCAGGCCGACGATGATCGTGAACCAGTCGAGAATGCCAACCGGGCCGGTGGTCAGAAAGTCGGTCCAGAGCGGCAGAAAGAAATAGCCACTGGCGTCCAGCGGAACGCCCCTAACGATATTGCCGATCGCCGCACCGTAGAAGCCTGCCAAACCAGCGCTGGCGGCGGAAAATATTACGTCCCATAGAGGCGACCACGCCGGGCTCGTGATCTGACTGCGAAATTCGACCGAAATGCCGCGCAGGATGAGGAACCACAGAACGATCATCAGCGGCAGGTAGAAGCCGCTGAAACTCGAGGCGTAAAGCGTCGGAAACGCCAGGAAAAGGCTCCCTCCTGCCGCGATCAGCCAGACTTCATTGCCGTTCCAGACCGGGCCGATCGAGGTGAGTATCGTGCGACGCTCGGCCTCGGTGCGAGCGACCAGCAAATGAACGATGCCGGCGCCAATGTCGAAACCGTCCAGCACCGCATACACCGTCAGCATTGCCGCCACCGTCCAAAACCACACGACCGCCATGATTAAACCTCGCCGCCGATTCGCGCCGAGCGGGATTGCGCGGTATCCAGGGCTGGACTTTCTTCCGGAGCCGGACCGCGCTGGACCTCGAGATAGACCAGGAAAAGGAACAGAACCGCCAGCACACTATAAATGCCGAAAAAGCCAATCAGAGTGAAAAGTGCGTTGCCCTCTGAAACTTGCGGCGAAGCGCCTTGCGCCGTGCGCATCACGCCGTAAATCAACCATGGCTGCCGGCCCAGTTCGGCGGTCATCCAGCCGCAGATCGTCGCGATATACGGAAAGGGCGCCAGCAGCATCAATGCCCACAGCAGGAGCGGGGTATCGTAGAGCCGTCCAAGCCAAAGAAAAAAAAGCGCGAAAACCAGTATCGCGATGAAGAATGTCCCGAGCCCGACCATGTTGTGGTAGGCGTAATAGAGTAACGGCACATTGTCAGGCCACTGGTCGCGCGGATAGGCGTCGAGTCCCTTTACCAGCGCGTGCCAATGCCGAAAGGTCAGGAAGCTCAGGATATCCGGCACGACCAGCGGGTTGTCGAGGTTCTGCGTTTTCATATCCGGCTGGCCGAGTATCGCCAGCGGCGCGCCCGATTCGGTGTGAAAGAGCGCTTCCATTCCAGCCAGCGTGACCGGCTGATAGACCGCTACGTTGCGTCCCGCGCTGTCGCCGGTCGGATAAAGCATCAGGCATGAGGCGATAGCGCCTATGATCACGCCCGTGCGCACAAAGATTCGTGCATAGTCCTGGAATTGCGTGGTCAAAAGGTAGAACGCCCCAGTCGCGCTCATCACGACGCTCGCTGTAATCACCGAAGCCAGCATGTTGTGCGGATATTGCCAAACCAGCCATGGGTTGGTCAGCAGGCTGCGCAGGCTCTCCAATTCGATAGCGCCGCCCGGTGTAATACGGTAGCCGACCGGATGCTGCATCCAGGCGTTGGTCGCGATGATAAAGAACCCCGATAGCCACGAGCCAACAAAGACGAGCAACGACGACAGCCAGTGCAGTCGCGGTCCCAGCCGCTTTTCGCCAAACAGGAACAAGCCGAGAAAGCTGGATTCGAGAAAGAACGAGAAGACTCCTTCCATCGCCAGAGTCTGGCCGATCACCCCGCCGGCGGTTTTGGAGAATCCCGCCCAATTGGTGCCGAACTGGAACTCCATCGGGATGCCGGTGACGACTCCCATCGCAAAATTGATCGCGAAGATTCGGCCCCAAAAGCGCGCCGCCCGGTCGTAGCGGGCGTCCCCGGTTCGCAATGCGGTGCTTTTGAGGATCAGAATCAGCAGCGACAGGCCCATCGTGAGTTGCGGAAACAGATAGTGAAAGACGATCGTGAAGGCGAAATGAATGCGATCGGCGGTCAGTGCGTCCATTCCCAATTCCCCATGTGCGAACGGCCCAAGATGAGAAGGCGATGCATCCGTTGCGCATCGGCCGAAGCGTATCGCCAAGCATCCTCATTGATTTCCGACAGGCAGTCCATCGCCCTGGTTCATCTCGCAGATTGACCGGCCGCCCGGCGACATATAGAGCTTCAAAAGAGCAGCCGCGTCCGGCTGAGCGAGACCGGTGCGCTTCTAACCGTCGTATCTCTCCCGTTCTCCCTTTCCGTGGCTAGCCCGCGTTTCAAGACGGCGCTCCAATTGGAAAATCTGAACAATATGTATTCCGCACGCCGGACGTTCCGACCGCTCCTGGCGAATCTGATCGCCGCGGCGATCGTAATGGCCGCGATCACTGGTCTGAGCGGCTGCAACAGCAACAGCGAAGGAATCGGTTCATATTTGTCCGCCAATAAGGCGGACTGTTTGCCGGACCTCGCGCTCACCGACCAGCATGGCCAGAAGCTAACCCTGGCATCGCTTAAAGGTAAGCCGGTGCTGTTCGATTTCTTTTATACCAGCTGTCCCGGTCCCTGCCTGATGCTCACGGCGCGGATGCGATGGATCGCGTCGCATCTGGGATCGGCGTTGGGCTCGAATGTCTCATTCGTGTCCGTGAGCGTCGACCCCGAACACGACAATCCGTCACGGTTGCTCGAATATGCCAAGGAACAGGGAGCGAATCGCGCGGGGTGGTATTTTCTCACCGGGCCGCCTGACCAGGTCGAGCGCGTGATGAGCCGCTTTGGGCTCAAACGTCAGCGTGAATCGGATGGTTCGGTGGATCACGTTTTGGAGTTCTTCCTGGTCGGAGCTGATGGCCATCTGTTGTATCAGTACCTCGCCTCGCAGGTTGATCCGGCCAGAATCGCCGGCGATATCGAGCAAGCGGCCGAAGGCCATAAGCTGGCCAATGCAGCAACCGATTCCGTGCGCCGCTTCTCGATCGCTTCGTTGCGCGAACCCGGCATAACGCGGAAAACGCCGCGCCGTGCCGCCTTGACAGGCTCGGCAATGCGGCCTTATACCCAAATCGCGCTGGGAAACTCGGATTTAAGTTGGGGCCAGGGCTGATAACGAACAGAACCGCGCCAAAGGACATCAAAATGAGCCGGTACCAGGTTGACAAGCTGCTGCGCGATCTGCGGCGTGACCGTCAACTGGCGGAACGCTTCCGCGACAATATCGACGCCGTCCTCGACGGCTATGTGCTCGAGCCCGAGGAGCGCAGCCTGCTCAAGGGTTGGGAGATCCGCCAACTCTACGATCGTGGGGTCAATCCGCTCCTGTTGCTGCTAGCCCATGGGCCGGCAGGCCGGAATATGCGCGATTACCGCTCTGCGATGAACCCCGCAAATCGTGACGGAGGAAAGTGACATGGCACAGGTTGTAGCCGGTATCGCCTGCTCGCATGTTCCTTTGATGGCTTCGGAGAAGAATTGGGCGATGTTGCCCGAAGCCGAGCGCGCCAATCTCCGTAGCGGGTTCGACCGCGCGCGGAGAATGCTTGAAGAGTCGCGGCCGGACGTACTGATAACCTTCGCCGACGATCATTTCGACCGCTGCTTTTACGACAACCTGCCGGCCTTTCTGATCGGCGTCGGTGAGGAGGCGGTCGGTCCGGCGGTCGAGGGCTTCGACATTCCCAAAGTGC
This sequence comes from Binataceae bacterium (SeqCode), assembly GCA_035279875.1. GTDB lineage: Bacteria > Desulfobacterota > Binatia > Binatales > Binataceae > JAMXLL01. The sequence goes on from DATEGX010000446.1 coordinate 5,113, forward strand.
GCGTCCCGATCGTCAGCAACCTTGCGCGCTTTATCCTGAACGAAGGCCTCGAGCGTGGTGTCGATTTCGCTTTTTCCGAAGAGCTGGCGCTTGATCATGCCGAAATCGCCCCGATGCTTCAGCTCACGCCCCGCTGGGATATCCCGATCATACCGATCGTCGTTAACGCATTCGCGCCCCCGATGCCTACCCTGAAGCGTTGCTTCGATGTCGGTGCCTTCGTCGGCGGATGCATCGAACGCTGGCAAGGATCCGAGCGCGTGGCATTTCTCGGCACCGGCGGCCTCTCGCACTGGGTCGGACCGCCCCAGACCGGAACAATCAACGAGGAATTCGATCGGTGGTTCCTTGATCGGCTGACGGCGCGCGAAATTCCCGAGATCGCCACCCGCTATGCGCGCTACCAGGACCTCGAAGCTGTTGCCGGCAACGGCGGTCATGAGATTCGCGACTGGCTCGCCGTAGCCGGTGCGATGCCCGCGCGGCTACGCCCAGAAGTGCTGGCCTACGAGCCGCTCAAGGCGTGGTTCACCGGCACCGGCATCATGGGATGGTCCGCCGCTTAAGAAGCTGCCGTGCGGCCTGCCTGAGCAGCTCGATCGTATGGCGAAGCATCGCTGCGATGCGCAATCCATAGCAGCAGCAACAAGGCAGGCACGGTCGCGACGGTGGTGAGCAGGTAGAAGTGCACCCAGCCAAAGCGCTCGGCCAGCACGCCTCCTGACGATGCGACCAGCGTTCGCCCAACCGCGGCGAGCGATGACAACAGGGCGTATTGCGTCGCCGTGAAGGCAGGAGAACATAGGCTCGACAGATAGGCTATGAGCGCCGCGCCCGCCATCGCGCCGGTCAGGTTCTCCGCCGCTACGCATAGCGCAAGATAGTCGAGCCGATGGCCGCCGAGCGCCTGCATCACGTAGAACAGATTGCCGGCCGACTGGAGTATCCCGCAAAGAATAAGCGCGCGCATCAGACCGAGCCGCACTGTGACGGCGCCGCCGACCAGCGCCCCGATGATCGTCGCAACGAATCCGACCAGCTTGGACAGAGCCGCGATTTCATTGAGCGAGAAACCCAGCGCGATATAGAGCGGCATTGCCATAACGCCGGCCATCGCTTCGCCCAATTTGTAGCCCAGGACGAAAATCAGGATGGCCGGCCATAGCGGGCGGCGCATGAAGTCGCCGAACGGATCGATCACCGCGGTGGTCAGCCATTCACGCAGCGAATCCCTTCGGCTGCCAGCGTGATGCGGTGAAATCTCAACCGTTACTTGAGGTTCTGGCCCAAATACGAAGACCGCAGCACCGCTCAGCAACAGCAGCGCCATGGTTGCGTAGGCTGCGAACCATCCCGCCCGAGCCGCGATAATCAAGGCGCCAGCCCCCGAAGCCAGCATCGCAATTCGGTAGCCGCTCTGGATCATACCGGCGCCAGGACCTTGCTGCTCCTCGCTTAGTATTTCGACCCGCCAGGCGTCGATTACGATGTCCTGGCTGGCCGAGAGAAAGGCAACCAGCAAGGCCAGCGCCGCCGTCAGGCCGAGGTTGCCCTTGGGACTGCATGTGCCGAGCGCGAGGGTCGCAGCGATTAGAGCGATCTGGATCGATACGCCCCATCCGCGCCTTCGACCTATCGGCAGCGGTGGAGGCAGGCGATCGATGAGCGGCGACCATACGAATTTGAACGCGTACGGAGTGCCGACGAGCGCAAATGCGCCAATCGCCGCCCGGCTGACCCCGGCAGTCGCCAGGCGCACGGACAGGGTCGAAAACGTCAGCAATAACGGCAGGCCGCTGGCAAAGCCCAGCGGCAGCGTCAGCAGCACCCGCCGGTCGGTATAAGCCTCAAAGGTGCGGCGCCAGCCGTCCGCGCCCTGGTTTGCCGGTAAAGTCGGCCCGAGGCCGCCCCCTTGTGCCCCACCCTGCTCGCGCTTTATAACCGCGTCATCCCCCACCGCAAGGGAGTATATGGAATGATCCCGATGCTTTCACCCGAAGAAGCGCGCAAGCGCTTCACGGATTTCCACATCGCCGACGCGGTCAACGATCCGAATCTGGCCACCGCGATGTCGCGGCTCAACGTCTTCCGCGCCCTGCTGCAAAACGCCTCGCTGACCGCCGCGCAAAGCCGGATGGCGGGCGCCCTGATGGGTAGCAAGACGCTCAACCCGAGGATTCGCGAACTGGTGATCCTGCGGACCGGCTGGCGCACCAAGTCGGAATACGAATTCTGCCAGCACGTGGCCGTGGCGCGTCAAATCAAGATGAGCGACGAGGAAATTCTGGGCGTCCGCGACCCGGCCAAATGCAAAGCCTATAACGACGTGGATCGCGCGGTAATCGCGATGGCCGACGAGCTTAGCGACCACGCCGAGGTCTCCGGGCAGACCTGGTCGACACTGGAGAAATTCTTCTCGCACCCCGAGCTGGTCGAGCTGATACTGGTGTCGGGCTTCTGGCGGATGATGGCGGGATTCCTCAAAACCGCGAAAATTCCGCTTGACCCCGTGGACCCGACCGTCACCGGATGGCCCGAGGGCAAAGCGCCCTGATTATCGAGCTGCTTTTCAATCAAATTGCCAAAAGGAGAGTAAAAATGCCGTTGCCTCAGGATATCAGCCCCTTCAACAGTGAATTGATGGATACGCTGGTGAAAGCGCCGCAAATGGACTGGATTCCGATGGCCGACGATCCCAAGCGTGCCTTCATGAAGGTGCTCTGGACCGGCTCCGAATCCGGCACCTGGGCGGTTCTGCTGCGCTGGCTCAAGGGCTATGTCGCCCCGCCGCATAAGCATCTCAGCCCCTCGCACACCTTTATTCTGTCGGGCAAACTTCAGGTCCGCACTGGCACGCTCAATGCCGGCGACTACGTCTACGAAGCCAACGGCATGGTCCACGGCGCCACCACCGCGTTGGAGGACACTGAGTACCTGTTCATCTGCAACGGCCCGGTGCTGTTTTTCAACGACGACCGCTTTACGGCCTACCTGAGCTGGGAGGAATTACGTAGAATTCAGGCTGCGTACGACGCGAGCAAACGGTCCGCAGCCTGAGGATTTCCGCCGCCCGGACCGGTCAGCGCCGGAACGAACAGGAGAGTTTTATAGATGAAAGTTGGCGCCGCAGTTATTTTCCAAAACCCGATGAATCAGCGCTCGGACTATGACGTCTACCGCAACGAGCTGCCGATGGGCGACCTCGCCGAACCGCTCGGCTTCGATTCTCTGTGGAGCGTCGAGCATCATTTCGACGACTATACGATGTGCCCGGACGTGCTCCAGTTCATGTCCTACTTCGCCGGCCGGACCAGGCATGTGCAGCTAGGCTCGATGGTGGTGGTGCTGCCCTGGCACGACCCGATTCGCGTCGCCGAACAGGTTTCCGTGGTCGACCACTATTCCAACGGACGCGTCATCCTGGGGCTGGGGCGCGGCATCGCACGCATCGAGTTTGACGGCTTTCGCATTCCGCTCGGCGAGTCGCGCGAGCGCTTCGTCGAGTACGCCACGATGATTCTCGACGGCCTCGAGAAGGGCTACATCGAATACGACGGCAAGTACGTCAAGCAGCCGCGCCGCGATATCCGGCCGAAGCCGTTCAAGTCGTTCAAGGGCCGCACCTACGCTGCCGCGGTCTCGCCCGAATCGTCGCGCATAATGGCCAAGCTGGGGGTCGGCATTCTGATCATCCCGCAAAAGCCGTGGGAAGCCGTGGCGCGGGAACTGACCGAATATCGAACGGTCTACAAGCAGGTCAACGGCGGTGAGGCGCTGCCGACTATCGCGGCCGGCTGGGTCTTCTGCGATCCAAGCGCCGACCGCGCCCATGAGATGGCGCTCAAGTACATCGGCGGCTATTGGCAAACCGCGCTGCGCCACTACGAAATGATGGCCGACCATTTCGGCAAGGCCAAGGATTACGAATATTACGAAAAGATGGCGAAGAGCCTCGCCGCGGCCGGCGCCGATGCCTCGGTGGACTACTTCCTCAATCTGCAGGTTTGGGGTACGCCAGCCCAATGCCTGGAAAAGATCGACGACATCCGCCGCCGCGTTGGCGCTGATCATTTCACCGGCGTGTTCTCCTACGCCGGGATGGCTTACGACGAAGCGGAGCGCAACATGCGTTTGTTCGCGGCCGAGATCATGCCCGAATTGAAGAAACTCAACGGTATCAAGGCGGAGGCCGCCTGAGCGAATTCAATTCCTGCTCCCGATAAGCCTCTGGCCTCGGGACCGTTTGTCAAAACCGATAACCGCCCGCCGGCCTGCGTGCACTCGCGGGCCGGCGGCGCATCGCAAAGCCCGCTCAGTCGGAGGAATCATGACTCTGGCGGATAACACCATAGTTATTCTGGGTGGCACGTCGGGTATCGGCCTCGCCACCGCCAAGGCGGCACAAGCCGAGGGCGCGCGGGTTATTGTTACCGGCCGCCGGCAGGATCGCCTCAAGCAGGCACAGGCCGAACTCGGCCCGCAGGCGCGAGCAATCGCCCTCGACGTCGCCGACGAACCGGGCACCCGCGCGTTGTTTGCCGAACTACCTCGCGTCGATCACGTGTTCATCACAGCCGGAACCCTGATGACCGATGCGAAGCTCAAGCCCGACCATGAGACACTGCGTCCTGCCCTCGATACTCGCTTCTGGGGCGCGTTCCATGCGGCGCGATGCGCTGCGCCGAAGATTCAGGCCGACGGTTCGATTACCTTCATGTCTGGTACGGCCGCGCTTCGTCCGCTGCCAGGCGCCTCTGTAGCGACTGCGTCATGCGGCGCGGTCGAGGCATTCGCGCGCGCACTGGCGGTCGATCTCGCACCGGTGCGGGTCAATACGATTCAGCCGGGACTGATCGATACGCCTCTTATAGCGGAATTCTTCGGAGAGAGCCGTAAAACGATCATGGATCAGTACGCGGCGCGCCTGCCGGTCAAGCGCGTTGGCCGCGCCGAGGAAGTCGCCGACGCGGTGCTGTTCCTGATGAAAAACGGCTTCGTCACCGGCATTACGCTGACCATCGACGGCGGCGGCATATTGACCTGAGTCGGTGAGATATCTCCCCGGCTCCGCGCTTTGCTTTCTCATCCGGTACATCCGTTTGAGCGAGGTTGGCGCCTATCCAACTGGAATCGGGCGGCGCGTGGAGAATTGCCACCGTTCGTCTGGAGATTTAAACTTTGCGAATACTCACTCCCAATCCAAGAGTTGTCTGCTCATCGCGCATTAGATTCGAAGGAGAAAATATGAAGTCGGTGAAGACGGTCTGCGCAGTGTCCGCTATTGTTCTGGCCTTCATCTCGCTGCAGCATGGCCGCGCGACCGCCGGAGGTGGCTCGCCATTAGGGCTTCTCAGTGGGAGCTACTCGAGCATTTTTTCCGGATACCAGGTCACCGCCGGCTCGCCCCAGGTGTTTGCCGGCACCGGACGCTTTACCTCCGATGGCCACGGCAATTTGACCGGACACGAGACAATCAACTTCAACGGCAATGCCTGTGATTACAAGCTCAAAGGAACGTATACGATTACCGCCGATGGAACCGGGACCGATGCAATCGACTTCAATAACGGCGGTCCCGGATGTGCGGGCGGTTCGTATACCCAGAGCCTCGCGATAGTTGACGGCGGCGACCAGATATTACTCAGTAATACCAATTCGCCCGATGTGGCTACCGAACATTGGTATCGCGTCGGCAACCCGTCGTTTAGCGGGTTTCGGCACCTGCATCCTGCCCAACCGTAGGTGGACCCACTATCACGGAAACCGACAACGACAGGCCGCCGGGTCTGCCTTAACCTAACAAGTGAGGAAGCGCGCGCGGTTGCCCCGCGCGCCGACTGACTATTCGCCCTTCCAGTTAGGCTTGCGTTTTTCGGCGAAGGCGCGCGGTCCTTCGATCAAATCCTTCGAGCTGAAGAGCTTCTTGCTCGCCGGGAAAGTGGTCTTGTTAGCCTCTTCCAGCGACATGTGCAGACCGGCGTAAGCGGCTTCCTTGCTGGCCTGGATTGACAGCGGCGAGCATTCCATGATTTCGGCGGCCCATCGTTCGGCGGTCGGCAGCAAATCCTTCAACGGCACCACTTCGTTGACCAGACCCCATCGATGGGCCTCGGTGGCCTGGATATGCCGCCCGGTCAGCATCATGCCCATCGCGATCTTGAGCGGAATATGCCGGGGCAGGCGATGGACCCCGCCGGCGCCCGCCATCAGGCCCACGCGCGGCTCGGGCAGTCCGAAGCGCGCATGGTCCGCGGCAATTATGATGTCGCAGGCGAGCGCGATTTCGCATCCACCGCCCAGCGCGAAGCCGTTGACCGCCGCGATAATCGGCTTGACGATATCGTAGCGCGAAGTGAGGCCGGCGAAACCGCCCCGCCAATGCGGCATCGGCTCGCCGCGATGGGCCGCGGTGTATTTGAGGTCATTGCCGGCCGAAAAGGCCTTGTCGCCCGAGCCGGTAACGATCGCGACCCACAGGTTTTTGTCCGCGACAAAGTCGTCCCACACGGAATCCATCTCGACATGACACGGCGGATGCATCGCGTTCATCACCTCGGGCCGGTTGAAGGTGATATGGGCGAGGTGATCCTTCTTCTCGTACTTGACGAACTTCAAATCCATCGGTTTTAGCACTCCTGATCCTGGGCCGGTCGCCGAAGCGTTCCGTGCGGCGGAATACGCTCGAACGCATCGCATATCCCCGCGTAATTCTCAACACCCCGACTAATCCGCCTCGTCCCCGAGCAGTTCGAAGAAGGCGTCGACGCTCTCCATAAGCTGGCGGCGGATTTGCGCGCGGGTGCCTTCGATCAGATGCATGGTGATACGGCCCGAATTGCCGTCGGCCAGCGCGATGCGCGCATCCTCGATGCCGGCGATATCGCTCGCCGCAAACAGCCTCATCCCGTAAACCAGTGCGCTGCGCTGGGCCTTGCCCTTGATCAGCTTGAGCTTGCGCGCCATCAGTGAGACCTCCTGAGGAGCATGAACGCCGCCCTCTCGATCGAAAGGCGCATGCAACCCCCAATTGCGCGATCGAAATTTAAGCGAATCGGGAACAATTGTGGACCCGTTACGTAATTCCAAAACGATCTCTCATAGAGTAAAATCATTCGGCGGGGTCTTCGCGAATTGACAAGACTGCATGGGGACCAACACAATCCGAGGCGATGGTTTCGTTTCGCGCCCGGGTCGTGTCGATGATAGTGATGGCGGCGCTCATTGGGGGATGTGGCTTGGCCTATGACGCCAGCACCCATGCGCGAGCCTCCAATATGCTCAAATCGCTGAAGACCGGTGAATCGTCGCTGGCGGTTCATAATCGCTTTGGCGAGCCCGACATGCGCCAATATGTCGGCACGAATTCAGAGATTTGGAGTTACGCGGTCAATCCGAACAGCAATGACGTCGCGGCCACCCTGCTCTACACCTCGGTAAAGCCCGGCGATAGCGGGACCTTCCTGGACCTGAAGTTTCTCGACGGCGCGCTGGTCTCGTGGAACAAGGCCAAGCATACGGTGCCGGCCAAGCAGGGTTCGGGCTTCGGCTACGGAGTCGGGCCGGGCGGAGGAGTTTCCAACGTCAGCCACTTCTAAACGCATCGCGACGCTCAGAAATGGCGAGTTGCAAGCCGCGCGTCTCATCGGTGTAATATCCGGGGTATACGCTAACGCTGGGTACATTTGGCATGCGATTTTGCGGAGGCCAGAGCTACCCGGCAAGGCTCTCTGATGGCAACGGCACGCAATAGCTTCGAGAGCATCCTGCTCGACCGCTCCTGGGTTTCGCCCCAGGACCTCGAGAAGGCGCGCCAGCGTAAAAAGCCTGGGCAGGAGCTTGCCGACGTGCTGGTCGATATGGGCGCGCTCGAGCCGCAACGCTTGGCCCGTGCGCTTGCCCAGGAATACCAGCTCCCTTTCCAGGCGCATATCGATGAACATACGCTGGAAAGCGAACTGGTGGCGAAAGTTCCGATAAACTACGCCAAGAAGAACCGCTTATTGCCGATCGGCAGCGATGGCACGGCGATTACCGTGGCGATTGCCGACCCTTCCAACTACGAGGCGCTCGACGACCTCCACGTCCTGTTCAGCCGCCCGATTCAGGCGGTGGTGGCGCCCGCCGAGGCCATCACACAGGCGATTAACTACGCCTACGATCAGGCCAGCGCGACCTCGGCCGAGGACCTGATGATCGACCTCGAGGAGGAGCGCCTCGATCAGGTGGCCAGCGAACTGGCGTCTGAACCGCGCGACCTGCTCGAAGCCGACGACGCCGCGCCGATTATCAAGCTGGTCAATGGCTTGCTTTCGCAGGCGGTCAAGGACCGCGCAAGCGACATCCATATCGAGGTGTTCGAGCGCGAGCTGGTGATACGCTTCCGTGTCGATGGAATGCTCTACGACGTGCTTTCACCGCCCAAAAGATTCCATGCCGCTATAACTTCGCGTATCAAGGTCATGTCTGGGCTCAACATCGCGGAAAAGCGCTTGCCCCAGGATGGCCGTATCCGGGTCAGGATCGCGGGGCGTGACATCGATATCCGCGTCTCGACCATCCCGACCGCATTCGGCGAGCGGATCGTGCTGCGTCTGCTCGACCGGGCGCAGGCACTGGTCGACGTCAACCTGGATCGGCTGGGCTTTTCCGGCGACAATCTACGCAAGATCGACCGCCTGATTCGTCAAAGCCATGGCATCATCCTGGCGACCGGGCCGACCGGTTCAGGCAAAACGACCACCCTTTACGCCTGTCTCAGCCGCATCAATTCGCCCGAGAAGAACATCATCACGATCGAAGACCCGATCGAGTACCAGCTCCACGGTATCGGCCAGATGCAGGTCAGCCCCAAGATCGAGCTGACCTTCGCCAACGGGCTGCGCTCGATCCTGCGCCAGGACCCGGACGTGATCATGGTCGGCGAAATTCGCGACAGCGAGACCGCGGAAATCGCGATCCAGGCCGCGCTGACCGGCCACCTGGTCTTCTCCACCCTGCACACCAACGATTCCTTTGGCGCCCTGACCCGCCTGGTCGACATGGGTATCGAGCCTTTCCTGGTTTCGTCGTCGGTGCTGGCGGTCTTGGCGCAGCGCCTGGTGCGCGTGGTATGCCCAGACTGCCGCGAGGCTTACATACCGTCGGAATCCGAACTGATACGCATCGGTCTAGGCTCCACGCGTCTGAAGAGCCCCATTTATCGGCCCAAGGGATGCCGCGCCTGCCGCGATACCGGCTACCGCGGACGTACTGCCGTGCAGGAATTGATGGTAATGGACGACGATATGCGCTCGCTGGTGATGAAGAAGGCGGATGCCGCCTCTCTTCGCCGTTTATGCACTTCCAAGGGCATGAAAGTGCTGCGCCAGGACGGTGCCGAGCGCGTCATGGCAGGCCAGACCACTATTGAAGAATTGCTGCGGGTCACGCAGGAGGATATCACCTAGGCGGCTCCTCGGCCGATAAGGTCCCAAACCGCCCTCCGCCGATTTTGATTCGATCATGCCGGTTTTCGCTTACCGCGGACTTGCGCCCACTGGCCGCTCGGTCAATGGCGTAATCGACGCCGACAGTCCGCGCAGCGCGCGCGGGAAACTCCGCGAACTCGGAATATTTCCCACCGATTTAGCCGAAGAGGAGGCCGCCCCAACCGGCCGCTCGATCAGGCAATGGCTACCGAGCATCGGGCATCGGATTCCCGCGACCGAACTCTCCTTGCTGACCCGCCAGTTAAGCGCCCTGCTGGGCGCCGGCGTGCAATTGGTCGAGGCCCTGGGAGCGCTCTCCGAGCAAACCGTGCGGCCGGCGACGAAACGGGTCTTCTCCCAGGTGCGCGAGAGCGTGCGTGAGGGCTCGTCGCTAGCGGACGCCTTCGCGGCTCATCCGGACGTCTTTTCCGACCTCTACACCGGCATGGTGAGGGCGGGCGAGACGGCAGGCGCGCTCGAAGCGGTGCTCGACCGGCTCGCCGAATATAGCGAGCGCCAGTCGGAGTTCGTTTCGAAGGTGCGCGGCGCGATGACCTATCCGATCATCATGATGTGCGTCGGGGCGTTGATCATGGGTTTCATGGTGACCTACGTGGTGCCGCAGGTCTCGACCATTTTCGAGGAGCAGCATGCGGTGCTGCCGCTGATGACCCGGGTGCTGATCAAGCTTTCCGACTTCCTGACCGGTTACTGGCTCGAATTGCTGATTCTGGCTGTTGCAATCGTCGCCGGAATCGCAGGAGGGCTTTCGACCAAGGCGGGCCGCCGCTTCTACGATACCTGGCTGTTGCGCGTGCCGTACGTCGGACCAACCATCATCCGTGTGATCTGCGCCCGCTTCGCGCGCACCTTGGGCACCTTGCTCGAAAGCGGGGTGCATCTGATGCCTGCGCTGGGGGCCGTCAAACGGGTTGTTACCAACGGCCTGCTGGCCGACGCGGTCGAGCAGAGCCGCGAAAGTATCCGGGAAGGTCATGGCATGGGCCAGACACTCGAGCGCAGCGGACTCTTTCCTCCTCTGCTGGTCGAAATGATCAAGGTTGGCGAGCGCTCGGGCGACCTCGAACAGATGCTCGAGCGGGTTGCCGACAACTACGAGCGCGAGGTCGAAAACTCGCTCAACCAGATGACCGCCCTGCTGCAGCCCCTGATGACGCTGGTGATGGCCGCTGTTATCCTCTTCATGATGCTCGCGGTGCTGCTGCCGATCTTTCAGCTCAACCAATTGATGCAATAGGGCGGGGACCAACGACGATGGGTTTGCGACGGAAGCTCAGCCGGGTTCAGGACGGCTTCACCTTGATCGAACTCATGGTGGTCATCCTGATTATCGGGCTGCTGGCGACCATCGTCGTGCAGAACCTGCGCAGCGCCACCGACAAGGCCAAAAGGGTCAAGGCGCAGGCAGATATCGCCCAAATCAAGAGCGCGCTCGATCGCTACTACCTCGATGCGGGTTCATATCCGAGCACCGACCAGGGTCTGGCCGCCCTGATAGCCGCCCCCACCAGCGGCGATATACCCAAGGATTGGGGCGGTCCTTATATCGAGAAGATCCCGCCGGATCCCTGGGGCAGTTCCTACTTTTACCAGAGCGACGGCAACTCCTATGTGCTGAAATCGTTCGGTGCCGACGGGGCCGAAGGCGGGGAGGGCAAGAACGCTGATATTGACGGCAGCAGTACGTCCTGACGCCTCCGGCGAAATCACCGGCGGCCCGCAGCCGCGGTGTGCGATGATCTTTCGCACTAAATCCGTACCGGCCGGCTTTACCCTGCTCGAACTCGCGGTCGTACTGTTTATCATCGGCCTGATTCTTTTGATCGCTATGCCCTACTTCGGTTCGTTCCAGGGCGCGGAACTCAGGAGCGAGGCGCATCGCCTCGCCACCCGCGCCCATTACCTTTACGGCGAGGCCGGTGCGCAAAAGGTCCTCCTGCGGCTGAATATCGACCTCAACAACAATACCTACTTCGTCACCCGGCTCGATCCGTTCGCGCTCAAGCCGGCGGCGCTGCCGGAGAAGGGTCCAGCCGGTGGACGAGTGACGATGCCGGCGGATATACGGCTGCGGGACGTTTGGGTTCAGGGCGGCGGGCTCTTCAGGCGCGGAATCCCGAGTTGCCAGTTCTATCCCAGCGGCCTGGCCGACGCCGCGGTAATTCACCTGATGGATCGCAGGGGGGAAGTCATGACCATCGGGATCGACCCATTCAACGGCGCCGTCGCGGTGGTGCCCGGCGACCTGAGCCCCGACGCGCTGGCCCGGCTGACCCCATGAGCCGAATCAGCCGAGCCAGCGCGCCCGCGTTCACCTTGCTCGAGGTGATGATCGCGGTTGCCTTCATAGGTATCGCCCTGCTCGCGCTGCTCTCACTGCAGCATAGCGACATGGTCTCGGTTATCCGCGCGGGCGATATAACCAAGGCCTCGATGCTCGCGCAATCGCTGATGAGTGAAGCCGAGATACAGCGTTTTCCGGATCAGGGTACAACCAACGGCGACTTCCACAACATTTATCCGGGGCTCTATCCGAACTTCAAATGGCAGCGTCTGGTCGACCAATCGCCGATCTTCCCCGACGTCCGCCGGGTTCGTATTTATGTATTTTACGGGCCGAGTTTCAGCCGCAGGTTCGAACTGACCGAGTTCATGCATAATCCGGTGCCTCAGGTGAACGCAGAAAACGCCCCGCCCGATCAAGGGCAGGAGGGCGCCGGAAATTCTCCCAACGTTGGGTTGGGCGGCCCGGGGAACGCCGCGCCATGAGCATCGAGCAATCGGCGATCCGGAGAACCCTGCCCGGCTTCACGCTTATCGAGGTCATGCTCGCGGTGGCGATCCTGGCGATGGTCCTCGTCATGCTGGCCGGGTCGTTTCATGCCGTCGCCACCGGCAAACAGCAAGCCGAGCACCGTATTCTCCAGCAGGAGGGCGCCCGCGCAATCGTCACCCAGATGGCTTCGGAAATTCGCGGCGCCGTGCAGACCCAGATTCTCGCCAGCCGGGTCCTGCTGATGGGCGAGGCCCGAATGCAAAACGGTCAGCCGCTCGACACCCTGACGGTTTCGACGCTCGACCCGGGTCACCGGCGGGCGCTCGAAGGTTGGGGCGCGGAAGACACTATTGTGTATTCGACCGCGCCGAATATGCAGCATCCAGGATGGTTCCTGCTACTCCGAAGCCAGAGCAGTAGCCTGTTGGGCATTGGCACAGGCGGGGATGCTCGCCAGCCGGTTATAATTGCAAATAACATAGTGTCACTTCATATACGCTACTTTGACGGCAATGCCTGGGGCGAGAGCTGGAATTCGCAGAGTCTGCCGCCCGGCCGCCAATTGCCGCCGGAAATCGAAATCGAGTTGGCCACTGCCGCCAGCACCGGCACGCCTTTGATGCTATCAACACGGGTGACGCTGCCGATGGCATTCCTGCAATGGTGATCACAGCCAGGCGCAAATATGACCGCGGAATCGCCCTGCTGGCGACTTTGCTAGCGGTCTCCCTGATGACGCTGCTGGTAATCGAATTCACCACCTCGGCAGCGCTCGGCTATCGATCGGCGGCAAATCTGGCAAATCAGATACGGGCCAGCTATCTGGCCCGTTCGGGAATTCAGGTCGGCTTGGCGGTACTGGCGCGCGACTCGCTCAACGACGCATTGCAAAAAACTCCCCACGACGGTCTCGACGAAGCCTGGGCCCAGCCGATTGCGCCGATCGTGGTCGATGGCGGCGTAGTGTCGCTCTCCATTGTCGACGAGACGCGAAAAATCGACGTCAACAATCTCTTCAACAAGCGAACGATGCAGGTGGATCCGGCGATGGAGGCCATGCTGCTTCGCTTGTTCTCCAATATCGGGGTATCGCCCGATCTGATGCCCGTTCTGATAGACTGGCTCGACCCCGACAGCATCGAGTCGGATGGGGGCGCGGAAGCGGGCTATTACCTGAGCCTGACGCCGCCGTACGAACCGCGCAACGGACCGATGCCGACGATCGGCGATCTGCGGATGCTCAAGGGAATGAACGATGCGGTCTTTTTGCAGTTGAGTCAGTACCTGACGACCATGCCCGAAATGCGCATCAACGTGAACACCGCACCGCCCCAGGTATTGGCGGCCTTGGCCCCCGAACTCGAAAACGATCCACAACTGGTTGAGCAGATCGTGCAGATTCGCCAGGCTCGTCCGTTCCTGCAGATTACCGATCTCGCCAACGAGATTCCCGGGATCGGCGCAATCGCCGCCTCCGGACGCCTGAGTTCCTTCGTGACCATGCGCAGCTCTTATTTTACGATAACCGCCCAGGGCGAATTCGCCGGAGCGCGCAAACGAATCTACGCGACTTTCAGACGCAATCTGAACGGCACCGCGATGCTGATGAACTGGCACGAGGATTAGATGGGCCAGCGCATCCTGGCATTGGAGTTGGGTGGTGATCGGGTACGCGCGGCGGCGGCCGAGCGTACCTATCGCACGCTCGACCTGGTTGCCGTCTATGAGCAGGAGCGTGCTGAAGACGAGCCCGACCTCGGCGGCGCGGTCGCCCGAATCGTCAATGCGGCAGGCGCGCCCGAGATCGTGATTTCTTCGCTGCCGGGCGAATTCGTCGCCAAACGGCTGCTCGCCCTGCCCTTCACCGATCGCCGGCGGCTCCAGCAAGTCGTCGCCTTCGCGCTCGAGGAGCATCTGCCGTTCGCGGTCGACGACGCCATTGTCGCCTTCGCCCGGGTCGGACGCCAGGCGGGCGAGACCCTGGTGATTGCGGCTGCGGCGCGGCGCGAGGTGGTCCGGGATCATCTGGAGATGCTGGCCCGCGCCGGCCTTGATCCAAAGATCGTGACGTTGGGCACGCTCGCGCTGGCCGAAATGCTGACGCGGGTGCGCAACGGCTCCGGCGGCGCCCATCTGGTGGTCGATATCGATAGCTCCTGCACCTCGTTGG